>CAMCMP010000008.1 GCA_945876095.1 Chitinophaga pinensis
TTTAAAAGGTATTACTGTTACTGAATGGTTTGAAAGACAAATTGCGATTGCCAAAAAAGCTAAAAAAGTAAAAGCCACTTTAGTTCAAAAATTGAAAGGTGTTTGTGATTATGGAATTAAATTCCCTGAATTAGTACAAAGTAGATTAAGTAGAGTAATTTGTTATGCCGAAGAGGAATTATAAAAGTTATAGTATTTCCAATTCATGCACAACAATAGAAAAACTACGCATAACGGTCTGTCTCGTCATGAAATTGATAGACTTCGCGGGCTACGTTGAATAAGTATGACAACTTTCTTAACTTCATCAATAGCTTCAGAAATAAGCCTGGAAGTTTAATGGCACTTTAAATAAAGTCCCTCCTGAAATTTGGGATGGAATGTATATGTCTTTGCATTTGTGAAGGCAATTGATGAATTAATTGGTGATCTCATATTTAGAGAATCCCGCACAGAAAAATCTTATTATCAAAATACATTCCCTGATGTTTATTCTTAAAAAAATTATTTATGTAAAAACAAGAGTTATCCTTTCAGGTTATCAATGGACATGCAGCAGGCATAGACATTGGATCCCGTTTTCACATGGTTGCTGTTGATCAGCTAAGGGAAAACGTCAGGCAATTTGGCGTTTACACCAAAGATCATGAGCAGCTGATTGACTACCTGCGTAATGCTTGCGTTACTTTTATTGCTATGGAAAGTACAGGCAGCTATTGGCAGACGCTTTTTAACGCACTTCAGGAAGCAGGATTTGAAGTGCTGTTGGTAGGTGGCAGTCAGACCAAAAATGTAAAAGGCCGTAAAACGGATGTTATAGATTGCATGTGGATACAGAAATTACACTCGCTTGGCCTGTTATCAGGAAGCTTTCTTCTTAGTAATGCTATCCAGGAACTTCGAACCTATTATCATCATCGTCTGCATCTTATTGAGCAGGCCTCGATGTATGTTCAAAAAATGCAAAAATCATTGCGACTCATGAATATCCGGTTAGACATTGTCAATAGAGATGTTGTCGGCAAATCAGGGTTAAACATCATTGAAGCAATTTTAGCAGGTAATCGGGACCCAAAACACTTATCTACCCTTGTTGACATAAGAGTGAAGAAGTCACAGCAGGAGATTGCTGATGCATTACAGGGATCATGGCGCGACGAATTATTGTTTGAATTAAGGACATCAATGGAATTTTACAAAGTGTATGAACAAGCATTGTTGGACTGCGATTAAGAAATTGAAAAGAAATTAATAAGTTATATCCAGCAAACCACTCTTGATCCCCAGGAAGAGAAGATGTTAAAGGAAAATAGCAAGAAGAATAGAAAACATGCTCCCGCATTAAATGTTTCCCGGCTTGCTTATCAATATTTTCGCACAGATCTTTTTGCCATTTCCGGCATCAGCCATACGACTGTTCTTTGCCTAATGACCAACATGGGGCATGACCTGCATAAATTTCCATCAGCAAAAAGTTTTGCCTCCTGGCTTAGATTAGTACCAAACAATAAAATTAGTGGGGGGACATATCATTAGCAACAAAACACCTTCAGGTAAAAATTTAATCGTAGCAGCATTGATTAAATTTTTATTCTTTTAACAGGATAATATCAATACCATTTTATTTGCAATACTTTTTCCAAATTACCTAAAGAAGGAGATAAAAGATTAGTGGAAAAAATACCAATATTTACAGGTAAGCGATTCGATGCCATTTGATTATTGTTCAAAAGTAAAATCCTAAATTTTTCTGTTTAAAAAAATCTAGATGATTATGAAAACGTTGGTAATACATCCTAAAGATTTATAGTATTTCAGTTACGTTTAAAATGTAAAAAATGTTATTTAATTTATAAACATGTTAATACAAGTTAATTTTTATTATTTTTTTAAAATAATTGTATATTATGTAACTAATTGGTAATGAGCATTTTAGTCAAAAAAGGTTTATGATTTAATCAGATTTAAAAAAATATTTTAATTTTATCTTGTATATACAAGATAAAGTACTACATTTACTTATACGAACTAAACAGTAGTTAATATTTTGCAGATATTCTCTTTGGCACGTCCTGAAAGTAGCTACTGTTTTTATTGCTAATTTAAAAACTATATGAATGAAGATGTATTATCAGTTCTACAAAATGGCTTCGGATCAGTTGCAGGTAAAAGCGATTGTTGATTGTTATGGGATTAGATCGTTTCCTTGTAAATGTTCTGTGTAGTAATATTATGTTGCCTGCATTATTCGGACAGAACTGTTCCAAATGTAATTCACATGTATTTAAATAATAGAACCTAAATTAAAAACTAATACGGAACCAGTTCGGATTGTTCATATTACTCTAAAATGAAACCTTTAACAATTTTAATCTATAACCTTAATCAATTTACTTATGAAAGAAAAAATCTTCTTATCCTTTCTGTTGGTATGCCTGGCATTTGCCTATAGCCGTGCCCAGCAGTCAACGACCATTTCCGGTTCGGTTTCGAATCAGAATGGCAAACCAATGCAAGGGGCAACGGTAGCAGAGACAGATGGTAAAAATCAAACTTTGACTGATGACCAGGGTATGTTTAAACTCAAGGTTACATCACAAAAAGGCTCGCTGACGGTCAGTTACATTGGTTATAATACGACTGTTGTACCATTAAAAAATCAAAATATTTTTAAAATTGTTTTGAATGAGACTAGTTCAACGCTTGGGGATGTGGTAGTGATCGGTTATGGTTCGGTAAAAAAATCTGACCTGACGGGTTCGGTGGGAACGGTAAAAGAATCTCAATTAAGGGAACGGCCCTCGGCTTCCCTCGCACAGGGTCTTTCCGGCAGGATTGCCGGTGTGCAGGTGAATTCCAATTCAGGCCGTCCTGGTGGAAGAACAAATGTGCGAATTCGTGGTTTCAGTTCTATCAATACATCAAATAGCCCCTTATATGTAGTGGACGGTGTGGCAATGCCTGTGGGTAACCAGGTTCAGGCTACCCAGGCCATTGATTATATAAACCCAGCCGATATCGTATCAGTAGAGGTATTGAAAGACGCTTCCTCCACCGCAATTTATGGAGCAAGGGGCGCAAATGGTGTAATACTGGTTACTACCAAACGAGGAAGAACAAATGTGGAAGGAAAGGTAACCTACGATGCCAATTTTGGTACCACTACTATCGGCCCTAAAAGAATTCATGTACTGAACGCCAAGCAATTTCTGGCTACAGAGGACCTAGCTTATGCAAATATGCAAAAGTTTGATCCAGTAGGCTGGAATGCTGGAAAATATTTAAGCAGAAATCCCGCTTTGGCACGAAAGGATCCTCGCGTTTTTGACAGCAATGGCAATCCCTTATACGAAACAGACTGGTTGAAGGAATCTACCCAAAGCAAACTTTCTCAAAATCATGAACTGGGTTTCTCAGGCGGAGGCACTACCAGTTCCTACTCTGTTGGTCTCGGCTACCGCGATGATGAAGGACTCCTTCTCAATTCATACCTGAAAAGATATTCAGCCAGGATGGCGTTTGACGACCAGATCAAACCCTGGTTGAAGGTTGGGGGTAACCTGAGTTATAACAGTCAGGATGAAAATATCGTAGACCAGGATTACCAGGTGATGCGCAATATTGCAGAAGGATTACCCTTTCAACCGGTAAAATACGCTGACGGAACTTTCTCAAAAAGTAATGACTATCCCAACGTAGAAGCCTACTGGAGCCCTGTCCATCTTTTAACGGATCGGAAATTTATAGTGAAGTCCCAAACAACTTTGGCAAGTTTATATTCAAATATCAGCCTGATCAAAGGCCTGGAAATGAAAACGGTCTTGGGAGCAAATGTGCTCAACCAGGGAATTCAACAGTCTACTTCCAGAACCCTGAACCCCGGCGCGCAAGGCAGCGCCAGTGTAACCAACACCAGGGAAGGCTTTTGGTCGCTGGAAAATTATTTTAATTACACTAAACGTATTGGAAGCAGTCATGCGATCAAAGCCTTATTGGGCCAATCCTGGCAGAAAAATAATTACTTCGGTTCCGCAGTAAGCATTACAAATTTCTCCAGTGATTATTTTTTGTATAATAACCTAGGAGCAGGCAGTACCAACCCGGGATACAGCTCTTCCGCTTCCATGTTTTCGTTTAATTCTTATTTCGGCAGAGTGAATTATACGCTGAAAGATAAATACCTGCTGACTGTTACCGGTCGCGTGGACGGATCATCAAGGTTTGGTCAAAATAATAAATATGCCATGTTCCCTTCTGCCGCTCTTGCCTGGAAGGTATCAGACGAAAATTTTTTGAAGAACAGTTCACTGATATCTAACCTGAAATTAAGAACCAGTTATGGTGTAACCGGTAACTCTGAAATACCTTCCTATTCTTCCCTATCTGTGTTAGGCTCAAACTACGCTAGTATCTTCAGCGATACGCGTGTAGGCGGAACCGGTATCAACCGGTTGGCCAACCCTGATCTCAAATGGGAAAAAACTGCACAAACAGATATTGGCGTAGAACTAGGATTATTAAATAACAGGATCACCTTTGAAGCAGATTATTATTACAGAAAAACCACCGATATGCTGCTCGATGCCCCCGTTGCACGAACTAGCGGATATGCAACCATCCGGAAAAACATAGGCTCTATGGAAAATAAGGGGATTGAGCTTACGCTGAATACGGTCAACATCAAAACCGCGAACGTAACATGGAATACTACTTTTAATATCTCCATGAACAGGAATAAAGTATTGTCCTTAGCAACGCCCGCTGACATCTTTGGCGTAGGCGGACCGGGTTTCACCAATCAAACCAACATTATCAGGATTGGGGAACCGGTGGGTTCATTCTGGGGTCTGGTACGCCTTGGAACATGGAGCGAGGCAGAGAGTCAAAAAGCTGCAACAATCACTAGCTACCGCAATGGACTTAAATTATTACCAGGTGATATCAAATATCTTGACGTAAATGGTGATAATGCCATCACAGACGCTGACCGTAAGATAATCGGCAACGGCAGCCCTAAGGGATGGGGAGGATTTCTGAACAGTTTCAGGTATAAAAGTTTCGACCTGATCGTTGAACTGCAATATAGTTACGGCAACGATGTATTGGATCAAACCTTTCATGCCAGTGAGGATCGCCAGGCGCTTGCCAATAGTTATACCACCGTACTGGACGCATGGACACCCCAAAATCAAAACACGATGATTGCACAGATAAGGGATACAAGGGCGGGATATGTTACTAATGTTGATACTCATTGGATCCAGGACGGATCATTTATACGCGGAAAAAACCTGTTAGTGGGCTATAGCTTTTCGCCGGTCACCTTGAAGAGATTAAGATTAAACAAGCTCAGGTTTACGCTTTCAGCGCAGAATTTCTTCCTGGCTACCAAATACACAAGCGGTGATCCTGAAGTAACACTCAATACATTTGGTTCTGAAGCGAACCGCGTTTTTGCACAGGGGCAGAATTTTCATGACTATCCTCGGCCTAAAATTTATATGATCGGCCTGCAGGCTGGCTTTTAGTTCATTTATAAAATAAATCATTATGAAATTTAATATAGTAAAAAGTCTAAGCAAAGTACTTCTTTCAATAGCCCTTTTAATTTCATCCAGCTGCACAAAATTCCTGGAAGAGAAGGATCCATCCAACTTGCAGCCGGATAATTTTTATACCATTCCAACACATGCAACTGCAGCGATTGCCTCCGTATATGCAGACACCAGGTTTATTACAGGCGGCGCCAATATTATTTCGATCAACTGGCAGATGCTGGATGCGGTCACCGGAACGGCTACCACAGAATCTGCGCAAAACTCAGATTTGAATAACCTGCTGGGCCTCGCTTATGATGGCAGTAACCAACATGTCATCAACTGGTGGAACGGATTGTATAAGGTTATAGCGAATGCAAACCTAGTGCTTGCAAAAGTTCCTGCTATTACGCCCATGGACGACGCAGAAAAAAAGAGGATCCTAGGGGAAGCCTTATTTCTGCGGGCATGGGCTTATTTTTATGCAGTGAGGTTATGGGGAGATGTGCCACTGATCCTGGCCCCTCAATCGGCTACCTCCAAAGATTTTTTACCTTCACGTACAGATAAGGAAAAAGTGTATGCGCAAATTGTGGCGGACCTGGTTGCTGCTGAAAATTCCGGCCTACCTTGGATGGATATTTCCGGCAGGGTTTCAATGGCTGCGGTTAAAGCACAGCTATCAAAAGTTTACTTGACAATGGCCGGTGAACCTTTAAAAAAAGGTGGGGCATATTACAAATTAGCTGCGGATAAAGCTGCAGAAGTTATTACAACCCCGGGAACGGCCGGCCTGTTTTCAAATTATGCCGATATTCATAATACGGCTACCGAAAATAGGGTTGAGCATCTTTTTCAGATCCAATACCTTTCAAGCGTTCAGGCAAATAATGAATATCAATTTCTCCTGCTCCCAAACTTCAGGCCCATTTCGGCCTATACCGCTACTTTCGGAACAGAAGTACCCACGCTGAAATTTTATAATTCTTTTGAAGCCGGCGACCTTCGTGTAAAAGACCGGGAGGGTTATTTTTACACCAGTTATTTCACAAATGGTACAGGTGCTGTCTTTAATCTCGGAGCACCCTATATTTTTAAATTTTTTGATGTAACGGCGCATGGCAGTCCTGGTAAACCAGGACAACAAAACAGTAGTTTAAATGTGCCCCAGATCCGTTTTGCAGAAGTGCTGCTGAATTATGCAGAGGCCCAGAATGAAGTAGGTGGTCCAAACCAGGCAGCTTATGACGCATTAAAAAGAATCCGCGACAGGGCTCAACTGGTTACTCCTGAGCTTGGTACGTTTAACCAGGCCAGCTTCAGGGAAGCAGTATGGAGGGAACGCTGGCATGAGCTCTGCTACGAAAATATAACCTGGTTTGATATGGTACGGCTTAGGAAAGTTTACAATGAGACCACCAATGGGTTCGATGCTTTTGTGGGACATATTAACCTAAGCTCCAATCAGCCATTACAGGCAAAACACTTATTGTTTCCGCTGCCTAACCAGGAAATGATTAATAATCCCAATCTAAAACCTCAAAATCCGGAATACAAATAAGGTTACTAATAGCCCCTGCTTTGGGATTTCCTGAAAGTGGGGGCTATTCATCTAAAAAATTAAATGATGATTTTTAAAAAGCAAAGCATCAAAATAAGAATGTCTGCAGGTTGTTTTGCCTTAGCACTGATTGTTATCTTGCTATCGCACAGTGAAACCTTTCAAATAAGTGATCCGAAGCCGGGTGGTAACAGTAAAAAAATAATTACTACGGATAATCAAAAAAAATGGAAGCTTCAATTTAGGAATGATTCGATCTTTCGCCGTCCGAATTTTGAAGGTGATAACTGGCATACAACCTATGCTTCCGATGGGAACCAATATGTACTTCAATGTGATGGACAAGGATATAATACGAAAATGTGGCGGTTGGTTGGCACCCCTCAAAATTTTAAGTTCGAAGCGGTCAGTTCTCACCCGGGGCCTAAGGAAAAACCCAGGGAACGCTATTATGGTTTTGGTATCCTTGGTGTAGGTCCGTTCATCTATCATTTTATGTCAACGCCCAACAGGTGGTATGTTGATCCACCCTGGAAGTTTGTCGGCGCCAAGCTGATGTACTCCGCCGATACTGGCCATACTTGGAGAAACCAGGATGGCAGCAGTCCGGTTATTTTTGAAGAAACCAGCCAGCGCAATAAAAACAACATGGTATTCTTTAATGAGCAGGATGAAGCTTTTTCACTGATGACGATGCTCCAGATGGGGAAGGGATACGAGCAGAATAAAGATGGCTATATCTATGTTTATTCACCCAATGGTGGCAGTGAAGGAAAGATGAATCAGCTCGTGATGTTCCGTGTTCCTAAAGATAAAATGTTGCAGCGTGATGCTTACGAATATTTTGTTTCGCTAAAAGAAAATGGTGAGGCGCAGTGGTCAAAAAATATAGCCGACCGAAATCCTGTACAGGTTTTTCCTACAGGATATGTAAACAAGTTGAAACATCCTTATTCATGGCACCCGAGCGTGATATACAACAAGGGATTGAATGTATACATGATGGCCAATTGGGGTGTGGGCACAGATAGCACCGGAAACTGGTTCACCAGGCCATCCTATCTGGGTGTATGGATTTCAGAAAAACCCTGGGGCCCATGGAAACAGATCCATGAGGATAAAGCATGGTTACCTCCGGGAGGAACAAAAGAAGGCCAGTGCTATCAGCCCCAGATCATGCCCGGATGGATCGCGGCCGATGGAAAGTCTTTCTGGCTTGCCTGGACACAGTATCCGAAGGGTTACTATTTCCAGCTGCAACGGGTGGATATTGTGAAGGAGTAAACTGAGGAATAAAATTGGGAAGAACCGGCGATGCTTTCGGGCTCGTAAAATGATCAGTAGCTGTTGTATTTTCATGCAACTACTCAATCACCCACCCGGCTAAATGATTCAACAGTAAACTTTGGTTACGTCAATTTATAAACGGGTACAGCTTTCGGACTAGCTCAAAAATTTTAAAAATAAAAATAATAAAACAGTTAATGGGTTTGGGGAGATATTAATTAATTAGGAATACATGGTTTTAATTTATTTTGAAAATTTCAATAAACTTGTTAATAAACATATGGGGAAATGTAAACAACACCCCAATTGTTTTGATTGATTATTTAATCTGTTTTAATCATAAATTTTAATTTATGTTTTGGTTAAACGAGGGTCTATTTTTATAGTACCCTCCTTATATTTAAAAAAAAAGGAATAATTGGTTGAATCGGCGGTACCTACAAATCTTTTTTTGTATTGAATAAACGGAAGAATTACAGAATGTTTAGCACTATTTAACACTACTAAAAATAAGCCATTGAAATATTTATTGATCACGCTACTGGTTTGTATAGCAGCCAGGGTATTAATGCCGTCAACCGATGACCCCAAAATGGTAAAGATTGACGGTGGCAGTTTCAATATGGGAGATGAAAGAGGTATAGGCGAGCCTGATGAAAGGCCGGTGCACCTGGTTACCTTAAGCGATTTTAACCTTGCAGAAACTGAAGTTACCGTATTGCAGTGGAGAACCTATTGCAATAATATAAAGCACGAAATGCCTGACGCGCCGGAATGGGGCTGGAAGGATGATCATCCAATTGTCAGCGTATCTTGGGAAGAAGCCATCGCCTACTGCAAATGGTTAAGCGACCGCACAGGAAAAAAATACCGGCTACCCACAGAGGCGGAATGGGAGTATGCGGCCCGCGGAGGCAGACTAAGCAAAAGATATATGTTCAGTGGTAACAACAACATCAATGAGGCAGGTTGGTTTAAAGGCAATAGCAATGGCACTTCGCACCCTGTTGCACAGAAACGTGCAAATGAGCTTGGCCTGTATGATATGAGCGGCAACGCATGGGAATGGTGCAGTGATCATTTAGACGAATACAAGGCAGGGGCTGTTACAAATCCTACAGGATCAGAAACCAGTGTATTTGTTGTGCGCCGTGGCGGTAGTTGGGATGATGTGGATACCGGAAGCCGTCCCACGTACCGGGCAGGTAACAGCTTCCGCCGGAGTTACCATACCCTGGGTTTTCGTGTGGCATCTTCCGCTGAATAAAATTTATACGCATTTAATTAATACGCAATGTAATTCATCAACGTTTAATTTAAATTAAAAAAGGAGGTATCAATCATGTTCCCAAAAAAAATTGTTTCAGCACTTTTTAAAAAAACATCTACGCTGTTAGTAGTTGTAATAATAACAATAAATGCCACGGCGCAAACCAAGCCGATTGCAGATATCAGGTTTGACTCCAGCTATTTTCAAATAAGCAATAGTGTAGGAGACGAGTGGGCGCCTACCTGGGGGAAAGACGGGCACCTCTATTCCGGCAATGACGATGGTTCCAGCTTTGGGGGTAAAAATAATAACCTGGCGTTTGGAAAACTTGAAGGCAATGATCCATACCAGTTAAAAGGAATTACAATCAATCCCATGAATGAGTATGGCTTTGCAGGTGAAAAAGGTCCTGACAAAGCAAGTTGGAAGACAATGAATTCGTATAGTGTGAATGGAGTATTATACATGTTTGTAACAAGGTGTCTTTACCCCGAGCAATCCGGCGATACCAAGAACCGTCATATTTTCCGGAGCTCCAGTATCATCAAATCTTTGGATAATGGTGCAACATGGACAAGGTCTGAAAAAGAAAATTATGATAGCCCGATGTTTCCAGGGAAAAGGTTTGGTGCACCTTATTTTGTCTGGCATGGTAAAGATGGTAAAGGCGCGGTGGATAATGCAGCAAAATATGTTTACGCGGTTTCCAACAACGGTCATTTTGAAAGCGGGGATAACTATATAATCGGCCGAGTTTTGAAGAGCAAACTTCCTGAACTAAGCGCTAGCGACTGGACATTTTATACAGGTGGAGATGGAATGCAGGATGGAAGCTGGTCAGCTAATATGGACAATGCGAAGCCAATACTGGAGTATGAAAATAATTGCAGTATGACGGGCATGACCTATATCAATGGCTTAAAGCGCTATTTAATGGTCGTATGGCATTATACAACCTATAATTTAAGAACGGATCCAAGAACGATCAATGACTTTTACGAAGCGCCTCATCCCTGGGGGCCATGGACGAAATTTAAAACTCTCGACACGGAAGAATTGGGATGGTATGTACCGATCATCGGGCAGAAGTTTCAAACGAGTGTCGATGCCAATACTGTGAAGTGTTTTCTTTATCCTACCGGTAATTACCAGAATAAGGCATTGTATAAACTTAATTATATTCCTGTTACACTTTCAACAAAAGCGCTTGACCATCCTAATGGAAGTAACTACGTTGGCGGCAAACGTAAATAAATGAAAAGCTTTAACCGAACGATACGTTATCATCAAATAATAATAAATAAGATCATAGATAACAAGGGCGGCTTTAACGATATTTTATCATTGAAAATATCGTGGTGGAGCCGTCTGGATTGACTGATCATTAAAAACGAACATGCTGTTTTAAAAAAATCAGCTACCAATAAATATAACCTGTATATAAAAGTTGAAACAATATTTAACTATAATTGAATTATTACAGAATACAAGGAGATGATTATTGGTATGTATGAACAGATGTTCCTGCTAAGAAATTACGAGGATAAAATTTATTTTATTTTTTTAGAAGGTGTGATAACTGGAACCATTCATCAATCCAAGGGACAGGAAACCAGCGCATTAGGAATGTTATACGATTTAAGGAAAGAAGATTTCATGACTTTAACGCAGCGGCCCGCTGGGCATTGTTTGGCCAAGGGGGTTTCCCTGGATTCCATGATGGCGGAGAAGTTTGCCAAATCCACAGGCTGTTGTAATGAAAAGGAGGTGCCATACAAACGGGAGATATTACGGTAGGCACCCTTTCTGCCATTGTGATTAAAGCCGTTGGGATGCCAGTATCGGTGGGGGTCGGCTTCTCCTGTAAAATGAGAAAGACGGACAAAGTGGTAGTATGTTTTTTTGGAGACGGGGCCTTTCATGAAGCCATGAATGCAGCAGCGATTTGGAACCTCCCGTTAATATTTGCCTGTGAAAATAATTTGTACGGCGCTTCCAAGCATATCAACCAGATTTTTTACATCAAGGACCTTGCAGAACGGGGAGTGGCGTATGGCATACCTGCAGAAGTGGTCGATGGCAATGATGTATTAAAAGTAAATGAAGCGGTGACCAACCTAAAAAAATTATCTACTCGAACAAAAAATTATTTCGAAGGAAGCGATCGAAAAGATAGTACAAAAAGTGATCGCCGACATCGAGCGTGCCAAGGAATATGCGAAAGCCAGTCCGGATGTAAAACCTGAAGATGCATTAATAAAATTTGTCTATACATGTTGTAATATTACTTTTTAATCAAAAATAAACAAAAAATGATTTTTATGAGAAAGAAAAACCTTTGTCCGAATATGGGCAGTTTTATCGCGATTGCTGCTATGATTTTTATGGTTATGACAGGGCTTACCGAAATCGCTTGCGCGCAGGGTACAGCTAATGAAACAAAGTCAGGTAAGAAAGCTGTTCACCTGAGCATTGAGCCAACACATCCGTGGAGGCCGCCATTTCACCTGGACCGGGTAGGATGCTCCCATGACATACTTATTGTCCTCAATTCTCCGAAACCGCCCGATGGAAAATTACAGCTGGTTGGATTTTTAAAAGGAAAAGAAGTAAGCCGGCAAAATGTTTTACTGTCGGATTCTACTCCTTTCCGGGGCAGGAAGACGATGGAAACAAATGCGGACGAGGTTGCTATATATTTAAACAGTGAAACTGCAGCCCCGGTAGAGCTCGCAAGACAAACACTCAGTTTGCCATTGTTGGAAATTGATGCGATTGCTCAACCGGAAAAAATAATCAATCCTGTTGATCTCGGCGCTATCTTAGTTCCTGCAGATTGGCTACTGCTGGCTACTGGGCAACAATCGATTATTAAAATGGCAATGCTGAATAGGTTAACAGAAACCTTGCCCGTGCGAGCAACAGCCTGGTATGCATCGGCGCCTGAAGCAAAGGTTAGTATACCGGTCCTATTAAACGAGGGTAAAAAAGAATTGGCAGAAGTGTCGCTACCAAAATATACAGGCACCGCAGAGCAGGATACACTAACCATTGCGGTAACCAACTCAACGGGCAAAGAGCTCTGGACAAAACAAATCATAGTGATGGTTGTTCCCGCAAAAAAGGAATGGCTAAAGTTTGGTGCCGTAAAAACAAAGCTGCGCTACGACCCGCCCATCACTAATATTGTAAATGGAAAAAATACCCCGTTTAGTTATGCAAATGCATGGACGGCAGACAAAAATGATTACGTAATATTTTTGCCGAACGGATCAAGATGGGTTTTCTGGAGGGGTTCCAGTTATATCCCGATGTGGCTCAGCAGTTATAACACAGGCTTAAGTTATGAATGGGCGGAACGTATTTCTCCCAATACTGGTTTTTCCGATTGTCCTGAACCACTGATGGACAAAGAACTCAGGTATGGAAGCGTAAAGATCGTGGAGTCTACCGCATCGAGAGTACATGTTAGGTGGAACTATCAATCCTGTGATTTCAATTATAAGGTGAATGGAGATTTTGCACAGGAGGATTACTATTTTTACCCTGATGGCTTTGGTACGCGCGTACTAACGCTCACGAGTATACCCGAAGCGGAATATGAAGTTGCTGAATTCATCCTGCTTGCTTCACAGGCGGCCCTACCTTTTGACGTTATGCCAGGGAAGCCAATGGATATTATTTCGCTGAACACAGGAGCTAGGGCTGAGATCAGTTTACCGGAAACGGATACATCCTGGACAAGCATTGATGATCCGGCTATTTATCGCATGAAGCTGCATAAGAATGAACCAATGGCGGCATTTAGTTTTAACCCGTTGCTCAAAAAAAAGCCTTACGCATTTAAACCATTTTATGATAAGGGATTGGTGGTAACGCCGGCTTACTGGGGCGGACATTGGCCCTTGAGCCAGGGATTCAAAACGGGCCGCGCTATCAATGAATCAATCTGGAGCGGTCCTTCTCACAATTCACTATTGACCTGGGCGGCCAAGCGGCCGCAACCATTGCACAGCACGGTGCTTCAAACCAAAGATGCACTGGGTGTTTTAAAGACCATGCGAAAAGAAACCTATGTTTGGCTGATCGGCATGACGGATATCAATGATCAAATATTGAGAAGCACTGCCTGGAGTTTTTCACAACCTGCTTTACTGGAACTCAAAGGTGCCAAACCGGATGTTGAAATATATTCCTGGGAGCGACGGGCATTCTGCCTTATTGCAACCGGTAACAAGATCAACATTATGATCAAGCCCGATAAGTGGTGCGTGAACCCGGTATTTGAAATAAAAAATATCCCCCTTAAATTAGTGGGAGTAAGATTGGGAAGCAAGGCACTTTCAACAGATGAGTATGCATGGGATGGAAAGGCACTTTGGGTTAGGGCAACCATGGATCAACCGGAAATGTTGGAGCTGAATTTTAGTAAATAAAGTAAAGTCCAGGTTCTTGAGGGATATTAATAAAAACCTACTTTTGTAAACGCTAACCAAAACACGTAATAAAAATGCAAAAGGAAGAAACTACACCATTGTATAAAAAGCTAATAGAAGATCTAAAAAAACTAATCGATGATGGCGGGTATAAAAAAGGACAATTGCTGCCATCTGAAAATGATCTTTGTAAAACATATCATACTACCCGGCCGACTGTACGACAAGCATTGGCTGGGTTGACGAATATGGGGTATATTATACGCCAGCAGGGAAAAGGCAGTATCGTATCCGAACCGCGGCGTGGCTTGGGTATCTTGTCTGTTAGAGGTGTAACTGCAGGTGTAGGCGATCAGAATTTAAAAACCGTGATCCTTGAAAAGCCGGTTAAGCAGGAGTGGCCAAAAGAACTGTTCTTCTCGTTAAGCGATGTGGAACAAAAAGCCGGGTGTCTTTTTTTTAGCAGGCTGCGTTATATTAATAATGAACCAATATTATGTGAAGAGACCTATATCACTAACCTTAACTTGCTGCGTTTTACTTCAAGGAACCTGGAGAACCGCTCCTTTCTAAAAATGCTCAAAGAATATTACCATGTCGAAGTAACGGGAGGTGAACAGAAGATTTGGGCCACTGTCGCCGGCAAGGAAAAGGGCAACCTGTTGAAAATAAATGCGAATACACCCATCGTTCACATGAAAAGAAAATTGAACACAAATGTTCGCGATCTTAATATTTATTCCTGGTTATATTGCTATACAGAAAATTACTATTTGGACGATTTCTTTTAATCAAACTCTTTCCTGTCAAGACCTTCAGCAAGATTTGTTTGCAGGGTGACTGGTATCAGTCAGCTCACTTAAAAGTTTTATTTTTTTACGATCTTCTTTTTCCCTCCCGCGCTGTTCATTAAATAATGCCACATTTTTCAACCTGTTTCCTATAAACTGGGCAATATTTGAAGCCTTCAGCACAGATAAATAAAAAAAACTTGTATATACAAGTTTTTTTTATTTATCTTTATAAAAATTTGATGAATGCTTGTCCCGGCCAACTCAAAAATCGTTTTTTCGACATGCCGGTTTTGGTAATTTCATCTTTTTAAAAAAATGTACTACTTGCTTTCGCATTATAAAATGTATAATAATTTATTGTCATCATAAATATTTCTGGAGCCGGATTGCTAAAGACATAGACTCAATAGTATAATCATTAAATTAACTAATGTTTAAACTCAATAGCATGTCTTGCAATAAAATGCTATAAAATAATTAAATCAAAACCATAATTAAGTTATGTCGAATGTTGAAAATGAACTATTAATCAAAGCCAGGGTTCATACCTCGCGATTATTGGGACAAAATAAGTCATTGGTGCTGCATGGCGGCGGTAATACCTCCGTAAAAATCCTGGAAAAAAATATTGTAGGCGAAGAGGAAGAGATCCTTTATGTAAAGGGAAGCGGCTGGGACCTTGAAACCATTTCGGCAGAAGGCTTTTCACCGGTTCGTTCTGCCCATCTCCGCAAACTTTCTGAATTGGACAACCTGTCTGATAGCGCTATGGTAAATGAGTTGGTTACACACCTTACAAAGTCCTCTGCACCCGTGCCTTCTGTTGAAGCGATCCTTCACGCAGTGGTGCCTTACCGGTTTGTTGATCACACGCATGCCGATGCCCTGATTGCTATTTCAAATTCGGTTAACGGTGAAAAAATCATCCGTGAATTATATGGTAACCGGGTGGTGTACATTCCGTATATCATGCCGGGATTTGATCTGTCGAAACTCTGCGCGCAATATCTTAAATCGGATTTGACGCCCGATAAGATTGGTATCATATTATTGAACCATGGTGTGTTTTCTTTTGGCGATACCGCGGAAAAATCCTACGACAGGATGATCGAACTGGTTGCCATTGCTGAAAATTATTTGAAAGAAAATACTAGCCTTGATGAATCCGCCGAAGTAAAATCCGGGAATGTAATGATGGATATTGTAAGGTTGCGAAAGGAGATAGCAACGGTGGCGGGCTTTCCTGTAATCGTGAAAAGATTCACCGATAAAAAAGTAATGCAATTTTGTGGCCGGTCTGATTTATCGGTCATATCACAGCAGGGACCAGCAACCCCGGATCATGTGATTCGAACCAAAAGGCTGCCACTGGTGGGAAGAGATGTAAATAAATATGTGGCTGAATACGAAGCGTATTTTAAAAAGAACGCACCTCTTGCAAAAGATAAAAAAAAGATGCTTGATCCCGCACCCCGCGTAGTCCTCGACCCTGAGCTGGGTTTATGTTCCATCGGAAAAACTGCTAAAGATGCACAGATCGTTGCAGATATTTATCATCATACGGTGGATATCATTCAATGGGCCGAGGCCCTTGGTGGATACAGGGCTTTATCAGCAAAAGATATTTTTGATGTTGAATACTGGGAACTGGAACAGGCAAAAATATTAAAGTCCGGCAAGGCGCCGGTCTTTTCAGGTGAGGTGGCACTAGTTACTGGCGCGGCCTCAGGCATAGGGAAGGCTTGCGTAGCTTCTTTATTAAAGCGAGGTGCTGCAGTAGTAGGGATCGATCTAAACCCTGCGGTTGAAAGTGTTTTTAACCAGGATGGATTTTTAGGAATTGAATGTGATGTAACATCTGAAACCGCTTTAACAAAAGTATTGGAAAGAACGGTTAATAGCTTTGGCGGACTGGATATGCTGGTGCTGAATGCAGGCGTTTTTCCACCCAGTCAGGAAATCGCAGAATTAAAAACAACTGACTGGCAGCGCGTAATGCATATCAACCTCGATGCAAATCTGTCACTTCTCCGTGAGACTCATCCTCTTTTGAAACTGGCGCCCAACGGAGGCCGGGTCGTTATTATTGGCTCCAAAAATGTGGCGGCGCCCGGACCGGGGGCAGCTGCCTACTCAGCTTCGAAGGCAGCACTAAACCAGCTTGCCAGGGTGGCCGCACTGGAATGGGGAAAGGATGGTATCCGTATCAACTCGGTTCATCCAAATGCCATTTTTGATACAGGAATCTGGTCCGAAAAAGTGTTAGCCGCCCGTGCAAAAAGTTATGGCCTTACAATTGATGAATACAAGAAAAATAATATTTTAAAAACCGTGATCACCAGTGCCGATGTAGCAGAACTGGCCATTGAATTGTGCGGATCACTTTTCGCAAAAACAACAGGCGCCCAGATTCCTGTGGATGGTGGCAATGACCGGGTAATATAAAATAAAAGACTTTTACAGCTTGTAATTTTACTTGTATATACAAGTAAACAGGTGTATTTTTAAATTACATGAAAGGCTATTTTACAGGTTTGTAAAGGACTATATTCAAATTAATTTAAAAAAAATGTATTATGAACGAAGAAAATCTTTTTGCCCGGCGTAAATTTATTGCAAGCCTTACCGTTGGTGTATTGGGCACGCTTGAAGCCAGTGCTTTTTTAACTACGTTTTCTCCAACTCCCGAAAGTGGCAACCGAAAAAAATTAAGTTTGCCATGTAACCCTGTTCCTTCTGACACATTCCACGTGATCCCTCATAATCATTGGGAAGGTGCAGTATTTGCAACACGCGAGGCCTACCTTGAAATGGGCCTGCCTCATATCATCACCGCCTTAAAATTATTAAAAGATTATCCAGAATATCGTTTCACGCTTGATCAGGTGAATTATATCAAACCTTTTATCGAACGGTATGAAGAAGAAGGCAAGGCTTTTCGCCAGTTTATCAAGGAAGGCCGGCTGGAGATCGTCGGTGGTACTGATACCATGCATGATACCAATATACCCTCCGGCGAATCGATTGTACGACAGTTGTTGTATGGTAAAACTTATTTACGAAACGAATTGGGCGTGGATGTGAAGGTGGGTTGGGGAATCGATACTTTCGGGCACAGCGCTCAGATGCCACAGATATTAAAACTTGCTGGCTATCAATCACTCTGGTTTGTGCGGGGCGTACCCAACAAGCAAATGCCATCTGAATTTTTCTGGCAGGGTTTGGATGGTACAAAATTACCTGCCTTCTGGTTGCCCCATTCTTATGTCATTATGGCCCGCGTACCAAATAACCTCCCCGATTTTAATAGCTTCGTTCGGAAGAAATTTGATTCTCTGACAGCGAATACCGGTAAGGGTAAGGACAGGGTTGGACTTGCCGGATGGGATGTGGAAAATCCGCAGGAACATCTCCCCCTAATGGTCAGGGAATTCAGTAACCAGCAGGAACGTCCTTTTAACCTGCAATTCGCCGTGCCCACAGAGTACGAAGCAACCATGGTAAATCGTACCGATCGCATTACTTTCAAAGGGGAATTCAACCCTATTTTCCAAGGCGTATACAGCACGCGTATCGAACTCAAACAACGACTTAGAAATGTGGAACGCCTTTTATTAAATGCTGAAAAGCTGGGCGCCGTTAATAATTTGCTGGGTATGCCTACGCAGGATGAAGATGTGTGGAAGGCCTGGGAACCCACTTTATTTAACCAGGCGCATGATCTTATGTCTGGGGTAATGACGGATCATGTTTATGCAGATACGATCCGCGGGTATGATTTTTCTCAACAGGTGGGTGAAACAATTGTAGAGAACAGACTGGATGACCTTGTAAAGATAGTGGATACGACCGGCGGGGAAATTCCGCTGGTGGTTTTTAATTCACTGGGTTGGCAGCGTTCTGATGTGGTGGAAACGAATATCGGGTTTGCGAAAGCAGGAGTTGTAGATATTGAAGTAATTGGCCCTGATGGCAAGGCCATACCTGTGGAGGTGCTTAGCGCAGAAAGGTATGATGACGGGGCTTTGCGCACAGCAAAAATTATCTTCATTGCAAAGGATCTTCCTGCAATGGGTTATGCGGTTTTTCATGTTAACCCGTTGAAAATCGTGTCTTCAATAAATGCGCCTTCATCAGAAAACAAGGAAACAGCACAAATAGAAAACGAATTTTATAAAGCTAGTTTTGATTGGTACACTGGTGCCATGACCAGCCTGGTAGTAAAGGAAAATCAATGGGAGGTACTGAAGGGAAAAGGCAACGTTGTTTCCCGGCAATATGACGGGGGTGATTTTTGGGAGCTTTACCAGAGTTTAAGGGATGGCATGGCTGCTAAAACCACCACGCAAATGCCACCCACCGATTTTAAGGAGCGGCTGAGCAGCGAAAATCAGTATCGCGGCGTGAAGGGCACCGTTCACCAGGGGCCGGTGTATGCTGAATTTTATGTAAATCATGGCTTTAGTACCGAGAACCAGTTTGAGACCAGGGTAAGAATGTACGCGGGCATTCGCAGGATTGATATAAAAACGAAAATTTACAACGTCGAAAAATACGCGCGGTACCAAGTAATGTTTCCCACTACTATAGTCCAGGGGAAAAACGTGCACGAAATACCCTTTGGCGCAATCGAAAGGCCACTGGCGATTGAATACCCGGCTCAGAACTGGGCCGATTATAGTGATGGAAAAAAAGGGCTTGCCCTGCTTAATCATGGACTGCCCGGCAACCTTACCAGCGAATCTACGATGATGCTATCCTTGTTGCGCTCTGCAAAGATTGAGAACTATGGCTACGGCGGCGGCTATGAAAAAGGGATGACCTCCGACACTGGTTTACAAATGCACAGATCTTTTTCGTTTGACTACGCGCTGGTGCCTCACCAGGGAGATTGGCAACAGGCCAGCGTGTACAGGGACGGGCTCGAGTTTAATAACGCCCTGATCTGTCACAAAACGGGTTTACACGATGGCAGACTGCCCAAAACCTGGAACTTACTGGACCTCTCACATCCAAATGTGGTGATTACAGCTGTAAAGCCGGGGCGAGAAGGTTCTACGATCGTAAGGCTTTATGAGGCATCCGGCAATGCTACAACAGGTGTAACGCTGAAAAGCCGCCTTCCCATAAAATCGGTACAGGAGGCCAGCCTTATAGAAGATGCGATAAAGCCGCTGAAGGCGGAAGGTAATTCCTTTCGGTTTGATCTTGGACCGTTTGAGATTAAGACATTCAAATTGCAGCTAAAGAAAGTATAGCCATAACCTATCATTAGCATGAAAAGAAGAAAATTTATTAACCATTCTGCCTTCGGTACGGCTGCCCTTTTTTGGACCACTGACGCCTTACCGGGCATCGGTAAAACCAGTAGTATGAATGAAGATAAAAACAAGTATCCTTTTCTATGGGGAACTGCATACTACCGGTCTCCCATACCCGAAGAAGAGTTTTGGGAAGAGGATTTCAATAAGATGCGGGAGATGGGTTTCAACAGTGTAAAATTCCTGGTGCAATGGCGTTGGTCGCACATCAAAGAAGACGAATTTTATTTGGAGGATTTTAAAAAATTGCTGAAGCTGGCAGAAAAGTATTCTATCAGGGTAACGCTTAACAATCTTTTCGACGTTTCGCCACACTGGCTATTTGATAAATACCCGGATGCCAGGCAGGTCATGAACAATGGACATGTCATTCAGCCATATGCTGTGGGCCACCGCAATATCGGCGGGCATCCTGGGCCCTGTTATAACCATCCTGGTGCAAGAAATGAAAGGATCAAATTTTTAACGCATATTGTTAAACAATTAAAAGATTATCCGGCCCTGCATATGTGGGATATTTGGAATGAACCGGAACTATCCTTTTCACAGCGTTCACCCATTGATGCGGAAAAGCTCGTTTGCTATTGCCCTAATTGCGAGAAAAAATTTAAAGAATGGCTTGAAAAAAAATACGCTGCTTTATCAATCTTAAATGAGCGGTGGGGGCGCAACTATCCCGATTGGGCTCATGTGGAGATGCCGCGTACATCCAAAACCTATCTCGACTTTATAGACTGGCGCGAGTTCCATATACAAACGATAACGAATGAAGCAGCCTGGAGGATCATGCTTGTAAAGGAACTTGATCCAAAGCGGGTAGCCTTTCTGCATGTTGTGCCCAATACTATGAACCCGTTCAATGCGATCACTACCTGTACGGACGATTTTGTGGTGGCTGAATTGTGTGATGTGTTTGCTGCCACGATGAATGCCGGCCCCTTGTTTGCACCGCAGGTGGTGTCTGCCGCACGCGGTAAAATTTGTTACAATGTAGAGATCCATATCAATGGAGGAAGTACCGGATCGCACCAGAAAGTGGTTGACCTTCAGGCCTTGTTATTAAACCTGGTTCCTCAAATTGGTTTGGGTATTAAAGGATTTGTGTTCTGGCAGTTTCGCCCGGAAGTACTGGGGGCAGAATCGCCTGCCTGGGGTGTTGTAAACCTGGATGGTAGCGACAGGGAAATAACTAGGGCCGCAAGAGCATTCTGGAAAACGATTCAGCCTTACACATCGGCTTTGCTTGAAGCTATGCCGGAAACACCTACCATTGGGATCTGGAAAAGTAGAAAAAATGAAATTTTCCATTATTGCATGGACAATAGTTTAAACAATCTTATCGAGAATGTTTACGGATATACGAATACGTTATACACTAACAGCTATGCCTATCGGTATGTTTCGGGCGATATGTTGGAAAATGAAGAAATAGGGGATGTTAAATTATTGATCATGCCTTCAGCTTATTACCTTACCCAGCCGGAGGCGGATGCGCTTGCGAAGTGGGTAAAGGCAGGTGGAGTATTGATAGCGGAAGCGCACCTAGGAGGTTATAGCGGTTCAACGGGAAGGCATAGCCGATCCATACCTGGTTGCGGCTTGCAGGATGCATTTGGCATAAAGGAAGAATTAACAACCGATGCTGTTCACCTGAAGATGAAAAAGGGGCTAGCTTATGCGGAAAATATACATGCTGATACAAAGAAGGCAAAAGAATCCGCTTCATCAACCAGCGGTAAGTTCTACCCGATCCGGCAAATAAACGGCAAGTATATATGGGGTGCATCGCGCTATGCCGAACTATCGGGAAAGAATATTACCATTGAAGGATATTTTGAAAAAGATAAATGCTGCGCTGTTTCCAAAACTGTTGAAAAGGGCTATGTTTACTATTATGCAAGCCGCCTCGGAAGCGGGGCAACCATCAATAATGAAGGTTTACTTTCCCTAATTGAACGTGCATGTATAAAAGCGGGAATAAAAAAAACTTTGGGGGCTACGGCTAGTGAAAATAATAAATTGCGCGTGGATGTACTCAGGCACGAAGCTAAGGTCCGGTTTATTACCATTCAAAATATGTCAGCAGGTAAACTGTCGGTTTCGCTATACGGAGAAGGAACCTATAAAGGTTTATTTACCGGCATGAAGCTGATGCTTGACAGCAAAATAAAATTTGAATTGCCACCGGAATTTATCGACCTCTTTGTAAGAGTTTAACGGCCTTCCGGATATTTAGAAATTATTGTTAAAAGTTCACTCAAACCAAATAGGTATGAATCCCGTTTTAAAATTTTTTTTATTCAGTTGTTTTACCCTAATCACTTTTTATCATTCAGCGGCACAGCAAAAAAAAGACCAGCTGGATATCCCCGATCAATTGGTAAAAGAGGCTTATGAAAAAGCCGCTACTCAAAATGTACTTGCATCGGTTAATCCAAAAATATTTGATGGATACTTTTCCGTTTGCGCAGATGGGATAGATTTTGGCTATGGCAATACTTACCCGTCTTTGGATGGGCACCAGATGAGCGATGCGCTGCTTTGGCTAGGCAAAGTGGAGGTAGTAAAATCGAACTGGGACTATGTAAAGAAATTTCAAAAGGCTAAGGGTGAATTACCGATCGCAATTATCCCGAAGGAAGCAGGCAAAAATATAGGCCCGCCTGGTTTTCAGTCACCCGTTGATATCAATGGCGGATTGTATAAACACTGGGTGCCTGGGGATCCACTAAGGGCCCTAGCCGGCGTTACCTATATTCAGAATGCAGATATTATTTTCCGGTTTACGCAGGACAGGGAATGGCTGCGCAAACAACTACCTTCCGTCAATCTTACTGCAGATTACTTGGCCTCCATGATCAGGGCCGATGGCGCTGTAGGCGGCGCCGGTTATTATGTGGAAAGGCCCACTCGGGTTGAATATGATGGTGTATCACAGTGCCATACCGCAGAAGCCTTGTACCGGCTTTCCGCTTTGAATAAAATTGCAAACAACAATATCGCAGCCGATAAATATCTGCAACTGGCGAAAAAAGTTGAAAATAATTTCCGCAAAAATTTCTGGTTAAAAGATCATTTTGCCGAGTACATCCATCCCTCTAGAGGTGTCATCTCCAATCATGGCTTAACGGATGTGGACTGGAGCGCTATTGCAGCCGGTACGGCTACTGCGGCGCAGCAAGTCATACTTTGGCCGCAATTAAAAGACGAGCTGCTTTTTTATTATAACGGGATGCCCACTGGTATCGCCACACTCCCGGATACCTACGAAAAATGGGAGACGACTTACGCAGACAACCAGGACTTGGCCGCAATGGGGCGTGTATGGTACATCGAAGCATGGGCACGTGCCAATATGCACGACGGAAAAGGGTTGATCGAAACCATCAGGCGCGTTTGCAGGGAAGGTAAGGACAGCGGCTATTACTGGCGGGAGCGGTACAATGCGAAAGGAGGTTACGGCGCAAAGAAATACAATGAGTACCCGGCCAATCTTATAAGAATTATCCAGCGTTTCCTGCTGGGCGTGCAGCATGAATTGGATGGAACACTTTCAATCGGTCCAACCGCCCCGGAAGATTTCTGGGAAGCAGGTTTTGGCCAAACCTTGTCCTGGAGCGGTTCGGCTGTTTCTTATAAGATGCATAAGGATCGCATCACCGGGACATATTCAGGGAAGTCTGCCCAAAAACTCACTGTACGTTTTGATCAGCTACCCGCGGGTAAACCGGTTCGCGCAATGGTGAATGGTAAAACTATCAGGACAGCAATCAAAGATAAATGGATAACCATTGTGCTGCCACCTGGAGTAGGGGATAAAGCCTGCCTATTCGAAATTACCTGGCTGTAGTAAAGGCTGCATATATCCGCTGTTCTTATTTATACAAGTTTATAAGTTTTTTTTGAATGGTGAGGAATTGATAAATTTTTAGCCTATCTTGTATATACAAGTTGGTAGTTATTACTAATTTTGGCAGGCGTTAAGGTTTAACATCAACGATAATTGCAATTATATGAAAAAATTTCTTTTGATTTATTTGATGATCACTCCGGTTTTGTTTTTTGGGCAAGCGATTGATCCCATAATGGACCCGGTAGAATATGTAAGTCCCTTGATCGGCTCCGATTCAAAGGCCGACCTGTCGAATGGCAATACTTATCCTGCCATTGCCATGCCATGGGGCATGAATTTCTGGACGCCACAAACCGGTAAAGCCGGAGACGGGTTTATCTATGTGTACAATGCCGACAAGATCCGCGGATTTAAACAAACGCACCAGGCCAGTAACTGGATCAATGATTACGGACAGTTTGCTTTAATGCCGGGCACGGGGAAAATAAAATTCGACGAAGACGAACGTGCCAGCTGGTTCTCGCACAAGTCCGAAATTTCAAGGCCTTATTACTACAGCGTTTACCTGGCGGAGCCGGGCATCACTACTGAAATAACCACGACCGAAAGGGCGGCTGCTTTTCAATTTACTTTTCCGCAAACGGATAGCTCCTACATCGTAATTGATGCGCTCGATAATGGCTCTTATGTAAAGATTATACCGGGGGAAAATAAGATCATCGGCTATACAACAAAGAATGCCGGCTCGGTGCCGGATAATTTTAAAAATTATTTTGTGCTTTATTTCTCCAGGCCCTTTTCCCGGACAGCGGTTTTTAGCGGGGATACCTTGCAAAGCAATACACTGGAAAATTTGTCGGATCATGCGGGCGCCATAATCGGCTTCAACACAAAGCAAGGTGAAAAAATCTATGTACGGGTTGCCTCATCATTTATAAGCCCCGAACAGGCAGAATTGAATTTGCAGGAGATCGGTAACAATGATTTTGAAACGGTAAAGCATCAGTCAAAAAATGCCTGGAACCGGGAGTTGGGCCGTATAAAAATTGACGGGGCAACTACTGAGCAGGCGCGTACTTTCTATTCCTGCCTGTTTAGAACAATGCTTTTTCCCAGGAAATTTTATGAGATCGATGCGGCAAAAAAAGTAGTGCATTATAGTCCCTTTAATGGAAAGGTATTGCCGGGCTATATGTTTACCGACAATGGTTACTTCGATACCTTCCGTGCATTGTTTCCGCTGTTAAGCATTATGTATCCTGAACTGTACGCGCAGATCCTGGAGGGGATGACCAATGCCTACAAAGAAAGTGGATGGCTTCCGGAGTGGACCAGTCCAGGCCACCACCGGCGTGTAACTTTTGGCGCCTATTCCGCCGCCATCATCTCCGACGCTTACATCAAGGGTATCCGGGGATACAATATTGATACGCTGTACCAGGCCATTTTAAAAAATACGGTCAGCGAACCGCCCAAATCCATTTCATCCGTCGGGCGTCTTGGTGTAACTTATTACAACAAACTGGGCTATGTGCCTTATGATGTGAACGTGAAGGAAAATACTGCACGAACTCTGGAATACGCCTACCTCGATTTTACCATTTACCAGTTGGCCAGGGCATTGAACCGGCCCAAAAAAGAAATCGAGCTTTTTGCAACGCGATCACAAAATTATAAAAACCATTTTGATCCTTCTACCGGGCTGATGCGTGGCAGGAATAAGAACGGCCAATTTCAATCCCCCTTTAATCCTTTCAAATGGGGCGATGCTTTTACAGAAGGTAACAGCTGGCACTATACCTGGGCTGTCGTCAACGATGTGCAGGGTCTTATCAACCTGATGGGAAGCAAAGAAAAATTCGTTGCCAAACTTGATTCTGTTTTTACCCAGCCGCAAACCTATAATGACAGCTATTATGGAAAAGTAATCCATGAGATACGGGAAATGCAGGTGGCCAACATGGGACAGTATGTGCATGGCAACCAGCCAATGCAGCATGTTATTTATTTGTACAATTATGCCGGTGCACCCTGGAAGGCACAGTATTGGGCTCGTGAGATCATGAATCGTTTATACAATGCTTCGCCGGCAGGATATTGCGGTGACGAGGACACTGGTCAAACCTCGGCCTGGTATATTTTCTCTGCTCTGGGGTTTTATCCCGTGGCACCCGGCACGGATCAATATGTACTCGGAGTTCCCTTATTTAAAAAGGTTGTGTTAGAGCTTACCAATGGAAAACGAATAACCATCAATGCAAAAAATAATAACCAGAGCAACCGTTACATATTCGGCCTTGCAGTGAATGGTATCAGCTATACCAAGAACTGGCTGAGTCATGAAACGCTCTTGCAAGGCGCTTCGCTTGATTTTGACATGTCGGCTACGCCCAATAAAATGAGGGGCGTCGCAAAGGAAGATGCGCCGTACTCATTTTCTACCGAAAAATAATATCAACGGTATTTGCCAAAGGTGCAAACATCATTAATAATCTCAAAAACTGAGTTCAATGGAAGGAATCCAAAATAATAAATACCTGATCCTTATTACCTCCGTGGCGTCCCTTGGTGGCCTGTTGTTCGGGTTTGATATTGCTGTGATATCCGGCGTCCTTCCATTTGTACAAAAGCAGTTTGCTTTGTCGCCCGTAGAAGAAGGTTGGTTTGTTAGTTCCGCACTGATCGGCGCCGTAATCGGTGTTGCTTTTTCCGGTGAGTTGAGCGACCGGTATGGCCGAAAAAAATTATTGGTGTTGGCTGCCCTGCTTTTCTTTTTTTCTGCCCTGGGTTGCACTTTGATACCATCCCTGTTCTGGATCATCGGCGCCCGTATGATCGGCGGTGTAGGCATCGGCGTGGCATCGATTATAGTTCCCTTATATATTTCAGAAATCTCCCCGGCAGCCATCCGCGGGAGGCTCGTTACCTGCTATCAGCTTGCGGTTACCACAGGTATACTAATAGCCTATCTTACAAATGCGGCTCTGTTGAATTTTACCCTGGGCCAGCATGGGCTTTCGGCGGACAGCCTTTTTTATTTGCTGTATGTTAAAGAAGTTTGGCGTGGAATGTTTAGTATTTTGATTCTGCCTTCTCTTTTATTTTTGGTTGGCTTGATATTAGTTCCGGAAAGTCCGAGGTGGTTGATAATGAAAGGAATAAATGAACGCGCGATATCTATTTTGACCAGAATAACAAATGATCGCAAACAGGTAAGTATAGATGTAGCTGATATTAGCAGAAACCTAAAAAGCGAAAAAGGTACGTATAAAGAATTGTTGCAGCCCGGTATGCGAAAAGCATTGAGCATTGGGCTTTTGCTGCCTTTTTTATCACAGTTCAGCGGTATCAATGCAATTATTTATTACGGCCCGACTATTTTACACAATGCGGGTATTACAATGAGCAATTCGTTACTGAGCCAGATCATTTTTGGTTTTGCCATCGTAGTGTTTACTTTTATTGCCATCTGGAAGGTAGACAAAATTGGGCGTCGTAAGTTATATCTCGTAGGTACAGCGGGCGCAACGATCAGCTTGTTTCTTACCGGTCTGTGCTTTTACTTCGGATATACTTCCGGTATCCTATTACTTGTATCTGTACTGCTATTTTTAGCGAGCTTCGCGTTTTCGATCGGTCCGTTGAAATTTGTGGTGGCCGGGGAAATATTCCCAAATAAGATACGCGGCCGCGCAATGGCCCTTAGTATTATGGTTATGTGGATAGCCGATACAATTGTCGGGCAGCTTACACCGGTTTCGCTGAGGGAACTGGGCACTGCAGGTACATTCTGGGTATTCTCGTTTTTTTGCCTGGTTGGATTTTTTGTAATACTTAAAATGTTACCTGAAACAAAGGGCAAGTCGCTCGAACAGATTGAAGACTTTTGGAAAGCAGTGCATTAATTGTTCCAGGGAGATTGCCTTGATATGATTAAGTAATAGATAATAGCTTAATTAACAAGGTTAATAAATCTTCCCGTAATTTGATTGACCACTCAAAACAGGCCTATTTGAAATCAATTAAAAAAATATTGCTTAATGAAACAGCCTCGCTTGAAGTGGATTTGTTTGGCGGTGCTATTACCAATTTTCATCTGCACGAAGGCAAGGTTAATCCGTTGAGTTTTAAATTTTCCAAAGAACAGATGCCTGCCAACAATCAACCTGGTGCACCCTACCAGGGACATTTTTTATGCTTGGGAAGATGGGGGGAGCCATCCGCTGGGGAAATCAAAGCGGGTATCCCTGATCACGGGCAGATCGCCAATATAGATTGGGAAGCTTTGCAAAGCGATGACAAGAAATTAACAATGCAGACTACAGGCCAATTGGAAGGATTACATGTCGAGAGAACGATTCAACTGGAAAGCGGGCTGCCCGTTTACCTGGTTCATGAACAGGTGAAGAATATAAATCCGCTTGGCAGACTATACAATATGGTACAGCATCCAACGCTGGCAGCGCCGTTCCTAGATAATCATACCATTGTCAATTGCAATGCATCGGCAGGGTTTAACTATCATTTTTTTAATAGCCCTGAAGACCATACTGTCCAATGGCCCCGTGTGATCGGCGAAAACGGCTCTATTATCGATCTTAGTAAGTCGGTAAATGGAAATAATTCCGTGTATTCTTTTATCGTTAGCCGGGAAACTGATCTTGGCTGGGTTACCGCCTATGCCCCCAAAGCAGGTTTACTGTTTGGATACCTGTGGCGCCGTAAGGATTATCCCTGGATCAATTTATGGCAGGATTGGTCAGATGGACAAATCAGGTTCCGTGGATTGGAGTTTGGGACAACAGGCATTCATCGCCCATTTCAGCAAATCCTTGAAAACGGTAAAAGCAGGGTGTTCGGAGAAAATACTTTCGCTTACATCGATGCGGGGGAAACTGTCTCACGATCTTATCTTTCGTTTCTTCATAGAGTTGAACCAGGTTTTGCAGGTGTGGAAGCAATTAGTATATTGAATGGATTCATTACAATAAAAACTTGCGCCAATGAAAGAAAATACATAAATACATCCTTTAAAAACTTTTAGCACTAATCCGAAAGATGATATCCTCAACTTCGTAAGGCATAAGTCTTTAAACATTACCTGTGTATTGGTATAAAAGAATTTATGTTAAATCAGCAAAAAATATTTAAACATGTATATACAAGTTCTTATTTTTCCTTATCTTTGATTTATGAAAGCAACTAAAGAAAAAATCCTATCAATGTACAAGCAAATGTTTCTTATAAGAAATTATGAGGATAAGATTTATTTTATGTTTTTGGAAGGTATCATGCCTGGAACAATTCACCAGTGTCAGGGGCAGGAAGCATGTGCTGTAGGGATGCTATTTGATTTAAGCAAGGACGATTACATGACATCTACACACCGTCCTGCTGGGCATTGTTTGGCAAAGGGGGTGTCGCTTGATTCTATGATGGCAGAGATGTTTGCCAAATCAACTGGGTGTTGTAAAGGAAAGGGCGGTGCTATGCATACTGGTGATATTTCTGTAGGAGCTTTGCCGGCAATTGCCATTACTGCTGGTGGTATGCCGGTAGCAGTAGGAGTAGGGCTATCGTGTAAAATGCGTAAAACAGATAATGTGGTTGTTTGTTTCCTTGGGGATGGTGCTAGTAATGAAGGAGCTTTTCATGAATCAATGAACGCCGCTTCTATTTGGAATCTTCCGGTAATATTTGTTTGTGAGAATAACCTTTATGGAGCATCAACTCATATTACCCAGGTTATTAAAATTGAAAATATTGCCGATAGGGCGGCTGGGTATGGTATGCCTGGCGAAGTGGTAGATGGTAATGATGTATTAAAAGTAAATGATGCGGCTACTAGGGCTATAGTTAGGGCACGCAATGGGGAGGGCCCAACTTTTTTAGAGTTAAAAACGTATCGGCGTAGAGGTCATTCAAGAAATGATTCATGTGGTTACAGAGATAAAGGAGAAGAGAAAGAATGGTTAGAAAAAGACCCTTTAACAATCTGTAAAAATTATATATTGAAAAATAACTTAGGTACGGTCGAAGAAATTGATAGTTTGGAAAAGGAAGTATTAAAAAGTATTGAAGCGGCTGTTGAATATGCGAAATCCAGCCCTAGTCCTGCTCCGGAAGAAGCATTGAACAACGTTTTTTATTGAAAAAATTAAATAAAAAAAATACAATATGGCAAAATTATCAATTGCAGAAGCTCTACGGGAAGCAATCAGAGAGGAGATGAGATTAAACGAAAGGGTATTTTGTTTGGGGGAGGATATTGATGTAGACGGTGGTTTTGGAGGAGCCTTTACAGTTACATTAGGGTTATCAAAAGAATTTGGACACGAAAGAATTTTGGATACGCCCATTTCTGAAATAATGATTGCAGGCGCTGCGGTTGGTGCTGCTATGACGGGAATGGTTCCTATTGCTGACGTGCAGTATGGAGATTTTCTTTTTTGCATGATGGACCAATTAGCTAATAACGCAGCAAAAATGACTTATATGTCAGGAGGGGCTATTAAAGTTCCTATGGTAATGAGGGCACCTGTTGGTGCTACTACTAGGGGTGCACAACATGCCCAAAGCCTTGAAGGATTTTTCACTCACATACCCGGATTGAAAATAATTTGCCCATCTACCGCTTATGACGCTAAAGGGTTATTAAAAACTGCCATTCGAGATAACAATCCGGTAGTTGTATTTGAACACAAGTTACTTTACGGCAGTAAGGGAAACCGAGCAGAGAAGTCAGCACTAAGCCCGGTTGGCGAAGTGCCGGATGAAGAGTATTTGATACCATTTGGAAAAGGAGTGGTTAGAAGAGAAGGGAGGGATATAACAATTGTAGCAAACCTGCTGATGGTATACCGTTCGTTAGAAGCGGCTGAAATATTAGAGAATGAAGGAATTAGTGTAGAGATTATTGATCCAAGAACACTTGTACCTTTTGATTATGACCTTGTAATTGAATCTATTAAAAAAACATCACGATTAATAATAGTTGAAGAAGATACACGTACAAATGGGTGGGGCGCTGAAATTGCTGCACAGATAGCAGAAATTGGTTTTTATTATTTAGACGCGCCAATAGTTAGGGTTGCCTCATACGATGTTCCGATTCCTTTTGCACCTGTGATGGAGAATTTTGTTGTGCCTTCTGCAGCCCGTATTGCCGATGCAGCAAAAAAATTAATGAAATCCTGATAACCTTAAAATAAATTACGACATGGCATTAGTTTCGATGAATAAATTGATGAATCATGCACTGAATAATAACTACGCAGTTGGTTATTTTGAAGCATGGAATATGGAATCTATACTTGCTGTAGTAGATGCCGCAGAGCAAACAAATTCTCCAGTAATTATTGGATTTGGAGGACAATTTATTGGAAGTAAAAAGCGGACAATTAAAGAAAACATTTATCACTACGGATACCTGGGAAAAGCTATAGCTCAACAAAGCAAGATGCCCATTGCTCTTTTACTTAATGAAAGTCATGAAATTGATCTTTTAATTAACGGGGCTAAGGCAGGATTTAATGCAATCATGTACGAAAATCATGAACTCACATTACAGGAATCAATTGAAATAAATAAATATCTCGTAAAAACAGCTCATTATATTGATGTAACGGTGGAGGCTGAAATAGGTAAGCTGCCAGATGCTGATATTGCAACCAATACTATCAACGGAGGACAAAAGACGGATATAGATGAAGCGGTTTACTTTGTTGATAAAACGGGGATTGACGCTTTAGCCGTATCAGTTGGCAATGTTCATCTGATGGAATCGGGAAAAGCGCAACTTGATTTCGACTTAATTCGGTTATTAAGAAAAAATATAAAAGTCCCACTTGTTCTCCACGGGGGTACAGGTATTTCAGATGAAGACCTGAAAGAAGCTGTTGCCCTTGGCATGTGTAAAGTAAATGTAGGTACAATATTGAAACGAGCCTATATCAGTTCGATACAACAATATTTAAAGCAAAATGATATTGAAAATATGGATCCTCATAAAATTATAGGAAGAGGGGGTGAAAGCGATATGTTATGTAGTGCAAGGGCAGCAATTGCTGTTGAGGTAACAAAATTTATTAAAATTATAGGTTGTGGGAATAAAGCACATTTAATCTAACGAAAAATGCTCAATAGAATATTAATGCCTTCGGGCGGACAGACAACTGATGAAATGATAATCCTAAAATGGAATAAGCAGGTTGGCGACACTATAAATAAAGGAGACATTTTATTTGAAATTGAAACAGACAAAGCAATTTTAGAGGTTGAAAGTTTTGCTGAAGGGAAATTACTGGAGATTACCTACCCTGCAGGTTTAACTGTAAAAGTGGGAGTGGTGGTTGCATTAATTGGTGAAGAAGCAGATATTATTAAATCTGCTAATCCTGATGAGAATAAATCTATAGGTATTTCTACAACGGTTACGAATAAGATCCAACCTAAAGAATTGATTATTGAACAAACAATTGAAGTAGCAAAAGGGAAGCAGATACTAGCCTCCCCATTGGCTAAAAGTTTGGCAAAAATTGAAAATATCAGATTAGAAGATGTTGCCATGACTGTTTCAAACTCAATCATAAAAAAAGCAGATATTTATCAATATTTGAAAAATAAAAAAGATACAAAAATTCATGAAATTCTGAATGCTGCTGACGAGTATAATTTACTTGAGGTAAGTTCAATCAGGAAAACTATAGCCCGTAGAATGAAAGAGAGTTTGTCTCTAGCGCCTCACTATGTAATTTCTGTGGATATTGATATGACTAATACAGTTGCTTTTCGTAATAAACTTAATGCTAACAAACAAGCAGTGCCTACTAAAATATCTTTCAATGATATTATTATGAAAGTAGTAGCTAAAGCCATTGAAAGATTCCCGATTATTAATTCTACATACAATGAAAACCAAATTTGTATATTTAAAGAAGTTAATATTGGATTAGCTGTTGCATTGGAGATGGGAATAATTGTTCCGGTGGTGAGATCGGTAAATAAAAAATCTATTTTAGAAATCTCAATAGCTAATACTAAAAATATAGATAAAGTAAAAAATAATCAAATTAGCGAAGCGGATTTAAAGGGTGGAACCATTACCATTTCTAATTTAGGAATGTTTGGAATTGATTATTTTACCGCAATCATTAATCAACCTGAAAGTTGCATACTTGCAGTAGGTAGTATTTCAAAAAAGGCTGTAGTTTTCGGTAATGAAATTGTAATTCGGGACATTATGAATATAACGGGTTCATTCGATCACAGGGTTATTGATGGGGCTATTGGTGCACCATTTTTGCAAAAAATAAGAGAGGTGCTTGAAAATCCTGAGTTGCTTTTATATTAGAAATACCATAACACAAATTTTTTAGAGAAAATGAATTTAGTTTAGTAAAAAAGGTAGATTAGTTTTTAATTAGTAAGGCTTCTTTAACTAAATATTCTATTGAAGTCTTTGTTATAAATTTATTGATATGCTTACAATACAACAAGTTGAAAAAGCCAGGCACAATGCAATTTCTTTTTTTGACAGGGCAGGACTCGTTTTGACAGAAAAAGAGAAGTTGGAGATTGAAATAGCAGATTTTGGATTAAGTGATTTTGAAAAAATTGGTTTGGAGGTATTGGTATATGTAAATACAAAAAGGGTTTGTGCAAAAGAAATTGTTATGTTTCCCGGGCAAACTTGTCCAGAGCATGTCCATGTCACAAAAAATGGTGTACCTGGAAAAGAAGAAACATTTAGGTGCAGGTGGGGAAAAGTTTACTTGTATGTTTCCGGGCCTGTAAATTGTGATAAATCTGTGGTTAAAGGATTGGACCAATATGCAGATTACTTGAAAGTAGCACATGAAGTTGTTTTAGAACCTGGAGAGCAATATACCATATTACCTGACACTTTGCATTGGTTTAGGGCTGGTGATGACGGGGCAGTTGTTTCAGAATTTTCTACAATGAGTACAGATGCACAAGATGTTTTTACTGACCCCAGGATAAACAGATTTACATTACTTGCTGAATAAATATGAAAAAAATGGACCAGGAAAAATCCCATATTGCTTGCATCGGGATTTTATGCGCTGATATAATGGGTAAAACGATAGATCAATTAGCCGAGAAAGGTAAATTGAGTCTGGTAGATAGTATTTCGTTACATGCAGGGGGCTGCGCAGCCAATGTAGCTATGGCACTTTCAAAAATTGGTCTTCCTCCTGCGATAATTGGTAAGGTTGGTGATGATAGCTTAGGTAATTACTTAATTAATACTTTAAAAAATGAAAGTATTAATGTAGAGGGCTTGCAGATTGATAGTCAAGTTTCTACTTCCGCATCAATGGTAATGATTTCTGATGATGGAGAAAGAACTATTATTCATTCCCTGGGTGCAAATAAAGAATTTAGTTATGATAGTATTGATCTTGAAATAATTTCAAGATCAAAAATTTTACTAATAGCAGGGACATTTCTTATGCCTTCTTTCGATGGCGAAGGCACAGTTAAATTATTGAAATTTGCGAATGAAAAAGGTGTATTATGCTGCTTAGATACTGCATGGGACGCATCGGGGCAATGGATGTCAAAAATTGAAAATTCTTTGGCTTATCTGGATTGGTTTATGCCTAGTTATGATGAAGCAGTGAAATTGACTGGCCAAACAAATCCGCATGATATTGCGGAAGATTTCATACAAAGAGGGGTTAAAAATGTAGTAATAAAGTTAAGTAACAAAGGCTGCTTTATAAAGCCTGCACTGGAGCAAGGATATATGGTACCCTCCTTTAGCAACGTGCAGGTTATAGACTGTTCAGGAGCAGGTGATTCTTTTTGTGCCGGTTTTATTGCAGGGCTCTCTATGGGGTGGGATATCAGAAAATGTGCAGTTTTTGCTAATGCAGTTGGAGCACACTGTGTTATGGAAATAGGTACAACCACCGGGATAAAATCAATGGCCGAAATTTTAAAGTTTATAGATCAGTATGGTGAGGGCTATTCTATCCAATAACTATTTGTATTATTCTATAAGTATTGCCAATCTTAATTTCCTTCCTTATATATTTTTAAATATTTTTTTTAAAATTGAATTTTGAATGGATGTTTTTACAATTGTTTAAACGTTAGCTGGTTTAAGTAAACCATTATGAATAGTCATAAAAGTCATTTATTAAAATTTAATAACTTCCAAAATAATATTTAAGTCATCCCAAATTTCATTCGCACTAAGGGTAGTGAATTCGACACTACTACCTAAAAGGCAATCTTGCAAAAGATTGCCTTTTTTTATTTGAGCTGAAACATTTCTGGTCATGAAAAAATCTTACAGATTGGACTTTTTATTGATATAGTTAATGATGTATTAATGAGTGATGTTACAGATAATGACACTGTTAATCGAAAGTCAGCAGGGTTGATCGGCGTTCAAGTGCATGTAGGGCCACCTATGAAAGTAGAATATAGAAATATCAGGTTGAAGGAAATTAAATAGGATTTCGGATCTGATATTTTCAATTTGACCTGCTTGGTTACTTCTGTGGGGAATGATTTATTTAACCAATTTCATATTTTAAAATTTTAATATTCTTGCATCAGCTAATTTCTTAATTTTTAAAAAATGACCTCAGTTTTGTAGGTATCAGTAGAGTAATTTAGAAAAAATAAAAAAATGTTTTTATGTTTAAAAATCATAATTTCAATGTCTAAAATTAAACCAATGACAAAACAAACCAATCGCCGCGATTTCTTGCTTAAAACGAGTCTTGCTTCCTTAACTCTTTTTGTTTCTAGTAAATCTGTTTTAGCAGATGTATCTCATTCATTTTTATTAGACAAACCCAATTCAAAATTTTCTGGTGTACAAATAGGTGCGATTACCTATTCTTGGAGAAGTTTACCAAGCAGTCCAGAGCAAATTCTTCAATACTGTCTTGATTCAAATATTAGTGCTATTGAATTGATGGGTGATTCAATAGAGACTTATGCGGGAAAGCCTGAGAATACATTTCGCAGAGCTCCACGTACACCAGGTCAGCCTAGAACAGTAATTGATGAAGAAAAAAAACAAATGGCTGCCTATCAACAGCAAGTAGCTGAATGGCGCGCAACTGTTTCTATGGATGCATTTACTAAGGTTAAAAAAATGTTTAAAAAAGCGGGTGTTAGTATTTATGCATTTAAACCGAATGCATTAGAAGTAAATAATACAGATGCGGAAATTGAATATGCACTTAGAGCTGCAAAGGCCTTGGGTGCTAGATCTGTAACGGTGGAAATTCCAAAAGATCCACAACATTCTAAAAGACTGGGTGATTTAGCTGCTAAGCACAAAGTATATATTGGATATCATGCACATACTCAGGCAACTGATACTGCATGGGATCTTGCTTTGAGTCAATCGCCTTATAATTCAATGAATCTTGATTGTGGCCATTATATAGCTGCTGGCGGAAATAATACAAAAGAAAGTTTAATCGCTTTAATTCAAGCTAAACACGATCGTATTACTAGTATGCACATTAAGGATAGGCACAACAAAGAAAAGGGTGGAGCCAATGTAGTATGGGGTTTAGGTGAAACTCCATTGGAAGCAATTTTTGCTCTTTTAAAAGAAAAAAAATATCCTATTCCTGCTACCATTGAATTAGAATATGATATCCCGGCGGGATCTGATCCAGTTCAAGAGACTAAAAAATGTGTAGCCTACGCTAAAAAATCATTAGAAACTGCATAGTTTTTATAGAAAGAAATAAGTTGATATAATTTCATATCCTCTCGACAAAGCCTCAATGATTCATTTCATTGAGGCTTTGTCTTTAAATAAAAATATCATCTCTAGTTATAGCTGAAGATATCTTTTGAAAAATTAAACGTAATTTTTTAATTTACAGTCAACTAACTTTTTAAATGTAGTAATTTATTTTTTTAATAAAAAATAGTTTTTAACTTTTTAAAATCCATTGTTTATGATTTCGAAAAATAGCAAACAGTTAGAAGTAATTGAAGTCTATGACTTTTGCGAATTAAGAAAAGACGAATCGAGCGGTCATCTTGGGTTATTTTCAAGAAAATTTTTTTCTATGGGAGACCTAGTAATCAATTTTGGTTCCTCTGAAATATTAGATACCCCCAATTATTTGACTGTTCAAATAGGCATTAATCAGCATATCCTAATGTCTCCTGAGTATTTACAATTTACCAATCATAGTTGTAATCCAAATTTATTATACAATACTGCTACCATGGAATTGGAGTGTTTGCGTACTATTTCTGTTGGAGATGAGTTTACTTTTTTTTATCCCGCCACTGAATGGAAAATGTCCCAAAAATTTGATTGTCAATGCGGCGAAATAGGCTGTATTGGTCTTGTTCAAGGCGCTGCAGATACTTCTATTGAAATATTAAAAAAATACAAATTGACCAATTTTATCCAGTCCAATTTGAAGGAGAAAAATAAGAGGTAAAAAATAAGATTTGATAATTAATTGGTTGATATTTAAAGCAATCTGCTTTTCCATGTACTTCATCAATTGATTTGTAACATTTGTAACCAAAAAAGGGTTTTTCAAATGTTAATTTTACATTCAGTTAGTTTAATCAATAACTATAATTGAAAATAAACTAAAATAAATTTTTTTCTAAAATCACTAAACGACAGTAGTATGGCACATCATGAAATTGAAACCCAATGGATGGGTAAAATGCAATTTAACTCACTAGTAAACGGCCATACCGTAATTATGGATGCACCTGAAAGAGTGGGAGGTGAAGACAATGGCTCTATCCCCAAGCCTTTTGTGCTAACTGCACTTTCTGGTTGTACAGGAATGGATATCGTTTCAATTTTACGCAAAGCCAATAAAGAAGTAACTGATTTTTCTATCAAGGTAACAGGAGAATTGAGTAAGCAAGTGCCTATTGAATATGTTGCAATGCATGTGGTGTATGAATTTAATGGCGAAGCCTCTCACCGTGAAGATGCATTGGAGGCCGTTAATTTTTCACAGGAGAAATATTGCGGTGTAAGCCATATGCTAAAAAAGGCATTGCCAATTACATGGGAAATAATTTATAATGGGAAGATAATTTTTAATAATCGAGACATTTTAATGGCTTTGTCGGAAAATTAAAATTTTTCAACCTAGAATATAATTTGATAAAAATTAAAATAATAAATCAATGATTAATACAATAAAAAAAATACTAGGCATAGGAAAAAAAGTTAACTATGCTCAATTATTAAAAGAAGGTGCAATCATAGTAGATGTAAGAAGTAAGGGTGAATTTGAAGGTGGGCATATCAAGGGAGCATTGAATATCCCAGTTGATCAACTAAGAAATAATTTTTCAAAATTAAAAGATAAAAATAAAGCGATTATTACTTGTTGTGCTTCGGGTATGAGAAGTACTTCTGCAAAAAGTATTCTCATATCTAACGGTTATTCATCAGTTTTTAATGGTGGAGGTTGGATTAGTTTGCAAAACAAATTGTAAAATTGGGAAGTCTTCTTTAAATTTTATTTTTCTGCTTCTTTTAATATTTCATTAATCAATTGATAATCAACGAAAAATATAAGCCATTCTACCTTTTTAATAAACAAATCATTTTGTTTATTCTTCTACTACTTTAGTAACTTCATGTTACACTAATTATGTATTTAATGTATAGGTACCAACTTATTTAAAGAACAATTAAATTAATTGATTATGAAAGTTGCTGAAATTTTGAAAGCTAAGGGAAGTGAAATTTTCTCGATTACCAGTGATTATACAGTTTATGATGCATTAAAAGTAATGGGTGAAAAAAATATTGGCGCTTTACTGGTTATTGAAAATCAACAATTGGTAGGCATTATTTCCGAGAGGGACTATGCTCGAAAAATTATCTTGAAAGGGAAGTCTTCTCATGATACGCTGGTAAAAGAAATAATGACTAAAGATGTAATTTCAGTTTCGCCAGTCGATAAAATTGATAAGTGTATGGAATTAATGAGTGAAAAACATATACGTCATTTACCTGTTATGCAGGATGGGATAGTAACTGGCATTATTTCAATCACCGACGTTGTAACAGCAATTATAGAATCTCAAAAAGAAACAATTTCTTTATTACACAATTATATTTCGCAATAGATTTTTATTTCAATTTCTAAAATATTTTTAAGTTGTAATTATATTTAAATCTGTATTCTAACTTACCTACTATTTTTTATTAAAGTTTAGATTTTCTTCCACTCCATCTGGATAGACAATGAGTGATATTCCATTTTCTTTCCACCAACTGCTATTAAATATTTTTTGTGCATGAATGCTGCCCACCATCCAACTGTATTGAAGTCCATTGTGTAAATCTTCTATCCATTCAAAGTGATCTTTATTTATTTTACTTAGATCATCTACACTGATAAATACTTTTAAATAAAAATCAGTTGTCAAAGTACTATCGGTTTGATGGTATATTTTTTTATACTCATATTTATAGTTGTAACGAAGGGCAGAGATATCACTCAAAACCGCAGAAGCAGTAGGAAATGCGCCTGCTCCCTTTCCTTTAAAAAAGTGCTTATCTGCAAAAGCACTTTCCGTAGTTACGCCATTAAATTCATTTTGAACGTGATATAGATCGTCATTGGCGCTTACAAATTGGGGTAAAACAAATGCAGCCAACTTTCCATTTTTTAATTTTTGGGCATTTGCAACCAATTTGATGCTGAATCTTTTTTCTTTTGCATATTCAGCATCTAGTAAGCAAATATTTTCTATTCCATTAAATATGAATTGATCGGTGCCTGCAATTACACCAAAAGAGTGAGCTAGTAAAATGCTTAGTTTATTGGCTGCATCAAATCCTCCGATGTCTAATTTAGGATTACTTTCTGCAAATCCCAATTGCTGAGCCATTTGCAAAGCAGCAGTAAAGTCAAGTTGCTCTTGAAATATTTTGGTTAATATAAAATTAGTAGATCCATTGATAATGCCTCTGAATGATTGTAAGAGATCATTGTCGTAATATTCTTCTAGATTTCTAATGAGTGGCATACTGGCACAACAGGAAGCTTCATATAAAAAAGGGGTTTGATGCTTTTTTTGAAGTGCTAGCAACTCCTCGAAATTTTCAGCAATCATTTTCTTATTCGCACTTACTACTGCCTTGCCATTTTGTAAAGCAGATTTAACAATTTCAAAAGCAGCTTTAGAGTCATCAATTAATTCTACAATTACATTGATGTCTTGATCATTCAAAAGCTCAGCAGCATCAGAAGTGAAATTATCTTGGCTGATGCTTCTTTTTTTATCAGTATTTTTAATGCAGATTTTTTTGATGGTTGATTGAAGTGTAGATGTATTGTTTAATACATCGTATAATCCTTTTCCTACTACTCCAAATCCAAATAATCCAATCGTTAATTTTTTTCCTGGTTCCATTTGTTAAATTTATTTTTTTAATCCTTGGTTCTTTGGTTTACTCCTAAAGATTTTCTTTAATTCACGCCCTATTGATTTTCTAAAAACAATTAAAAATTAAGGGTATAACAAAACAGCTCATCCGATAAATCAGATGAGCTGTTAATATTTTGAATAGATATTTAGAGCTGTGAATCTGACCTATCTCTCCGCCTTGGCGGATGGAATTGGCACCTTTTTCTTATATGTCTTGAGTAGACTTAAAGAATAGGTTGCCAAGGCTTCAACGGGCCATTACCCTCTGCCTTTCTTGATAAGTTAAAACTAAAGAACTTTTACAAAGGTAAACGCGCGAAGGGGATAGTTCCAAATAAATTTTTTCCAAAAAAGGACTTCGAGTGTTTTAATTGAGGTTCTATTTAGCTTGAAAATATTGAACCTCAAACTAATATTGACCTTTTATTACTCCTAATCTATTCAGAGCTAATTTTTTTAAATTGGAAGCTTATAAAAAATAAGTTTTCATTTTAGAATGCCTAATTATCCAATCAATTACTTGTTTTATCTTAGCAAAGTCGAAATGTATAAAAAAGACAATATATGATGGATATTCGGGAAGCGCTGCAACAGTATTTCGGCTACAATGAATTTAGGCTTAACCAGCAGGAAATTATTGAAAATGTTTTAGCTAAAAATGACAGTATTGTTTTAATGCCTACTGGAGGAGGGAAGTCTCTGTGCTATCAAATTCCAGCCTTGGTTTTTGAGGGAGTCACCATTGTAGTATCACCACTGATTGCCTTGATGAAGGATCAAGTAGATGCACTAAAATTGAATGGTGTGGCCGCTGCTTTTTTAAATTCTTCTCAAACTAATTCAGAACAATCAGTTATTATACAGCGATTAAAAAATAATCAACTCAAATTATTATACGTTGCCCCTGAAAGACTACTAGGTCAAAATAGTCTTTTAACTTATTTGAAAGACATTGATGTATCTCTATTTGCAATTGATGAAGCGCATTGTATCAGCCATTGGGGGCATGATTTTAGACCTGAGTATTTAGTATTAGGTCAACTTAAAAAACAATTTCCTAACACACCTATTATTGCTTTAACAGCTACGGCTGATAAACTTACCAAACAGGATATTATTCAAAAGCTAGCAATTGATGATTATACTGTTTTTGAAAATTCTTTCAATCGTCCGAATATCAGTTATTTTATTAAACCAAAGAAAAATTATTTACCGCAGATATTGACTTATATAAAAGAGCATTCGGATGATAGTGGAATTATTTATTGTCTTAGTAGAAATGCAACTGAAAAGCTAGCAGAAGAATTGAAAAGTCATGGATATGCAGCTGCAGCCTATCATGCAGGGCTTGAAAACAGTGTAAAAGAGTTAAATCAGGAACGCTTTTTACGTGATGAAATAAAAATAATAGTCGCAACGATTGCTTTTGGAATGGGGATTAATAAAAGTAATGTTCGTTATGTGATTCATGCGGATCTCCCAAAAAATATTGAAGGATATTATCAAGAGACTGGAAGGGCAGGAAGAGATGGTTTACCTAGTGAAGCGGTATTGTTTTATAGTGCAGCCGATGTTTTTAAATTAAAAAGTTTTGCGACTATCGATGGTAATGAGGCTCAGTCAAAGATCATGTTGAAGAAGCTAGATCAAATGTCAATGCTTTGTTCAACCAGGCAATGTAGACGTCAATATCTATTAAATTATTTTGATGAAGCAGCACCTTCTTTTTGTGGTAGTTGTGATGTATGTTTAAGTGATGAAGAAAAAACGGATGCTACCGTAGAAGCACAAAAATTATTAAGTGCTGTAAGCAGACTCAATGGTAAATTTGGAATTAATTATGTGATTGACTTTTTACGAGGTAGCAGCACTACCAGAGCTGAGCACCAGTCAATAAAAACATATGGAATTGGAAAAGATATTAGTAAAGATCAATGGAAATTATACCTAAGAGAGATGTTGTATTTAGGCTATTTGCAACAGAGTGATGGTGAATATCCAGTAATTCAATTAAATGATACTAGTCGTTTGATTCTTCAAGGTGAAATGACTGTCAAGTTAGTAAAATCAGTTGCTGAGCGAAAAGAAGTAAGCAATACCAATCAAAGAAATGAAAGTGCTCATCGTGATTTGTTTGCCATTTTAAAGAATATCCGTTATCAAATTGCCAAGGAGGAGAATGTGGCAGCTTTTCAGGTTTTTTCAGATGCCACTTTGTTGGAAATGGCTACTTATTTACCGTTGAGAATATCGGATTTGTCAAACATTTCAGGCTTTGGAAATTTGAAATTGGTAAAATATGGTTCTTTATTTTTAGATCCTATCATTGATTATTGTAGATTGAATGGACTTGCTACTAAAATGGATGTAAAGGCCCCCAAACGTCAACGGACAGTTGCAGTTTCGAATAAGCCAACAGAGACGAAAAAAATTAGTCTTAGCCTATTTAAAATGGGAAAAGACATTGATCAAATTGCTTTAGAGAGAGAACTCAAAAGAAGTACGATTGAAGAACATTTAGGGCATTTTGTTTTTTCGGGTGAGCTTAACATCAATGAAATTGTGAGAAAGGATAAACTTGATATAATTATAAAAGCGATTGAAGAAAATAAAAATAGCCTCGGCATTGGCCCTATTAAGAAAAGCCTCGGGGAAGCCTATTCCTATGGAGAGATTTCAGCGGTTATTCATTACCTCAAGCGTATGAGTGAAGCATAGAATATTTTAATCTATTTTAATTCACCAATTATTCAGGAAAACAAATTTGATCTCCCAGTTATTTAAGAAGATAAATTCAAGTTAGATTTCTATTAAAGCAAGTTTTTTTGGACGACCTAATTCAATTAGCATTCATCAATCTGAAAATAAAATTTAAAGCAGAAGCTAAGGGTAAGTACAATGTATATTTCCACTGTATATTTTATCAGTAAATTTTCAACTAAATCGCCCCTATTTTGTTTAGTATATTTACCGTAAGTTTAAATAAATGTCAAAATCGAAAAACAACTCCTCTAGCGAAATGGTTAGCAATGAATATATAGAAGTATTTGGAGCCAGAGAGCATAATCTAAAAAATTTAGATATTAAAATTCCTAAGAACCAGTTAGTGGTATTTACAGGGGTCAGTGGAAGTGGAAAATCTTCTCTTGCTTTTGACACCATTTATAATGAAGGTCAGCGGCGTTATATGGAAAGCTTTAGTGCCTATGCACGTCAGTTTATGGGTGATATGGAGCGACCAGATGTTGATAAGATAACAGGTCTTTCGCCAGTAATTTCGATAGAACAAAAAACAACTAATAAAAATCCACGAAGTACAGTGGGAACTATTACTGAAATTTATGATTTTCTTCGTTTGTTGTATGCAAGAGTAGGCGAAGCTTACAGCTACAATACAGAAAAAAAAATGGTCAAGTTTAGTGAGGAGGAAATTGTGATGGATATTTTTTCAAAATTTAAGGATAGAAATATAAGTTTATTAGCGCCATTGATTCGGGGAAGAAAGGGGCATTACCGTGAGTTGTTTGAAGATATTCGAAAGAAAGGTTTTTTGAAAGTAAGGATTGATGGAGAAATAAAAGATTTAGTTTCAAAAATGCAAGTTGACCGTTATAAAATACATGATATTGAAGTGGTAGTGGATAGATTGCCGGTGAATGAGGAAATGAAATTGAGATTAAGTCAAAGCGTACAGAAAACTTTACAGATTGGGAAAGATTTACTATTTGTTGCACCTCAGTCAGTTTCTTCTTCTAACGAAAAGAAATTAAAGGAGGATACATCTAAAAAGAAAGCTTCAAAATCTTTAGAAGAAACTAATAATTCTAAAGATAATAATACGGTAGCGGTGTATAGCAAACAACTGATGTGTTTAGAAACTGGTATTAGTTATGAAGAGCCTTCTCCCAATGCATTTTCATTTAATAGTCCTTATGGAGCATGTCCTACTTGTAAGGGCTTGGGTAATGTATTTGCAATCAGTATGGAATCTGTATTACCAGATCGAAGTCTTTCTATTAAAGATGGCGGTATTGCCCCGTTAGGAGAAGAGCGTGAGGCATATCTATATAAAAATATCGAGACCATCGCTAAAAAAAATAAAATTAGTCTAGATAAACCTATCAGTACTTTGTCTGATACAGCTTTGAATATCTTGTTGTATGCTAATCCCTTAGGTGGAAGTGAAAATGAAGACTTTACTTTAAGTGACAGTGGATTGGAGGCGGGATTTTCAAACAGCTCATCCATAGATCAAAATACATCAACGAATATTTCTGGTCCTGGTTCAGAATTTGAAGGAATTATTCCAATGTTAAAAAGATGGTTTACCGCAAGTAATACTACTGAGGCAATGCGCAGTTGGGTAGAAAAATTTATGGAATTGAATAACTGTCCAACTTGTAATGGAACTAGGTTAAGAAAGGAAAGCAGTTGGTTTAAGATAGATAATAAAAATATTTCCGAATTGAGTTCACTCAATCTCGACAAACTAGCCAAATGGTTTGAGGACATAGAAAATAGACTAAATAATAAGCAGAATACGATTGCTAAAGATGTGATAAAAGAGATTCGAGAAAGGTTGCAGTTTTTATTAGATGTAGGTTTAAGTTATTTAAGTATTAATCGATCTTCTAAAAGCTTGAGTGGTGGTGAATCACAGCGTATTAGACTGGCAACCCAGATAGGATCACAATTACAAGGAATCACTTATATATTAGATGAGCCGAGTATTGGTTTGCATCAAAGAGATAACCAAAGATTACTCGGTGCCTTACAAAATTTAAGGGATATTGGAAATAGTGTATTGGTGGTAGAGCATGATAAGGATATTATGTTGGCAGCAGATTTCTTAGTTGATATTGGTCCAAAAGCAGGTAAGCATGGGGGTGAGATAGTTGCAATGGGTACGCCTCAACAAGTTTTGGATTCCAACTCAGATACTGCACTTTATTTAAGTGGAAAAAAATCGATACAAGTTCCAAAGGAAAGAAGAAAGGGAAATGGCGATTTTATTGAGTTGAAAGGTGCAAAGGGGAATAACTTAAAAAATTTGAATGTAAAATTTCCATTAGGAAAACTTATTTTGGTAACCGGTGTAAGTGGGAGTGGAAAATCTACATTGATTAATGAAACACTTTACCCATTACTCAGTAAACATTGCTATGATTCAAAAACAAATCCACTTGAGTATAAGTCAATCATGGGTTTAGAACAAATTGATAAAGTGATAGAGATTGATCAATCTCCTATTGGAAGAACGCCAAGAAGTAATCCAGCAACCTACTGTGGATTTTTTACTGATATCCGAACTTTATTTGCTGCAGTTCCTGAAGCGAAAATTCGTGGTTATACGGCAGGTCGTTTTTCATTTAATGTAAAAAGTGGTAGATGTAATATTTGCGAGGGAGGTGGAATGCGCGTAATTGAAATGAATTTTTTACCAGATGTGTATGTTCATTGTGAAAAGTGTAATGGAAAAAGATACAATCGTGAAACACTTGAAATTCGGTACAAGGGCAAATCAATCAGTGATGTACTAGATATGACGGTAGATGAAGCGGTAGAATTTTTTCAGGCTGTACCCTTTATTTATCGTAAAATAAAAGTGTTGAAGGAAGTGGGTTTAGGGTATATTACTCTTGGACAGAGTGCTGTAACCCTTAGTGGTGGAGAAGCGCAGCGTGTTAAATTATCTACTGAATTGGGTAAAAAGGATACTGGAAAAACCTTTTATATTTTGGACGAACCTACTACAGGTCTTCATTTTCAGGATATACAACATTTGCTAGAAGTATTAAATAAGTTAGTGGAACGAGGCAATACTGTTTTAGTGATAGAACACAATATGGATGTAATTAAAGTGGCCGACCATATTATTGATATTGGACCGGAAGGGGGTGACGGAGGTGGTTTAGTTTTATTTGAGGGTGTACCCGAGGAGCTGATAAAAGTAAAGGTAAGTTTTACCGCACAGTATTTAAAACCAGAGTTAGTAGGCTAATTGCTTCAGAATAATTTTTAAAATAAATAGTCGACTTAAATTTAAATGAATCAAGTCCAAATAGAATGGCTAAATTAAAAAAGCAGTAAAGGATAAGCGTGAAGTTTTCTTGTGGTTCTAGAGGTTTACATCATACAAGAATGTTTGTTGTTTGCCCTTAGTAAACTTAAACGATATCACTTTACCAACTTGTCATCAAATATATATATTTATTTTGCAATAAGAGCAGAGGTCAAAAAATGCTTTAACTATTATTCCCTTGTCTTGTCAAGTTTATCTATAAAATAACATTTCAATGTGGGGGATATTGTCTTCCAAATAAGATTCGCTTATTTGAAGAAAACCCAATTGCTCATAGAATTTTTGCAAGTAAAGTTGTGCAGAAATCTTAATTGTTTTGCAGTTAAATTGTGTTAACGTATGAATGATTGCCTCTTTCATTAATTGTTTTCCATATCCTTTATTTCTATAGTGAGGAGAAGAAACTACTCGTCCGATACTTGCTTCTTTGTAGGAAGCCCCGGGCGGTAAAATACGACAATAGGCAACTAAGGTACCTCCATCCCAACCAGAGAGATGAAAACTAGTCGAATCTTTGCTATCTGCATCTTGGTAAATACAGTTTTGCTCTACTACAAAAACTTCGCTTCGTAATTGGAGGATAGCATATAGTTCATCTATGCTTAATTCATTATAGTAATTAAATTTCCACTTTAGTTGCATCTAATGATTAATTTATTAAATAAAAAATGCCTGAAATATATTTTTCATAGATCAATTTTAAAATAATAAAGATTGACGTTCTTATAGGGTATCTATTTTTTTTGAGTAGATGTACTTTGAATTAAAGATAAAATTTCATCTAAAGAAATAGGTTTTTGCGCGTCGTCAATTTCAAGTACTACACAATATCCTTTAGCTCCACCCGCTATTTGAAGGGCATCTGCTAATTTTTGTTGATCACTTTCTAATCTTTTTCCATCTTCATCGCTCCAGATTTCTTTGGTACACAAACAACCCATGGTAGGGGTTTGTGGATAATATTTTTCACCTACATAATAGCCTGGATCTATTGTTGTACCATGGGCAATTATTTCTGTACGTCCCGCTTTGCCTGCATAAAATGATTCATATAAAGGCAAATAATTAATGAGTTTGGCAGTTAATAGTTTCTTATACCAATCTTCTGTCCAGTTAGCATCTTTAATGGTAGGGTCATTAAAAAAATGTCGTATACTAGTTTCAAAAGGCATACTCAATTGAATATTGGAGGTAGGTCCAATAAAACTATTTCTACTGATACTAAACCCATCCATCAAAAAAATTCCTTGAGGTGTATTTCCGTTGGTTAAAAATCCTGGAAGATTACTAATACTTCTAGCCAATTGAGGTACAGAAAATATAGTACCATTTTCATCTTTGATAAAGTTGCCTACAGAGTCTCTTATTAATGCAATACCAGGATAATTTCTATTTTTTCGCTGAAAACTAAATAGGATAGTTTGGTTTTTTAAAAATTCAGTATCTAAAATATCAGAAATTGGAACAGTATTTTTTTCAAAGGAAGATGGATGAATGCGATACATTAATTGTTGTAGGATTGCTTCGTCTTTTTTATTTTTTATCAACTGGGTTATTTTATTCTCTAGTTGATTATTTGGAAAGGGGGTTAGTTTATTCTGCATTCTATAGGCTACACACATAGCAAAGACCTTGGCATCCTCACAGCTGTTTAAAAGAGAGCTTACTTGTTTAATAAATTGATTGGGATAGTTGCTGAAAGCTAGCTCTAAAAGTGCTCTTTGAAAACTTGGACTTCTATTATCTATTGAATCTATAGCAGAGTTAATTTTTGCATTGATCCAGGGTGACTGGTAGCGGATTAACTCAATTGCCCAAAATGCATCTATCCAATTTTGTTCTGTATCAAATGAAAGTTGAAGGGATAAGTTTTTGGTAATGGTGTTTTGAACTAAATTCCTATAGAGGATATTTCTTTTTGCCCGAACGCCTTCTTTAAAAAAGACACTGCTGTCAGTTTGAGAAAATGAGGGGAATAAAAAGAAAAGGGTTACTATAACAGTCGTTAGGAGTAGTTTTTTCATCTTTACAAAAATAAGTAAAGCCTTTTTGTTTTTAAATTTTGATTTTAAAAATATTCCATAATCTAAAAATTAATAGCCATATTTATCTTTCCAAAGTGTTTTCAAATACTTCTGAAGTTCTTGTTCTCTGGGGTTATTGCCCGGTTTATAAAATGTGGTGCCTTTTAACTCTTCTGGTAAATACTCTTGTGGCGTAAAATTATTTTCATAATTATGGGAGTATCTATAGTCCTTACCATAATTTAATTTCTTCATTAATTGGGTAGGAGCATTGCGAATAGCAAGTGGAACTTGAAGATCACCCTGTTGTTGAACTGCAGATAAGGCCTCATTAATAGCCATATAGGAGGCATTGCTTTTTGCTGAACTGGCTAGGTAGGTTACACATTGTGATAAAATGATTCTAGATTCTGGATAGCCTATTTTATTTACTGCATCAAAAGTTGCATTGGCTAGTAAAAGGGCATTAGGATTTGCATTTCCAATATCCTCACTTGCTAAAATCAATAATCTTCTAGCAATAAATTTAACATCTTCTCCTCCTTCAATCATTCTTGCTAGCCAGTATACAGCACCGTTAGGGTCACTACCTCGGATAGATTTTATCAGTGCTGAAATAATATCGTAATGCTGCTCTCCACTTTTGTCATAAATAGAAATGCGTTGCTGTGCAATTTGCATCACCGTTTCGTCTGTGATGCAAATTTGTTCTCCGATTGTTTCGGTTACCAATTCTAATAAATTCAATAATTTCCGAGCATCTCCACCTGATATCTTTATTAGAGCAGCAGTCTCTTTTAGCTCAATTTTTTTTGTAATTAATATTTCATCTGTTTCTATTGCATGAGTAAGTAATTCAATTAAAGCTGGTTCATCTAGCGGTTTTAATACATAAACCTGACATCTACTGAGCAAGGCACTATTCACTTCAAAGGAAGGGTTTTCGGTAGTTGCTCCAATTAATATGATGGTTCCTTTTTCAACTGCTCCAAGCAATGCATCCTGCTGCCCTTTGTTAAACCGGTGAATTTCATCAATAAATAAAATAGCATTCAGTTGGTTTTTGGCAATTTCAATAACCTCACGAACATCTTTTACTCCACTATTGATGGCACTTAGGGTATAAAAAGGTACTTGTAATGTTTGAGCAATAATATTGGCAATAGTGGTTTTGCCGACTCCAGGAGGACCCCATAATATCATACTAGGCACTTTTCCATTTTCGATAGCAGTCCTTAGGATACTTCCCTTTCCAGTAAGGTGAAGCTGACCAGCAAGGGCATTTAATGTAGCAGGTCGTAAGCGTTCTGCCAGTGGTATTTGGCTTTTTGTCATATCAGTAAGTTAGTAAATATTTATGGAAGGCGACTTTTATCAGGTGTATAAATACTAATTCTCCCTTAAATTTTTATTCTATAACTATTTTTTGCTAGCCCTATTTTATTAATAAAAAGTGGCGAGTTTGATTTATTAAAATAGGGCTTGAAAAAATCAAGCCCTATTATTAAATATAATTTATTTAAAAAAATTATTTCAAATTCAATTTGATCTGTAATTCATCAAATTGTTTAGCATCGATGGTTGAAGGTGCATCTAACATTACATCTCGACCACTGTTGTTTTTTGGAAATGCAATAAAATCTCTAATACTTTCACTGCCTCCTAATAAGGCACATAATCTATCAAATCCAAAAGCAAGTCCACCGTGTGGCGGTGCTCCATATTCGAAGGCGCCTAGTAAAAATCCGAATTTGTGTTGTTGCTCTTCTGAATCCATTCCTAAGGCGGCAAACATTTTTTCTTGTAAGTTTCGCTGAAAAATTCGAATAGAACCACCACCAATTTCATTGCCATTTAAAACCATATCATAGGCATTGGCTTTAATTCCTGCATAGGGGTGAGCTAAGTATTCAGCTGCATTTTCTATCACCGGATTGTTGTTGATCATAATGTCGATGTGATCAGGTTTAGGAGAGGTAAATGGATGGTGACGAGCTACCCATCTGTTGTCTTCTTCTGCATATTCAAACAATGGAAAATCAAGTACCCATAACAATTTAAAATGATCAGCCTTGCGCAGTCCAAGTCTTTCTCCTAAATACATTCTTAAATCACTGGTTGCTTTTCTTGTTTTTTCTTCTGCTCCCGCTAATATCAAAACAAGATCACCTGCATTTGCTTTTGCTACATCCGCAATTGCTTTCAATTTTTCTGGACTATAAAATTTATCTACACTACTTTTATAAGTACCATCTGCATTGCATTTTATAAAAACCAATCCCTTCATTCCTATCTGCGGACGTTTTACCCATTCTGTCAATTCATCTGTTTGTTTACGGGTATATTCACTGCAACCCGGAACAGCGATCGCCAATACGGTCTCTGCTTCATCAAATACTGGAAAGGTAAGTAAGTCGCCTTCAATACCTTGCAATTCAAAAGCAGAGCCATGCAATGCATTTTTTTTATTTACAAAACTATGCTGAGGAAATTTCAGGTTAGCAATTTGTAAGTCAAAGCGAATGTCTGGTTTATCATTTCCGAATTTCCACATGGCATCTTCCCAAGTCATACGCTCTACCACATCAGTGTAGTCTATATTTTTGACATCTTTGAAAATACGTTTAACAAGTCCTTCAAACATGTTCAAAATATCTTCCTGCTCTACAAAACTCATTTCACAATCTATCTGAGTAAATTCTGGTTGCCTATCTGCACGAAGATCCTCGTCACGAAAACATTTTACTATTTGATAGTAGCGGTCATAACCAGATACCATCAATAGCTGTTTGAATGTCTGAGGACTTTGGGGTAAAGCATAAAACTGTCCGGGGTTCATTCTGCTGGGTACTACAAAATCTCTTGCTCCTTCTGGGGTAGACTTAATTAGAAAAGGAGTTTCAATATCCATGAAATTATTTTCATGTAAATAGTTTCTTGTACTGCGACCAACAGCATAGCGCAATTCTAAATTCTTTTTTACACTGTTTCTGCGTAAATCTAAAAAACGGTATTTCATTCTTAGCTCGTCACCACCATCGGTATCATCTTGAATACTAAAAGGAGGTACAGCAGATTTATTTAGAATGGAAAATTCTGAGATGGTAATTTCAATATCACCAGTAGGTATATTTGGATTTTTATTACTTCTTTCGTTAACGATACCTTTTACCTGAATTACAAATTCTCTACCCAAGGGGTTAGCATCTAGCAATTCATTGAGGGATTCAGAAAATAATAATTGGGTGATACCATAACGGTCACGGATATCCACAAAAGTAATACTGCCAAATTTTCGGATGGTTTGTACCCATCCGCTGAGGGTAACTTCTTTTTTTACATCGGTGATCCTTAATTCGCCACAAGTATGAGAACGATACATGAAAAATATTTTATGTTGGAAAGTTATTTAGCTAGCAGTCAGTATCCAAAGGCTTTGCTTAAGAAGATTTTTAAAGACCTTCGGCGAATGGAGTTACTGGAATTTAGCGGTTGCAAATATACATAGAGAAAGTGAAGGGCGGTGAGTCACCGGTTTGCCATGTCAAGGCGATACAATATTATAAGCCTATTTTATAATCCCCCAATATCTAGTTTAGCCTTTTTTATCAAGTATAAATTACTGACTAACATAGTTTTATAAAGATTTTATCTTTGCATACTACATAGTTTCATGCATTTCTTTATGGCGAGGTTTCCACCATAAATAATAGTAGCCAAGAATACCTATGCCCAATGTAAAGGGGATGATAGCTAGGTGCTTATAAGTTATATCACCATATACAAGTAAAGCATCAAAATGTAAAAATTCACTGATCATCCAATAAGAATTTGCTGAAATCCAAAGAACCATTGCAGAATTATGGCATACCTCACTTATATATTGTCTAGTGCGAGCAGTGATAATGATAGCAATAATCAGGGTGGGAAAGATCATGGCTATTCCTAGCGGTCGCCAAATCATACACCAGCTAATGTCTTTAAATAGCCAAAATACAATATGTAAATTTTCCATTTTCCTAAACCGAACCGGAATTGAATATTCTTCATTTTTCATGAATGAAACTTTAAGTAAAAAATATTTTTATAGTACCAACCTATACACTGGGTAACGCAGATGAGCCTGTTCGTAATAGATGGAATTTTTATAAATAAAATCTAACTGAGCATGCGAATTGTTTGCAAAAATCGGATCTAGCTGTTTTTTATCAATTAATTTTTGTTGCAAAACAGAATCATTTTTTAAGACTTCGCCGGCAACATCTTCCCATCGATAATCGCTGTATCCTTCTTTTTGTTGAAGAATGGCATCAAAAAAATTCCAGGCAAAAAAACTATCATCTCCTTGCGGTTCTAACATCTCTACAATATATCGATTGGCAAGCTGGTTCATAGGAATATACCAGTCACCTTTGCGAAATTGAATTAATTTTTTGGAAACTATTGTCTTTACTTGGCTATTTCTATGATGCTTTTCATAAGGTTGCAAACTAGATTTATAGTCTACAATATGAGATACTTCTACCTCTATCAAACTGTCTTTATTTAATTGCTGAATGCTTACTCCATTTAGGCGAAGTAGATCTATTACTGAATTCCATCCACTAGGAATAATATAGGCGATTGGTTTGTTGATTATTTTGTTAGGTAGAAATACATCAAATAACTTGACATTTTTAGTGAATGGCAACTGATGATCGTAATACATTTTTTGCAAACCAGTAGCAGTACTTTTTTTAAAGGCTTGTTCATAACCGCTAAAGCTAACCAATGAATAATCGCTAGAGTCTGACTTCCAGCCTAGGGCAAATGATGTGGATTCTTTTACGGCCGCTCTGGCAATTTTCCTTTCCTGTATAATTGATTCTGCATTAACACTTGCCTTCTCAATCATTGTTTGCATTAATGCATAAGTGCAAAGCACTCTATCTTTAAAAGGTTTAAGCATATGTGTTTCAGGCATAAAGGCAATGGTTTGAAACAATGCAGCATAGCCTGAAGAGTATCTTGGTGGATCATAAAACATTTCCATTCCGATTTCGGGTTGGGCAGATTCGAAATTTACATAAGGAATCATATTATGTCCTTTTTTACTCATGTCTGCATAAAGTTGAGGTTCAAAAACATTTTTCAACCATCGACCAAGTCTTTCACCTAATTTGTTATATTGGGTGGTTAGTAAAGTCATTGTTGGTTGATAATCGGCACCATCACTAACATGATTGTCAATCAGAATATCAGGATCTAATAAATGAAAAATTTCTGCAAATGACTTAGCTTCTCTGCTATCACATTTTGTAAAATCGCGATTTAAATCTAAGTTTTGCGAATTACCCCGAAAGCCATATTCAAGAGGACCATTTTGATTTACTCTTGAAGTACTTCCGCGGTTTAAACAACCTCCAATATTGTATACAGGAATAAATGCCAGGAAAACATTCTTAGGAACTATTATTTTTTTTGCAACAATATCTCTTACCAATAGCATACTTGCATCAATGCCATCTGGCTCTCCGGGATGAATACCATTGTTTATTAATAGTACTACATTTTTTTTTCGATCCAACTGATTGATTGAAAAATTTGCATTTGCATTAACCAAAACTAAGTGCAGTGGAAGTCCTGCATCCGTGGTTCCCATTTTTCTAACCGATACTAAAGGAGAGATTTTGCTGAGTTGCTTGTAGAAAGCAATGGCTTCATAATAGGTAGCCGATTCTTTTCCGTTAGTTTTTTCAAAACGGGTTTGCTGCGACAATAAGGGAGATGCACCCAACAAAAATAAAATTGATAACACAAAGTGACTTAGTTTCATATTGTAGTGTTGGTTTTTCAAAACTACCAAAATTTTACAAATCAATTTCTAATATTTGAAAATGATTTTTTAAAAAAGGCCATACAAGACATTGTGATTTAAATAAACTTCTAAAAACAAAAAACCCGTTAGGGATTACCTAACGGGTTGTAAATATATTACAGAAAGTAAAACTTACTTTGCTAATGAATTGATTTTTTTAGCTAGTTTGCTTTTTAAATTAGCCGCTTTGTTTTTGTGGATTGTTCCACGCTTTGCTAATTTATCAATCATAGATGCTACAATCGGTTGCTTAGCAGAAGCACTTGATTTATCATCTATTGCTTTAATGTCACGAATAGCATTACGAGTTGTTTTACCATAATAACGGTTACGTTCGTTACGCTTGCTGCTCTGACGCACATCTTTCTTAGTTGCTGAATGGTTTGCCATTTAAATCTTAATTTAGGGCTGCAAAGATAGGGATTTCAAATAATAAATTGATATTATTAAGAAAGGAATTTTAAAAATCCATGTTTTAAGCTAAAAAATTTGTTTTTAGGCATCATATTATTCCAATTTAATTGGTCATATTTCTTATTTACAAGCTTTTTTCTGATTTTTTTTACCTAACAAAAGGTGAAAAAGGGCTTACAAATCTTAATTTATACAAAATCTCTACCTAAGCTCATTTTTAATTAAAATTTATTTCGGAGGTTTTTCATAAGTAGGAAAGTAATTTATGCGGTTTTTCTTCTTCCTAGGATAATATTTCACTTAGATTTTGGGATGAGCTGAAATTGATATTATTTTTTAATAATGTAATACCCTCTTCATACTTTTTTCTAAAGCATAAATGCCCGATATTTGTAATCTAAAATTAAAGAAGCCACACAAATTTTCTATTTACAATGAAGGATTTTCAGTACATCACTAACCCCCATCCGGCATACATCGAAAGCCTTTACCAAGATTTTATAAAAAACCCTTCCAGTATTGATATTGAAATGCGGAAATTTTTTGAGGGTTTTGATTTTGCTGTCAGCATGTCAAGTGGAGGAGAAAAAATAGCTCCAACTGTTAATACTGATTCCCAAAGCAAATTTCAATTTGATAAGGAACTAAGCGTTTATCAGTTAATTCAGGCATATAGGAGAAAAGGTCATCTTGTTGCTACTACCAATCCCATACGTGAACGTAAAGATCGAAAAGCTAATCTTACGCTAGAAAGTTACGGATTAAGTGAAGCAGATCTTTCTACCAGCTTTGAAATAGGAAAATTTGTTGGATTAGGAAAAGCTACCCTTCAAACGATTATTACACATTTACAAAAATGCTATACCAATAATTTGGGTGTAGAATTTAGAGCAGATACAAGTACTAGAAAAATGGAATGGATGATACATGCAGTTGAGCATACCATGCTTCAGCCAGTTCCATTGCAACAAAGAAAAAGAATATTACAAAAATTGAATGAAGGTGTAATGTTCGAAAAATTTCTTCACACTAAATATATTGGACAAAAAAGGTTTTCTCTTGAAGGAGGTGAAACTACTATTGCGGCATTGGATGCAATCATTGATATTGCTTCGCAAAATAGTGTACAGGAAGTGGTGATAGGAATGGCCCATCGAGGAAGGCTTAATATTTTAGCCAATATTTTGGGTAAAACCTATGAGCAAATCTTTAGTGAGTTTGAAGGAACTGCTACTCCAGATACTACGATGGGAAGTGGTGATGTGAAATATCACTTAGGATATAGCAGTGATATTATTAGTGCATCTGGAAATAAAATCAATTTAAAACTTTGTCCTAATCCTTCGCATTTGGAAGCTGTAGATCCAGTGGTAATAGGATTTTCAAGGTGTAAGGCGGATGTAATGTACAATAGTGATTTTGATAAAATATTGCCTATTCTTATTCATGGAGATGCTTCAGTGGCAGGACAGGGTGTTGTTTATGAAGTGTTGCAAATGTCTAAATTGAAGGGTTACTATACTGGTGGCACCATTCATTTTATCATTAATAATCAAATAGGATTTACAACTGATTTTGATGATGCTCGAAGTGCTGACTATTGCACTTCTGTTGCGGCGATGGTGAAGGCTCCTGTGCTACATGTAAATGGAGATGATCCCGAAGCCGTGGTAAAAGCAGTTGAAATAGCCACCAGATATCGGCAGGAATTTAATAGTGATATATTTATTGATATGGTTTGCTATCGCAAGCATGGTCATAATGAAGGGGATGAGCCTAAATTTACTCAACCTCAATTGTATGCTTTAATTGACAAGCATCCCAATCCAAGAGAAGTATATACTCAGTATCTCATAGAGAATGGGGAACCTGATGCAAAAGCGTTGGCTAAAGAAATGGAACAGAAGTTTCTTGCCGATTTGCAGGAAAGATTAGATGAGGTAAAACAAAATCCTTTGCCTTATAGTTTTCAAAAGCCAGAGCTTTGGTGGAATAATCTTAGAAGAGCCGTTCCAGCAGATTTTGAATCCTCACCGGTTACAGCAATTAGTAAAAAAGAGTTTATTTCATTGTTTGACCAATTAATGAAATGGCCAGAAGATTTCAAACCGCTAAAAAAGGTAGAGAAATTATTACAGGATAAAATAAAGTTGAAAACTGACCATCAAAAAGTTGATTGGGCAACAGCTGAACTATTGGCATATGGCAGTTTATTATTAGAGGGTAAGGATGTACGGATGAGTGGGCAAGATGTTAAGAGAGGCACATTCAGTCATAGGCATGCGGTTTTGTATGATGAGACCAACAATGCTGAATATAATCGCTTGAATTATTTAAGTGATTCGCAGACTCCATTTCGTATTTATAATTCTTTATTGAGTGAATATGCAGTACTTGGTTTTGAATTTGGTTACTCCATGGCTAATCCTAATGCATTGGTGATATGGGAAGCACAGTTTGGTGATTTTTGTAACGGTGCCCAAACGATGATTGATCAATTTATTGCAGCTGCTGAAACAAAGTGGCAAAGGATGAATGGATTGGTAATGTTGCTTCCTCATGGTTATGAAGGCCAAGGGCCCGAGCATAGCAGTGCTAGGATGGAGCGGTTTTTACAAATGTGTGCAGAATCAAATATGGTGATTACCAATGTGACCACTGCAGCAAATTTTTTCCATGTACTGCGCAGACAATTAGCTTGGCAATTTAGAAAGCCATTGATTAATTTTTCTCCGAAAGCAAATTTACGCCACCCAGGAAGCTACAGTTTAGAAGCTGACTTTACTAAGGGAGGTTTTAAAGAAGTAATCGACGATGAATTAGTAAACAATGCAGGGGAAGTAAAAAAAGTTATACTGTGTTCTGGAAAAATGTATTTTGATTTGGCAGAAAAGCAACTAAAAGATAATCGAAAGGATATAGCATTGATCAGGTTGGAACAGATTCATCCTTTACCTCAAAATCAGTTAGACTCACTTCATGATAAATATAAAATGGCTAAATGGTTTTGGGTGCAAGAAGAACCATTGAATATGGGAGCTGCAACGTTTTTAAAAATGAATTTGAAGAATATAAATTTCGGCATAGTCAGTAGAACGGCTAGTGCTTCTACTGCCACTGGATATGCTAAAATTCATATCAAGGAACAATTAGAAATTATTGAAAAAGCATTTTCAATTTAACTTAAATTTTAACCGAATTTTAAATAAATATTTAATTACAATGGCAATAGAGATTAAAGTGCCTTCCGTTGGGGAGAGCATCACAGAAGTAACATTGGTTAAGTGGCTCAAAAAGGATGGAGAATGGGTTGAACGTGATGAAGTAATTGCAGAATTGGAAAGTGAAAAAGCAACTTTTGAAATAAATGCAGAGCAGGCGGGTGTTTTGAAGACAGTGGCATTAGAAGGAGCTTCTTTAAAAATAGGGGATATTGCCTGTAGTATTGATAATGCAGCTACTCGTCCGGCAAGTTCTGTCGCCGATGCTCCTGCAGCTAAAAAGGAAGAAACTGCTTCTAAATCAGCCTCTACTAAGGTTGCCAGTGACTTGAAAGCTACACCAGTAGCAGCTGCAATCATTGCGGATAAAAAGGTAGATGTAAAATCAGTTACTGCCAGTGGAAGTAACGGTAAAATTATAAAGCAGGATGTATTAGAGGCAATTAGTAATCCAGGAAGAATGCCTGGAATAGATTTATTCAGTAGAAAGGAGAATTCTCAGAAAATGAGTAATCTTCGAAAAACGATTAGTCGTCGTTTAGTAGAAGCAAAAAATACAACTGCTATGCTCACTACTTTTAATGAAGTAGATATGAGTGCTGTAATGGAAATAAGGTCTAAAAACAAAGATAAGTTTAAGGAAGCGCATGGGGTTAATTTGGGCTTCATGAGTTTCTTTACCAAAGCTTGTTGTTTTGCACTGCAGGAATGGCCAGCAGTGAATGCTAAGATCGACGGAGAAAATATTGTCTACCACGAATATTGTGACATTTCAATAGCGGTTTCTGCTCCTAAGGGCTTGGTGGTACCGGTGATCAGAAATGCCGAAAGTTTGAGTATGGCAGATATTGAAAAAACAGTAGTTGCGCTTGCAAATAAGGCAAAAGAAAATAAATTGACCATTGAGGAAATGAGTGGAGGTACATTTACCATTACCAATGGGGGTGTTTTTGGATCTTTGATGAGTACTCCAATAATTAATATTCCTCAAAGTGCAATTTTAGGTATGCATAAAATTCAGGAGAGACCGATGGCTATTGGAGGCCAAGTGGTAATTAAACCAATGATGTATCTGGCGCTGAGCTACGACCATCGGTTAATTGATGGAAGAGAATCAGTAAGTTTTTTAGTAAGGGTGAAAGAGTTGCTTGAAAACCCAGCATTGCTTTTGTTTGGAAAAGATCCAGTAAAAAGTTTATTAGAATTATAGGGTTTAAATAAAATTTTGTTTGCGGCTGGATTTTATCCGGCCGTTTATTTTTAAATGAAATGAGTCGATTACACTCTCATATCAATAGTGCTAAAAAAATACTTGATACTTATCAGGGAGATAAACCTTTTGCCATTTTTTTGAAACAATTTTTTGCTTCCAATAAAAAATATGGCTCTAAGGATAGAAAGTCAATTGCATCACTCTGTTTCCATTATTTTAGAATGGGCAAGGCTTTTACTAATATTTCTATTGAAGAAAAATTGCTTATCGCTACTTTTTTGTGCGAAACAAAAGACTCTTTATTATTGCAAGATTTGAAGCCAGAGTGGAATGAAAAAATTTCACTTCCAGTTAGTGAAAAAATATCTTTACTGGGACAAAATAGTTCTCTTTTGGATTTTTTCCAGTTCAGTGATTTACTAAGCTCAGGAATTGAAACCGATGCCTTTAGTCTTTCAATGTTGATTCAACCCGATCTATTTATTCGTATTCGACCTAAATCAAAAGATACTGTAATCAATCAATTACAGCAATCCGGTTATTATTGGCAGCTAATGAATGAACATTGTGTTCGGTTAAAAAATTCAGACAAAGTCGCTGATTTTTTTAAGCTTGATAAAGAAGTAGTGATACAAGATGCTAATTCACAGAAAGTGCTTGATTTTTTAAAGCAGCCAGGCTTATTGGAAAATTCTGTTGGAAATAATTCTTTGTCAGTGTGGGATTGTTGTGCTGCAAGTGGAGGTAAATCTATTTTGCTTACGGATGTGCTAGATCGAAAAATTGATCTAACGGTTTCTGATGTCCGAGAAAGTATTTTGACAAATCTTCATCAACGTTTTAAATCAGCTGAAATCATTAACTATGAATCCTTCATAACTGACCTTAGTAGTTCGAGTCATCAATCGATAAAGTCAGATTTTGATCTCATTATTTGTGATGCACCTTGCAGTGGAAGTGGTACTTGGGGAAGAACGCCTGAGCAACTTGTTTTTTTTAAGAAGACATCTCTAAAATATTATGCTGAATTGCAACAGAAAATTGTTAACAATGCAATCACTCATCTAAAGCCAGGTGGTTTATTGGTCTATATTACCTGTTCTGTTTTCAAAGCTGAAAATGAAATGGTGGTGAATTTCGTAACAGAATCTCTGGAATGTAAATTGATTGATATGCAATTATTAAAAGGATATCATCAGCGTTCAGATAGTATGTTTGTGGCTATTTTTAAGAAAGGGTAGAAAATTCACTGCGTTGAATTATTCCTCCGCCAACAACGTCATCTCCCTCGTAAAACACTGCACTTTGGCCAGGTGCAATTCCTTTTACTTTTTCAAAAAAACGAACTGATAAACCGTTGTCTGTTTTGTATAGATTACTAAATGCACCTTTGTCCTTGTACCTGATTTTTGTATGCATTTCCATGCCTTCGGTAAATCCCTCATATTTTATCCAATTTATCTTGGATACAACCATTTCATCTCCTTTCAAGTCTTCTTCTTCTCCCAACACAATAGTATTGGTATCTGGGTCAATGCTAGTTACAAAGGCTGGTTTTCCTAGTGCAATATCAAGACCTTTTCTTTGTCCAATTGTATAAAAAGGATAACCTTTATGTTGTCCAATAATTCTACCTGTTTTATCAATAAAATTTCAACCTTTCACTTTTTCTTCTAATCCTTCTACATTTCTTTTTAAGAATCCTCTGTAATCATTATCGGGTACAAAACAAATTTCATAACTCTCTGCTTTTTTAGCTAATTCAGGGTAGCCGAAATCATGTGCCATTTGTCGGATAGCAGTTTTATGGTAGGTGCCCAGCGGTAGAAGGGTGCGACTTAGTAAATCTTGCTGAAGTCCCCAGAGTACATAACTTTGGTCTTTGGTTTCATCAATTCCTTTTCTGATAAAATACCTTCCGTTAGTGTGTTGATGAACCTGGGCATAGTGGCCGGTTGCAATAAAATCGCAACCAAGGGCATCAGCTCTTTTTAATAAAGCGCGCCATTTAATATGGGTATTGCACATCACACATGGATTAGGTGTTCGCCCAGCGATGTACTCTTCTACAAAATTTTCAATTACAAAATCACCAAATTCTTCGCGGATATCTAAAATAAAATGGGGAAATCCATGTTGAACAGCTGCTTGACGTGCATCATTGAAACTATCAAGGTTGCAGCAGCCTGTTTCCTTTTTTCCAGTAGTGCCAACGCTGGTGGCATAATCCCAAGTCTTCATAGTAATGCCAATCACCTCATAACCTTGTTTATGGAGCATAAGGGCAGCAACGGTACTATCTATACCACCACTCATGGCCATTAACACTTTTCCTTTTTTACTCATATCTAAATGCTTCGATGCAAAGATACCATTTTGGTATTTAATAAGATAGTTGAATACTCCTCTGGCTTAAGTTTAAGCGATAAAATAGCAGTTACTGAAATGATTCCTAACTGATCCCTATTCATGGTTATAGCTTTGAACTTTGATGTATAAATCCTCCACTTTTTTGCGTGCCCAATCAGTTTTACGGAGAAATTTTAAGCTAGATTGGATACTCGGATTATCTATAAAGCAATTGATTCGAATGAGATTACCTAACTCCTCCCACCCAATTTTTTCTACTAAAAATTGTAAAATACTTTCTAAAGTTTTCCCATGAAGCGGATTGTTTTTTTGCGATGTATTCATTTCTAAACTTTGATCAAGTTGAAATTTAATTATTCGAGTATTAAAAAGGGCAACCCATTGGTCGCCCTTTCTGGATTTATAAGAAATAATAAAACTATCCAATATTCATTTTCTTTTTCAGATTGGCATCGATGGCATCCAAAAATTCCTCTGTGTACAAATAATGTTCACCATGATTTACTTTATTACCATGAATACAAACCGCTAAATCTTTAGTCATTTTTCCACTTTCTACTGTTTCAATACAAACAGTTTCTAGGGCTTCACAAAAATCAATCAGTGTCTGATTATTATCGAGTTTACCTCTAAATGCTAGGCCTCTTGTCCAAGCAAAAATGGATGCAATTGGATTGGTAGAAGTTGATTTACCTGCTTGATGGTCTCTATAGTGGCGCGTTACAGTTCCGTGTGCTGCTTCTGATTCCATTGTTGTGCCGTCTGGTGTGATTAATACAGAGGTCATTAATCCCAAACTACCAAATCCTTGTGCAACGGTATCACTTTGTACATCTCCGTCGTAATTTTTACAAGCCCATACAAAATTACCATTCCATTTAAGCGCACTTGCTACCATGTCATCAATTAATCGGTGCTCATAGGTAATGCCTGCTTGTTGATAGGAAGTTTTAAATTCAGCTTGATAAATATTTTCAAAAATATCTTTAAAACGTCCATCATATTTTTTAAGGATGGTGTTTTTAGTAGAAAGGTAAAGAGGCCATTTTTTACTAAGGGCCATATTGAAGCAGCTTCTTGCAAAACCCATAATACTTTCATCAGTATTGTACATAGACATCGCTACACCATCCCCCTTGAAATTATATACTTCAAAAACTTGTGGCTCACCACCGCCTTCAGGAGTGAAGGTCATAGTTAACTTCCCTTTTCCTTTAATAACAGTATCGGTTGCGCGATATTGGTCACCGAAAGCATGACGACCTACGATAATAGGTGCAGTCCAGTTGGTTACCAAGCGAGGTACATTTTGCATTACAATGGGCTCTCTAAATACAGTACCATCTAAAATATTTCTGATGGTTCCATTAGGACTTTTCCACATTTGCTTTAGTCCAAACTCTTTAACTCTAGCTTCATCAGGAGTGATGGTAGCGCATTTGATACCTACTCCAAATTCTTTGATAGCATTCGCTGCATCAATGGTCACTTGGTCATTGGTCTCATCGCGATATTCCATTCCTAGGTCATAATATTTAATGTCCAGTTCTAGATAAGGCACAATCAATTTGTCTTTAATAAATTTCCAGATGATTCTTGTCATCTCATCGCCATCTAGTTCTACTACTGGATTGGCTACTTTAATTTTACTCATGGGGTTATTTTTAATTTTGCAAATGTACTGTAAGGAATATAAATAAGCTAAGAGTTGATTATTTGATACTAAAGATTTTTAATTAATTCATCAGCAAATTCGCTCGTCTTTAGTAATGTTCCTTCTTTCATTAAATTATAAAAGTCGATCGTCACTGTTTTATTACGAATGGTTTTGCCTACTGAGTTAGTGATTAATTCGGCGGCATCTCTCCAGCCCATGTACTCTAGCATCATTACACCACTGAGTATAACAGAGGAAGGGTTCATCGTATTAGTATTGGCAAATCTTGGGGCCGTACCATGCGTAGCTTCGAAAACAGCATGGCCAGTTAAATAATTAATATTCGCTCCAGGGGCAATTCCAATTCCACCTACTTGTGCTGCAAGTGCATCGCTTATATAATCTCCATTCAAATTAAGGGTGGCGATAACAGAATAATCCTGTGGCGCCAGTAATGCTTGCTGTAAAAAATTATCTGCAATAGCATCTTTGATAATCACTTTTCCTCCAACCGCACTTATTTTCATTTCTTCATTGGCCACCGCTTCACCGCTTTCCTTTTTAGTCCGTTCCCATTGATTCCAAGTATATACTTCGCCGCCAAATTCTCTTTCTGCTAATTCGTATCCCCAGTTTTTAAAAGCGCCTTCAGTATATTTCATGATATTTCCCTTGTGCACAATCGTAACAGAGGGAAGTTTATTTTCAATAGCATGTTCAATGGCTGACCTGATTAATCTTTCACTCCCTTGTTTACTAACCGGCTTAATCCCTAGAGAAGTAGTTTCAGGAAAACGAATGTTTTTTACCCCCATCTCATTGATCAAAAAGTTGAGCAATTTGTTTGCTTCTGGTGTGCCGGTCATGTATTCTATTCCCGCATAAATATCTTCTGTATTTTCTCGGAAGATTACCATGTTAACTTTTTCAGGTTGCCACATGGGAGAGGGTACACCTTCGAAATATTTTACAGGTCTGAGGCAAACAAATAAGTCAAGTTCTTGCCTGAGTGCTACATTTAAACTTCTAATGCCGCCTCCAACTGGTGTGGTAAGGGGTCCTTTTATTGACAGCAGATAAGTTTTAAAAGCATCCATCGTTGCTTCCGGCATCCAGCTTCCAGTTTTATCAAATGCCTTTTGACCAGCTAGTACTTCAATCCAATTAATTTTTTTCTCACCCTTGTAGGCTTTTTTAACTGCAGCATCAAACACTCTTACACTGGCGTTCCAAATATCTGGTCCAATGCCATCGCCCTCAATAAATGGGATTGTTGGATTATTTGGTACAATTAATTTGCCATTGCTTCCCATTGTGATTTTCTCAGCCATTGGTAAAAGAATTTAAATTTTAATGATAATTATTTTGCAAAAATACGCCAACTAGTCTGTAATATTTATCCTAATTCTATGCTACAATTCGTCCATTCACCATCGAACTTCACCGCCCCTAGTTTTTTATAAAAATTAATGGCAGGTTCATTCCAGTCCAATACCTGCCAGGCAATTCCATTGTATTTTTTTAATTTGGCTTCTTCAAAGAGCTCATTAAAAAGTAGTTTTCCAATACCTTGTCCTCTGTACTTTTCTGTAACTAGTAAATCTTCTAAATACATTCTTTGTCCTTTCCAGGTAGAATATCTGATGTAATAGAGTGCAAATCCTTGTACTTCCTTTAGTCCAGTTGGGCTCGTAGTTTCTGCAACAAGTGCCCACCATACTGGGTTTTCTCCAAAACCACTTTCTACAAAATGGTCAAACTGCACAGTAATTTCATCGGGAGCTTTTTCATAAATGGCCAATTCTTTTACCAATTCCATCATCCGATGGCAGTCTTGTTGAATTGCTTTTCGAATCGTTATTTCCATAGTTGGTTTTAATATTTTTCTCTTAACGTCAAAATTCGTCTAATCAATTCACATTCCTTTATTATTTTGTTATTAAAAAAAAGCGCTCTTTGTTGACCTTTAGCCCTAAGGGACTTAACTTGCACCAATGCAGCAATACCTTCAACTTGTTTCTCATATTATTGAAAATGGTAATGACAAGAGTGACCGAACAGGTACTGGAACCAGAAGTGTTTTTGGATACCAAATGCGTTTTGATCTTAGCAAAGGTTTCCCTTTGGTGACTACTAAAAAATGTCATTTAAAAAGTATTATCTATGAATTACTTTGGTTTTTACAAGGAGATACCAATATTGCTTATTTGAAAGAAAATAATGTAAAAATTTGGGACGAGTGGGCTGATGAGCAGGGCAACTTAGGTCCAGTATATGGAAAGCAATGGCGGAGTTGGGAAGGAGCTGACGGGGTAGAAGTAGATCAAGTAAAAGAGTTGATCCAGCAATTAAAAACAAACCCAGATAGCAGGCGAATGATCATCAGTGCATGGAATGTAGCAGATTTGCCAAAAATGAAACTGATGCCATGTCATTGCTTGTTTCAGTTTTATACTGCACCTTCTCAGTCGGCTGGTGGCCGAAGAAAACTCAGTTGTCAATTGTACCAGCGTTCTGCAGATGTATTTTTAGGAGTGCCCTTTAATATTGCTTCTTATGCATTATTAACTCTGATGATTGCCCAGGTTTGTGATATGGAACCAGGTGATTTTATTCATTCTTTTGGAGATGTACATCTTTATAACAATCATTTTGAACAAGCTAATCTTCAATTAAGTAGAACGCCTTTTCCATTGCCCATTATGAAAATTAATTCAGACGTTAAAGATATTTTTGATTTCAAATTCGAGGATTTTGAATTGGAAAATTACCAGTCACATCCAGGTATTAAAGCGCCTGTGGCTATATAGTACTTCTATTTAAAAAAGTATAAAAATCTATAACGATTAGGTAAATGAATTTTAAAATTTAATTGATAACTACTGTATTTTGGATTGATATTTTTGGGCATTAACTACATCAATAATGAGTGAAACAAAAGATTTTAAAGCTTCAAAAAATTCTCTTTCGAAAGGTTTCGAAATGGCATTAATTGTAGCTGCGGATACCAACAATGCTATTGGAATTAATAATCAATTACTCTGGCATCTCCCTAATGACCTTAAATTTTTTAAAAATACTACTTGGGGCTTTCCTGTAATTATGGGTCGAAAGACTTTTGAGGCAGTTAATAAACCTTTACCGGGAAGGACCAATATAGTCATTACTCGAAACAAAGATTGGAAATTTCAAAGTGTAAAAACTGCTATGGATTTAGCTGAAGCAATTGAAATAGCTCGACAAACCAATGCGAAGCAGTTATTTATTATCGGAGGTGGTGAGATTTATACTCAGGCTATGCCTTTGGCAGACACTATTTATTTGACAAGAGTTCATACTATTCTGAAAGGCGATACTTTTTTTCCAGCGTTGGATGAAAGTCAGTGGGAATTATTTTCCAATGATGATTTTTTAGCAGATGAAAAACATGCCTTTGACTATTCGTTTCAATTATGGAAACGTAAATAGAAAATTATTACTAGCAACCCTTTTTACATAATTTATTGCCTTGTATAATCATCTTCAATTATCTCAAAAATTCCTTTACTATTACCTTACTGCATCCAATGGAAAAGGTCATGGTGTGCATTCTCCCTTTGTATTTGACTTTATTAAAAATGTATTATTAGATAAGAAAGTTTATGATTGTTATCATAGTGTAGAAGACTATAGAAAATTGTTGCTTTCTAACAAAGAGCTCATTGAGGTAGAAGATTTTGGAGCAGGCTCTTCCCTTACACCCTCCAATAGTAGGAGGGTAAATGATATTGCTCGTTCATCGGTAAAGTCAAAAAAGTATGGACAGTTGTTATTCAGAATAGTACAATATTATCAGCCGGCTGTTTTGCTTGAATTAGGAACTTCATTGGGTATTACGAGTTCATACCTTTCTTTTGGGAACCCATCTGCAAAATTGTTTACTTGTGAGGGAGCTGGAAGTATTGCAGCAATTGCTCAGAAAAATTTCGATTCAATGAGTTTGGATAATATGGAAATAATAGTAGGAGATTTTTCGAAAACCCTTCCTTCACTTTTAGCTAATTTGAAAAATATTGATTTTGCTTTTGTAGATGGAAATCACCGAAAATCTTCGACTATAAATTATTTTCAGCAATTGCTTGGCTATTCTAAATCTACCTCCATATTTGTAATGGATGATATCCATTGGAGCAGTGAAATGGAGGAAGCCTGGATTTATATCCAGAATCATCCATCAGTTACACTTACCATTGACCTTTTTTTTATTGGAATAGTCTCTGTCAATCCAGATTATAAAGTCAAACAACATTTTAAGATTCGATTTTAATTACAACTAAATTTGTGGTAATCTTTTTTCAAGATGATATTTGGAAAATAAAAATGAAAACAAATACTATTCTTTTTTTAATACTATAATCTATTGAAAGTCCCATCTGCTCTTATCGATTCATTAATTGAGACCAAAGGCTTTGAAAAAGAAGCCTTTGAAAAAGTACATCAATCCGGGGAGCAAATTACTTCGGTAAGATTTAATACTCAGAAGCCAGTAGACAAATCAACTATTTTTCCAGTAGAAAATAATAATGAAGCAATAGCCTTTTCTTCAGTACCATGGAATGCAAATGGTTACTATCTTTCATTGCGACCTTCCTTTACTACTGATCCTTTATTTCATGGAGGAGCTTACTATGTTCAAGAAGCAAGTAGTATGTTTTTGGAAGAAGCGGTTCTTCAGTCTATTGATCTTTCACAACCTTTGAAGGTATTGGATCTTTGTGCTGCCCCTGGAGGAAAATCCACCTTGCTTCAATCCGTGATTTCTGATAAAAGTATTTTAGTTAGTAATGAAGTTATCAAATCAAGGGTAACTGTATTGTCGGAAAATATTATAAAATGGGGTGCAGCAAATGTGGTCGTTACCAATAACGATCCCAAAGATTTCCAAAGGCTTCAAGGTTACTTTGATTTGATAGTAGTAGATGCCCCTTGCAGTGGAAGTGGACTTTTTAGAAAAGACCCTAGGGCAGTTAATGAGTGGAGTGAGCAAAGTGTTGAAATGTGCTGTCATCGTCAACAACGTATTTTGGCAGATATCTTACCTACATTGAAGGGTGGCGGAACATTAATTTATTCTACCTGCTCCTATTCCCCGATGGAAGATGAGGATATTAGTGACTGGCTGGTCAATGATTTCGGACTTGAATCTATTTCATTTCAATTAAAAAATGAATGGAATATTATTGAAACTACTGCTTCAATATCTAGGGCCAAAGGATATCGTTTTTATCCAGACAAATTGAAAGGGGAGGGTTTTTTTATTGCAGCTTTTAGGAAGGAAAATTTAATTGGTTTGGATAAAAGAGATTTGGTTGTAAAGGGGAAATCTGAGAGATTGACTTCTAAAGAAATAGAAGTGGTAAAACCATGGATTAACAAATGGGATGATTTTTTCTTTATAAAGCAAAAGGAGCAGGTGATTGCAGTACCATTATACTTGGAAAAGGATTTAGCAATTTTACAATCTGCACTTTATATTAAAAAGGCTGGAGTAAAATTGGGCGTCATAATCAGAAACGAATTAATTCCTGATCATGAGCTTGCCTTGAGTAATATTACTAACCCAATGACTGCTACCATTGAAGTAGATAAATTGACTGCGCTGGAATATTTAAGAAAGCAGGAAATTTCATTCGAATCAAATTATAAAGGATGGGTTTTATTAACCTACCAACAAATTAAACTGGGGTGGATAAAGCTATTGTCAAATCGCATTAATAACTATTATCCCAAAGAGTGGAGAATCATAAACAAGTAGTGATAATCTTCTCTGGTACTTTTTTATTTTAACTATTTCTATTGTTTATAATATTGTTAGTAGTCAACAAAATTTCCCATCTTTGCATCGAATTAATAATCAACATATGAAGTTTTTATTGATTACATTATTTTGTTTACCATTATTGGTAAAGGCTCAAAATAAATTAATATTAGTTGAAGGCGAGTCGCCTAATTTATTTGTATCTCACAAAGTTGCACCAAAGGAAAATTATTACAGTATTGGGCGCATTTACAATGTGAGCCCTAAAGAAGTGGCTCCATTTAATAATCTTGTATTAGAAAATGGATTGAGTTTGGGTCAGAAATTAAAAATCCCATTAGTTGCTTCTAATTTTTTACAAGTCGGCAATGCATTGGAAGGTGAAGTTGTAGTTCCATTGTATCATATAGTAAAGGAAAAAGAAAGTCTTTATAAAATAAGTACTCACTACAATAAAGTACCCATTGAAGCACTGAAGAAATGGAATAATCTAAAAGTAAATGGGGTAGCAAATGGAACCAAATTAATAGTAGGATATCTGAAGGTTAAAAAAGAGTTGTCACCATTGTCAAATTTGGCAAAAGTAAAGCCGGCAGATATTGAGACTGGTAAAGTTGAGAGTAATGTGGTGAGTAAAGTGGAGGCACCAGTAAAGCCAGTTGTCGTTGCAAAAGAGCCGGTTTTAACCTCTGATCCAGTTAAACCATTAGAAGCGGTTAAGAAAACTGTAGGAGTAAATTTACCTGTAGCAGAGAAGATTAAAACTGAGCCGATTATAGCTAAAGTAGTAAAAGAGTCGGTGCCTATTAATCAAGCACAAAAAGAAGTTGGCGGTGTTAAGGATTTTAAAGGTGGATTATTTAAATCAGATTATGATGAACAAGTTCGCAAAGGTGGATTGACTTTAGAAAAAGGAGAAGCAGGTTTGTTTAAGAGTAATAGTGGTTGGGAGGATGGGAAATATTATTGTTTACATAATTCTTCCAGTCCTGGAACCATTATAAAAATCACTAGTAATTTAACTGGCATTAGTGTTTATGCAAAGGTGTTGGATTTAATACCTGATATAAAGCAAAATTCAGGACTACTGATAATAATTAGCAATGCCGCCGCACAGGAATTGGGAATGGGGGATGGCAAATTTGATTGTACTTTGAATTATATAAAATAGACAAGTATACTTTATATAAATGAAGTCTTCGAATTTTTTAATTGAATTTATTTCGTCTATACTTTCCCTATCTAGGTTAGAAAACTTCGTTAATCATACTTTTAGAAAGTAAGTCGATCTGAATTATTGTTTGTCTTCTATTTGTTTGATTTTTTTATCAATTGACAAAAGGTATATGAAAAAACCTAATAGGATGGTGATACAGATTGCCATTACTACATATATTTTTCCATTACTACGCATAGCCGTTTCAGCAGGTAAATTTTCTTGAGCAAAACTTTGAGTACTTGAAATTACCCCAGCTAATAATAAAAGTAAATAGTGAATTCTATTTTGCATTGAGTAAATTTTTATCTCTTATTAAATAAATTCGAATATTAAGTGTGGTTATCCAAGTTCCAAGAAGTGTCCAACCTATCACTGCAGGCCAAAAAACCAATCGCATCGTAGCATCAAGGTCTGCCCCATTTAGACCAGGGTTTCCTTCTACACCTTTGCCTCCTGGATGTAATGACTCTACTAATCTAGGTAATATCATAATAAGTGGAAGGTAAATAAAATAGGCAAAAATATTATATACCGCACTTATTTTAGCGCGTTTATCAATATCGGTTATTGCATTTCGTAAAACTAAATAAGCAAAATAAATAAGAAGGGCAATCGCTACACCGATTTGTTTGGGATCATTGCTCCATGGTTCTCCCCAAGTATAGGTAGCCCAAATAGCACCAGTTATTAAACCAAGTACACCCATCAAAATACCAGTTTTGGCAAAACAGGAAGCGTATATATCGTACCGAAGATCTGGCTTACGAAGATATAAAATTGAATAAACCAAAGAAGTAGTAAGTAAAATGATTTGACCAAACCACATCGGTACATGAAAAAACAGATTACGTATGGTTTCTTTTAGGTTTCCTATGAGGGGCACTTTAATTAAAAAGCCCGCAGTAAAAGTATAAATGAGTAAAAAGGCCGCTAATATTTTCCACCAATTTTTTCGCATGTAATTAAAAATATATACTGCAAAATTAAGGGAAACAGTCTTTTGTTCAAATTGTTATTTTAAATATTACTTTGATAGTTCAATGCGCATTGGAAGACTCGGCGTATCGATTTATTTACAATACAATCAATAGAAGTTTTTAAAATATTAGTCTTTCCATAGAAAAGGAAACAAGATGATAGAAAGAGCGATCACCATAATGTCTAGTCCAACAATAAGTAAAGACAGCTGCATGAGCGCCCCTTCTCTAAAAATTTCTCCAAAAGCAACTTTTGAAAGTCGAATGAGTAGGAGTAGTTGAGGTATAATCAATGGGAATCCCATGATGGCCATTAAAGCAGCATTTTGCTGGGCCTTAGCGGCGATGGCTGCTAATAGGGTAAATACTAAACTGATACTAATTCCACCTATACAAACAATACCAATAAATTGCAAAGTGTTGCCTAATGGGTTTTTCAATAAAATAAAAAATAAGCCTAAACTTAGTAGGCTCATGATAAGCATTAGGATGATGTTGTAAATAAGTTTTGCAATAATGAATTCTTTTGCTCCTGAGATAGTATAAAAGTATAGCATACGTCCCTTACTTTCCTGTAAAAAACTTTTAGCTACAGCATTTACACAAACAAATAATTGTATGATCCAAAACAAACCATTCCATACGTCTCCTTCTGGATTATTGATAGAAAGGTACAATACAAAGATGGTGGAGGCTACATATAAAAGAATGCCATAAAAACTGTGTTGTTGTCTCAACTCCAGCAGTAGATCTTTCTTTAGTAGGGCAAGAATTGATTTGGTCATAACACAATATTTCAATTTTAATTCTTAAAGCGAATAGCGCATTAATTTTTTTGAAGAAAGTATTTTGAATTAATATTATTTTTTAATACAGTTTCTGCACCTAGGTTCATAGACCTCTTTTTCGCCGATTAATATTTGACCACCCTCGCTATTCTTTCTGTAACTAATATTGGCAATATTTCCACATACTACACAAATAGCGTGTAGCTTGGTAATATAGTCAGCAATGGCTAGTAAGTTAGGCATTTGAGCAAAAGGCTTTCCTGAATAATCCATATCAAGACCTGCAACAATTACTCTTATTCCATTTAAAGCAAGTTGTTCGCATACTGTAACAATTTCTTCATCAAAAAATTGAGCTTCGTCAATACCCACCACGTCAGCATCCTGAGCAAGTAAAAGAATATCCTTGGCACTTTCTACAGGAGTACTTTGTATAAAATTAGTGTCATGACTAACGATTTTTATTTCATCATATCGCTTGTCGATGGTAGGCTTGAATATTTCTGCTTTTAAATTAGCAATTTTTACTCTTTTTAATCTACGGATTAGTTCTTCAGTTTTTCCGCTAAACATACTTCCGCAAATCACTTCAATCCATCCACGTCGGCCACCTGTTATATTTGGTTCAATAAACATTTATGATTTTTTTAAAATACTGTTTGTAACTTTAACACTAGAATTGCAAAGATTATGGTTTTGATTCAATGGTCAAAACTAATTTTGTTATTTGTAATATAAATCAATTGTTTTATTTATGGAAAGAGTGGAAACACTTTTGCAGAAATTGCAACAACAATTTAATGAAGGCGTTTCAGCAGAAATACTTTTAAATACGGTACAAATGTTACAGCTTGAATTAGCTTATTTGCGTGACAAAGAATCTGAAGAAGTAGCTAAAAATGAGCCTGTTACGGCAAATTTAGTTCTCCCAATTGTTCCTCCAGTTATTCAGAAGCCATTGTCTACAGCAACCTATGCTATTCCTGATGTTGAGAAAAAGATTATTGGAATTTTGCAAATTGATGAAGAGGAATTGGCAGCGGAGCTAGATGAAATTAAGCAGAATGCTATGTTGATGCGTCAGATTAGTGGGCATAGTAAACCAAAATTAGTTGTTGAGTCTGAGGAATTCGATACCCCAACTCATTCTAATCAACCAATTCAGCCTGTAGTATACCAAAAAGCTCCTGAGAAACAGTTGGTAGATCCACAAGCTCCTTCAATCAATGACCAGTTGAAGGAAAATAAAGTGGAGGTAAGTGATATATTATCGGCTGGGCCAATTAAGGACTTGAAAAAAGCCATAGGTATTAATGATCGCTTTTTATTTATCAATGATTTATTTGATGGGGATGAATCTGTTTTCGAAAGAAGTATCAAAACAATTAATAGCTTTTCGATTTGGCCAGAAGCAGACTATTGGGTTCGGAGAGAGTTAAAAACAAAATTGGGTTGGAGAGAAGATAGCTTATCAGTAAAGCTTTTTGATCAATTGGTTAGAAGACGATTTTCCTGAATGAATTGAATGATTTTTTTACTAGCTCCTGCATTCGCAAAAACAAATTGTTTCGATGCGATACCCTTTGTTTTTAGGGTCTCTTCCTGTTCCCACAATAAATTTAAGACAGATTCTAGTTCTAACGCATTTTCAATGGGAATTCCTCCACCGCTTTCAACTAGCCCGATAGCTTCCACATATTTTTTGTATTCCGGACCAAAGATTACCGGCTTGCCATATACTGCTGCTTCTAGAACATTATGTACCCCATCGGCACCAAAGCCACCTCCCACATAAGTTATGTTAGCATAATGGTAAAGTCTAGAAAGCATTCCTACATTATCTATAATTAGTAAGTTGTTTAGTTCTTTTTGGTTGTCTGGCGATTGGAGTAGATCTGTATAAAGTAAAGCATTGGAATATCTTTTCTTTATTTGTTGAATATTTCCAATATCAGTTTCATGAGGAGCAATAATGAATTTTATTTGAGGATTTGCTTTAATATAGTGTATAAATTCTGTCTCATCTTCCTCCCACGTACTCCCAGCAACGATTACCCTATTATTTTCACAATATTTTTCAATGATTGCAATTGGCTCAAATTTTTCAGCAATTTCAATAACCCGATCAAACCTTGTATCTCCTGTAACAACGACGTTTTCATTGATCGCTATTGAAGAAAGTAATTTTAGTGAGCTTTCATTCTGAACAAAAAAATAAGTAATCGATGATAGCATCTCTTTCCAAAGACTTCCGTACCATTTAAAAAAAGGTTGAGAATTTCTAAAAATGCCTGATACTAGTAAAACAGGAATGTTTCTTCTCTTGAATTCATGTAAATAGTGATACCAGAATTCATATTTTATCCATAGCACCAATGAAGGGTTGAGTATATCCACCATTTTTTTTGCATTGTAGGCTCCATCGAATGGTAAATAATAAATTTGGTCCGCACCTTTATAATTTTTCACAGCCTCATATCCAGATGCTGAAAAAAAAGTGATTACAATAAAAGTTGAAGGGTAGGCCTTTTTAAGTGACTCAACTAATGGTCTTCCCTGTTCGAATTCACCTACGCTGGAACAATGCATCCATACAACCTGTCTAGATGAGGTAGTATGGTTGGCTTTGATAATAGAAAGTATATTTTCTCTTCCCTGTAAACCTATCCTGGCTTTGGTATTAAATAAAGCGGCTATCCTAAATGCAATTGCATATAGTAGTAAGAAAAGCTCGTAAAACAATTTAGCCAATGGTTATTTTTCAACAAATCTAATAGCAAATTTTTAATATATTGCAACCTAATTGAAACCCAAGCCCTTAAACTTGAAGCTAATTAGAGAAATACTATCTTTGCACTCCCTAAAAAAGAATCTATGAGGCCGCTGCAAATGGTAGATACAAAATCACAGTATCAGAAAATAAAACCTCAAATCGAAGCAGCTGTTTTGGCGGTGCTTGAAAGTTCCCAATTTATAGGAGGTAAGGTTGTAAATGATTTTGCAATTAATCTGGCATCCTATAATGGAGTGAAGCATGTAGTGCCATGTGCCAATGGAACCGATGCACTTCAGATAGCCTTTATGGCATTGGATCTTCAGCCAGGTGATGAAGTGATTACACCTTCCTTTACTTATATTGCTACGGTAGAAGCTGCAGCTTTATTAAAGTTAAAGCCTGTATTTGTGGAAGTGGATCCTGTCACATTTTGTATGGATGCAAGTTCAATTGAAAAAGCCATCACTACAAAAACAAAAGCTATTGTCCCAGTTCACTTGTATGGCCATGCCGCAGAAATGGAGAAAATAATGGCCATTGCAAAAAAACATAATTTATTTGTTATAGAGGATAATGCACAAGCTATTGGAAGTAAATATACCTTCAGTAATGGAGCCGTTGTAAAAACTGGGGGAATTGGTCATATCGGTTGCACTTCCTTTTACCCTTCCAAAAACTTGGGAGCTTATGGAGACGGTGGAGCAATTACTACCAATGATGATCAACTTGCAGAAAAAATAAAAATGATTGCAGCGCATGGTCAGAGCAAAAGATATTATCACGATGTAGTTGGAGTAAATTCTAGACTAGACGCTATTCAAGCTGCCATTCTCTCAATTAAATTAGCCTACTTGGATGAGTATAATGAAGCTCGAAAAAAAGCCGCTGATTTTTATAACAATGCTTTTAAGGAAGTAGCTATGTTTACCTTGCCCAAAAATGCTTCTTATAGCAACCACGTTTATCATCAGTATACACTTGTTTTAAATGATCAAACTAAGGAAGGGATTAGCAGGGACGGCCTTCATCAATACCTTACTGACAAAGGGATTCCATCTATGATTTATTACCCCGTGCCTTGTCATCGACAAAAGATGTTTGATTCTTTTGGTGGTAGCAAATTTAATTTGCCAGTTACTGACTGGTTATGCGAAAGGGTAATTTCCCTCCCCATTCATACAGAATTGGATAGCGAGCAACAAGATTTTATTATCTCTAATGTATTAGATTACGTTCATTCAAAATAGTTAAAATGAATATAGCAGTAATTGGAACAGGGTATGTAGGATTGGTAACTGGAACATGTTTTGCAGAAACTGGTAACGATGTTATTTGTGTGGATATTGATCAAGAAAAAGTTAACAAATTAACTTCCGGTCAGATCACTATTTATGAGCCAGGGCTAGAAAAAATATTTTTAAAGAATCAAAAGGATGAACGGTTGAGTTTTACGACCTCTTTATCAGAGGGTATTAAAAATGCTCAGGTTATTTTCCTTGCACTTCCTACTCCTCCGGGAGAAGATGGCAGTGCTGATTTGAAATATATTTTGGGAGTGGCGAAAGAATTGGGTGCATTAATTCAACAAGGAGATTACAAGGTAATCATTGATAAGAGTACCGTTCCTGTTGGAACGGCTGAAAAAGTTAGACAAGCTTTGATGAGCAATGGAGGTATAGAAGGAACCTTTGATATCGTAAGTAATCCAGAGTTTTTGAGAGAGGGGGTAGCGGTTGAAGACTTCATGAAACCAGATAGGGTGGTGATTGGAACCTCATCCGAAAAAGCTAAAATTATATTGAGTGAATTATACGCTCCTTTTGTTCGCCAGGGAAATCCGGTAATTTATATGGATGAAAAAAGTGCTGAGCTTACAAAATATGCAGCTAATTCTTTTTTGGCAATGAAAATTACTTTCATGAATGAAATTGCCCAACTCTGCGAATTACTGGGAGCCGATGTAGATATGGTGCGAAGGGGTATTGGAAGTGATGAACGAATTGGAAAACGTTTTTTATTTCCAGGTATTGGCTATGGAGGAAGTTGCTTTCCAAAAGATGTACAGGCCTTGGCAAAATCATCAACGGAAGTTGGATACAGTTTTAAGATATTGGAGGCAGTGATGAATGTAAATGAAAAGCAAAAACTACATTTGATTCCTAGCCTTGAAAACTATTTTAATAATGATCTGAGCGGTAAAAAAATAGCATTGTGGGGATTAGCTTTTAAGCCCAATACGGATGATATTCGAGAGGCTCCCGCCTTATATTTAATTGAGGCAATACTAGCTGCAGGCGCTACCATTGCTGCTTTTGACCCAGAAGCAATGCAAAATGTAAAACAGTTGATAGGGGATAGAATTTCATTTGTTGAAAATCAATATGAAGCTTTACAGGATGCAGATGCGCTAGTCATTGCAACCGAGTGGAGTGAATTTAGAACACCCAATTTTGACAGAATAAGCTCATTGCTAAAAAATAAAGCGATTTTTGATGGCCGCAATCTTTTTGATTTAAATAAGATGGGAGATTTGGGTTATCATTACGTTAGTATCGGAAGGAAAGTAGTCGAGAATAAATAATTAATTCAGACATTTTCAATTAACAAAATATATGACTTCAAAAAGAGTATTGATAACTGGAGCTGCTGGTTTTTTGGGTTCCCATCTTTGTGATAAGTTCATAAAGGAGGGTTATTCTGTGATAGGAATGGATAATTTGATTACAGGAGATTTGAAAAATATTGAGCATCTTTTTAAGCTGAAAGAATTTGAATTTTATGAACAGGATGTATCCAAATATATACATGTGTCAGGAGAGCTGGATTATATTTTACATTTTGCATCTCCCGCTAGTCCGATAGATTATTTAAAAATTCCAATACAAACATTAAAAGTTAGCTCTCTAGGCACCCATAATTGTTTGGGATTGGCCCTTTCTAAAAAAGCAAGAATTTTAGTGGCAAGTACCAGCGAAGTTTATGGTGATCCTTTGGTGCATCCTCAAAACGAATCTTACTGGGGAAATGTTAATCCAGTGGGCCCAAGGGGTGTATACGATGAAGCAAAAAGATTTCAAGAAGCCATTACGATGGCTTATCATACTTTTCATCAGTTAGAAACTAGAATTATCAGAATATTTAATACCTATGGGCCAAGAATGCGTTTAAACGATGGGCGTGCTTTACCTGCTTTTATTGGACAAGTTTTGCGAGGAGAGGATTTAACTGTATTTGGTGATGGAAGTCAAACTAGGAGTTTTTGTTATGTATCAGATTTAGTAGAAGGGATTTATCGATTATTACTTAGCGACTATACTCAACCGTTAAACATCGGCAATCCAGATGAAATTTCCTTGAATGATTTTGCAGAGGAAATTATTCAGCTCTCCGGAACCGACAAAAAGATTGTGTACAAACCCTTGCCAACCGATGACCCAAAGCAACGTCAACCTGATATCACAAAGGCAAAGGAGGTGCTGGGTTGGCATCCTACTATTGGTAGAAAAGAAGGTTTAAAAATCACCTACGATTATTTTAAGTCCTTACCAAAGGAAGAACTTTATAAAATTCCTAAAGAATTCTCCAAGACGGTAAAATAGTTTTTGCAACAAAAATTAATGTTTGGTGTGTTTGTTACTTACCGGATAAGATTAAATTTTACATATTGAATAATAAAATAATATATTTATAAAAAATTACAAAGGGTCTTTTTGTCATTTGGCAATAAGTGATTTTTATTCAATGGCTAAGGATGTAAAATTTATGTATCAAGACTTACTCAATAAAAACAAGCAACTCGCAGTGATTGGACTCGGCTATGTAGGGCTTCCAATTGCATTGGCATTTGCAAAAAAAATCAAAGTAATTGGTTTTGATATAAGTGAAAAGAGGGTGGGAATATTAAAAAATAGCATTGATCCTAGTCAAGAATTAGAAAAAGAAGCTTTTGAGAATAGCGATATTGTATTTACATCGGATCTTGATATTTTAAAGCAGGCTAATTTTTTTATTGTTGCTGTTCCTACGCCAGTGGATGATCATAATATTCCCTATCTAGTGCCCATTCAAAAGGCATGTGAATCAATTGGAAAAGTGATTAAGAAGGGTGATTATGTGGTCTTTGAAAGTACCGTATATCCAGGCTGTACAGAAGAGGATTGTATTCCAATCATTGAAAAAATTTCTGGTTTAAAAAACATGGATGATTTTAAAAGCGGGTATTCTCCTGAAAGAATTAATCCGGGTGATAAGGAACATACGCTTGATAAGATTATCAAAATTGTTAGTGGCTGTGATGAGCAAAGTTTAGAGCAAATTGAACAGGTATACAAGCTAGTGGTATCTGCAGGAATACACAAGGCCTCAAGTATAAAGGTTGCCGAAGCTGCTAAAGTAATTGAAAATACACAGCGTGATTTAAATATAGCGCTCATGAATGAACTGTCGATAATTTTTGACAGAATGGGTATCAATACTTACGAAGTGTTGGAAGCTGCAGGAACAAAATGGAATTTTTTAAAATTTCAACCTGGCTTAGTAGGTGGACATTGTATCGGCGTAGATCCTTATTATCTTACTTACAAATCAAGAGAATTAGGGCACGACAGTCAGGTGGTTTTAGCTGGAAGATTTATTAATGATGGAATGGCAAGTTATATTGCAAAAAAAATCTTACAACATATCATTGTACACAATGGCAATGTTAAGCGAACCAAGGTATTGGTAATGGGTGCTACATTTAAAGAAAATGTAAGTGATATAAGAAATAGTAAAGTAGCTGATGTGATAAAAGAATTGAAATCATTTTTAGTGAATGTAGAAATCACGGATCCATTTGCGAATAGTGAAGAGCTTTTTGCATTGTATGGATTTGAGCTTACCGAGCAGTTAGCGGATGACTACGATGCTGTACTAATTGCTGTTCCGCATGAAGTATATAAAAACCTAGATGACGATTATTTTGCTAGTATCACTAAGTCTTCAGCAATGATTGCGGATATAAAAGGTATTTTCAGAAACAAAATATACAACAGGCATTATTGGAGTCTTTAGTTATTTAAATAATGAAGATTTTTTTTTCATTCTAATGATGAAAAAAAATTTAAATTTTACAAATCAAATTTGCATTAATCATGACTCCTTCTTTTCATACAAAAGATCTCAGTGAAGAAAGTTTTTTGGTTACCGGTGGAGCTGGCTTTATCGGGAGTCATATTGCAGCTTACCTTCTTAAGCATGGGGCAAAGAAAGTGAGGGTATTGGATAATTTGGTTAACGGTTTTCAGACTAATCTTGATTTACTTCGTTCCTATTCTTCTTTTGAATTTATGGAAGGAGATATAAGAAATGGAGATACCTGCGCAAAGGCTTGCAGAGAAATGAATTATGTCAGTCATCAGGCTGCCGTTGGCTCAGTGCCCCGTTCAATAAAGGAACCTGTCTATTTTAACGAAGTAAATGTTGGAGGCTTTGTAAATATGTTGAAAGCCGCATCTGACAATAAAGTAAAACAATTCGTATATGCATCTTCATCCTCAGTATATGGCGATGAACCAAATCTACCTAAAATAGAGGATAGGGTTGGTAATTGTCTTTCGCCTTATGCCGCTACCAAAAAAACAAATGAATTGTATGCAAATGTATTTGCTAAAGTATATGGTTTAAATTTGTTAGGCTTTCGTTATTTCAATATTTTTGGACCTCGACAGGATCCTGACGGAGATTATGCGGCGGTGATTCCGTTATTTATAAAAGGTATTTTGAAAGAAATACCAACATATATCAATGGCGACGGAGAGCAAACGAGAGATTTTACACCTGTAGAAAATGCCGTTCAAGTAAATGTAATAGGCATGTTGACAGAAAAAAAAGAAGCTTTGAATAAAGTATACAATGTAGCAATGGGAGAAAATTTTTCAGTTAATTATCTATTCAATGCTTGTAAAAAACATTTGCAAAGTAATTTTGAGGCCAGTCATAGGGAATCAAGAGCAGGAGATATTAAAAATTCATTGGCAGATATTTCTCTGGCAAAAAATTTATTAGCGTATTCTCCAAATAAAAATTTTGAACAAGGGTTAATTGAAACGATTGATTTTTTTAAAGAAAAATATTCAAAACTGAAACCATAATTTATTTCAACTTCGAACCGCTTTATTATTTATAAAAAATCCTTTTTAATGCCTATTATCCAAACCGATTTTCCTGATTTGTTAATTATTGAACCACAAGTTTTTGAAGACAGCAGAGGTTATTTTTACGAAAGTTATAATGAAAGGGTTTTTTCAGCACAGGGTATCAGTATGAAATTTGTTCAGGATAATCAAGCCAGATCATCTTATGGCGTAATACGAGGCTTACATTTTCAATTGCCTCCCTTTGCACAAACTAAATTGATAAGAGCATTGTCTGGAAGCATCTTAGATGTTGCAGTTGATATTAGAAAGGGTTCCCCCACTTATGGAAAGGTATTTACAATTGAATTGACTGCCGAAAATAAAAAGCAATTATTGGTGCCCAAAGGTTTCGCACATGGGTATTCAGTTTTAAGTGATTCAGCAGAAGTGATGTATAAGTGTGATGAGTTTTACAATAAGCAAAGTGAGGGTGGATTATTGTATAGTGATTCAATGCTAGCCATAGATTGGGGTATTCCAGCAGCTAAAGCGATCGTAGCAGAAAAAGATTTGCTTCTTCCAGGAATCGAAAATTTTGAAAGTAAATTTATTTTTTAATAATTTTTAATGTCAAATAAAAAGGTCATTTTAGTAACAGGTGCAAATGGACAATTGGGCAGCGAAATGCAAGCGTTGTCGGGTAGTTATCCAGAATATGATTTTTTATTTGTTACTAGGAATGAATTACCAATTGATGATGAGAAATCATTAGAGAATTTTTTTTCAACCCATTCAATTGATTATTGTGTTAATTGTGCTGCCTATACAGCTGTTGACAAGGCTGAGAAAGATTCTGAAAAAGCGTTTATTATTAATGGATCTTCAGTAGGAAATTTAGCAAAGTATTGTAAATTACAGGGAGCAACTTTCATTCATATTTCTACCGATTATGTTTTTGATGGAACTGCTACTAGTCCTTACAAAGAAGAGGATTTGGTAAATCCAGTAAACTTGTATGGTGCGACAAAATTAAAGGGGGAACAGCTTGCAATAGAGAATAACCCCGATTCAATTATCATTCGTACCTCTTGGGTGTATTCTTTCAGCGGAAATAATTTTGTAAAGACAATGCTTCGTCTAATGAAAGAAAGAGAAAGTATTCAGGTGGTTAGCGATCAGATGGGCTGTCCTACTTATGCGGCTGATTTAGCATCATCTATTATGCAAATAATTGAACAGTTAAAACAATCTCCATTTATTTTGAATCAGGTTAGAGAAATTGGTCAAATATTTAATTATTCTAATCAAGGAGTAATTAATTGGTATCAATTTGCTTTAGCCATCAAGGAGCTTTCGGGAAGTAGTTGTGCAGTTAATCCAATACTTTCTTCGCAGTATCCTACGCCTGCAAATCGACCTAGTTACTCTGTAATGGACACTAGTAAAATTCAGCGAACCTTTCATTTAGTCATTCCAAATTGGAAAGACAGCCTCCAAAAATGTGTTAAACTGTTACTAGGGTAAGGAAATAATTTTTATTCTAATTTTCTTTTTCAAAAGAGGTATTTTCTTTAGAATATTTTTATAGAAATATTTTTAATCTAAAAAAATCTTTGTTTCGGAATAAAAATTAGTTCTAACCTGTCTATTTTTTGATTATTAGGTCTAAATTTTTGCACAAATAGTAAAAGATTAGTTTTGAAAAGTCAAGCTTAAAGTGAATTCTTTTGACTATTACTTTTGAGTTAATTTTAATACTACTTTAAGGAATTTTGAAGAGTAAAAGGCAGATAGCAATAAAATGCATAACTAATCCTTGATATTTTCTAATTTATATTCTTTTTACATTTACTTTTGTTCCTTTATTTCTTATGTGCATCCCAGATAACATGTATAAGATGTTTTTTTACCAAAAAATCGAGTCTAGTGTCAACTAAAGTTAATAAAGTGACAGCAGCAGGTTTGCTAGTTGCTTTGGGTATTATTTATGGAGATATCGGAACATCTCCCTTGTACGTTTTCAATGCGATTATAAATAGTAAAGAAATCTCTGAGTTACTAGTGGTGGGAGGACTTTCTTGTATTATTTGGACTCTAACTCTTCAGACAACTTTAAAATATGTGGTACTTACCTTGAGGGCTGATAATAAAGGAGAGGGAGGTATTTTTTCATTGTATACTTTAGTTAGACGTCAAAAAAAATGGTTGGTTATTCCAGCTATGATTGGAGGAGCTGCCTTGCTTGCCGATGGTATGATAACACCTGCAATCTCAGTGGCATCTTCAATTGAAGGTCTCAAACAAATTGATGCTTTTAAAAATATCAGTCAGCTGCAGATAATTTATATTGTGCTTAGTATTCTTGCATTATTATTTTTTCTTCAAAAGTTCGGAACAGCATCCATAGGTAAATTATTTGGTCCAATAATGATGATCTGGTTTGCTATGCTCGCTATTTTGGGTGTTATTCATTTTCAAGATGATTTGAGTGTTTTTAAAGCTTTCAATCCTTATTATGCAGTAAAATTGTTAACGGTGTACCCCAATGGATTTTGGATATTGGGAGCTGTTTTTCTTTGTACAACAGGGGCAGAGGCTCTTTATAGTGATCTTGGACATTGTGGCCGAGCAAATATTCGTTATTCATGGGTTTTTGTAAAGGCTTGTTTAATAATTAATTATTTAGGTCAAGGAGCTTGGCTATTAGCTACTTTCAAAGGACAAGTAATTACCGATGAAATAATCAAGGGCGGGTTTAATCCCTTTTTTGGAGTGATGAGTGATCAATTTAGATTGATCGGATTGGTGATAGCTACTTTCGCTGCCATCATTGCTAGTCAGGCATTAATTAGTGGCTCGTTTACACTTATCAGTGAGGCGATACGATTAAATCTTTGGCCACGCATGAAGATTAATTATCCTTCAGAAGCCAAAGGGCAGTTATTTATACCGGGTATTAATTTATTACTTTTTCTAGGCTGTTGTACCATTGTTCTTTATTTCAAATCAGCAAGTGCAATGGAGGCTGCCTATGGGTTGGCGATTACCTTGTGTATGTTATCTACTTCTATTTTATTTGCTAATTTTTTAGTATCAAAAAGAACTAATTCATTACTTATTTATTTATACTTATTTGTTTATCTAACATTAGAGTGTGTATTTTTATTCGCCAATTTGGATAAATTTCCTCATGGGGGATATATAGCTGTGATGGCAGGAGGAGGATTATTTATAGTGATGTATGTTTGGTTTCGTAGTAGAAAAATCAAAAATAGATATGTTGAGTTTGTTAGGATGGAAGAATATATTCCCAAATTGGAGGAATTAAGTAATGACAATTCGGTACCTAAATATGCTACCCATTTGGTGTATATGACGAGTGCCAATAATCCTAAAGAAATTGAGCATAAGATTATCTATTCCATTTTAAGTGGAAAACCAAAACGGGCAGATATATTTTGGTTTGTTCACGTCGATACGATGGATGATCCTTATACCAGCGAATATGTCGTTGAGCATATTATTCCAAATGATATTATTAGGGTTGAATTTAGGTTAGGGTTTAGAGTGGCTCCTCGTGTAAATCTGATGTTTAAGAAGGTGGTGGAAGATTTGGTTGCTAATAAAGAAGTAAATGTAACTAGTCGATATGAAAGCCAGCAACGTAATAATGAAGTAGGAGATTTTCAATTCGTTGTGATGGAAAAGTTCTTGGCTCAGGACAACGAACTTCCCTTTATGGAGCGCATTATAATGCAATTATATTTTTGGATAAAAGAAGTTTCTTTAAGTGAAGAAAAAGGTTTCGGTCTCCAGCAAAGCAATGTGGTGGTAGAAAAATACCCTTTGATTGTAGCGCCAGTTAGCAAAATAAAACTATCCAGAATTTATACAGATGAGGAGGAAGAATAAGCGATAAGCTTTTTAAAATTTATTAGTAATCTTCCTTCTAACTTTAAGTAAACTTTTGAGATAGTGTCAATATGAAAACTATCACGCCTCTTGAACTTGTTAAATTAATGAATGAGCAGGTCAGTATTCAACTGATTGATGTAAGAGAGCACTATGAACACGAAGATTTTAATATCGGCGGATTCTTGATCCCGCTTGGAGAAATTATCCAGTATATTGATAGAGTTGAAAAAGAAATCCCCGTAATCTTATATTGCCAAAAAGGGGTTAGAAGTCATATTGCCATTCAGCGATTGGAAAATAAATTTCCTTTTGAAAATCTTTATAATTTAATAGGTGGAATGGACGAATGGAGAAAGAAGATAACTTATTAAATTCCCACTTTAATTTTTATTGTTAATTTCAATAAAAGAATTAACTTCCTTCATGTCATCGACACTTGTTTATATTATTGTTGGATATCTTTTGCTCCTACTGGTTGCTTATTTGGTTCAAGAGAAATTTATTTTCAAACCTGAAAAGCTGGATCAAAATTTTAAGTACCTGTACGAAGCACCTTTTCGTGAATTATTTTTTGATATTGAACCAGGAGTAAGTATCAATGGGCTTCATTTTTATGTGGAAAAGCCATTGGGTCTTGTATTGTATTTTCACGGTAATAGCAGAAGTATTAAAGGGTGGGCAAAGTATGCTACTGACTTTTTTAGGTATAATTATGATGTGGTTTTGGTCGATTATCGTGGCTTTGGAAAAAGCACGGGTAAGCGCAGTGAAAAAGATATGTTGAGTGATATGCAATTTGTATACAATCGATTGGCAGCAACTTATCACGAAAATCATTTAATCATTTATGGAAGAAGCCTGGGTAGTGGTTTTGCAGCACATTTAGCAAGTGAAAATAAACCACGCTACCTTATTTTGGATGCTCCTTATTTTAGTTTTAAAAAAGTTGCAGAAAGGTTTTTACCCATTCTTCCTATGAAGCTTTTACTTCGGTTTCATATTCGGACAGATAAATGGTTGCCTAAAGTTAATTGCCATACTTACCTTATTCATGGAACTAAGGATTGGTTAATACCAATTAGCAATAGTGAAAAGTTGCTTGCACTCAATCCAAGGAAAGCCACTTTAATCCGAATAAAAGGTGGTGGACACAATGATTTGCCCTCATTTCCTGAGTATCATAATTTTTTACGTGATATCTTGAAAAGCTAATTGTTGGGCACAGTTAGTAACTTGCACTTACTGTAAAAAAATACAATTAATTTCGATGAGAAAGAAAATACTTCGCTGGACAAAAATTATTATTTTTATTTATTGTATAGTAGGTATAGCCTTATATTATTTGCAGGATTATTTTTTGTTCCATCCAATTGTTTTACCTAGAGATTATCAGTATCATTTCGATGTTCCTTTTTCTGAAGTGGAAATCCCATTCAACAAGACTGATACACTTAATATGGTTAAGTTTACTCCAGTAGATTCTTCGAGAAAAGGAGTTGTGATATACTTTCATGGTAATAGAGAAAATATAAATCGATTTGCAAAATTTTCAACCAATTTCACTAAAATTGGATACGAAGTGTGGATGGCAGATTATCCTGGTTATGGAAAAACAGTAGGCAATAGAACCGAAAAAATATTATATCAACAATCTATTCAAATTTATAAAATGGCTCTCTCCAAATATGCAAAGGATAGTATTGTGATTTATGGAAAATCTTTTGGTACTGGTATTGCAGCTTATTTGGCATCTGAATATGACTGCAAGCAATTGATTCTAGAAACACCTTATTACAGTATTCCTGATTTATTGGGTTTCTACGCTTTCGTTTATCCGATACAAAGAATGTCGAAATACAAAATTCCTACTTATCAATATTTGAAAGAGGTTAAAGTACCCATCACTATTTTTCATGGAACCAACGATGGGGTCATTCCTTATAGTTGTGCAGAAAAATTAAAGGAAGTGTTGAAACCAACTGACCAATTTATTACGATAGAGAAAGGGTCACACAATGATTTAAATGACTTCCCCTTGTATCACCAAAAGCTAGATTCTTTGTTAAAGCTCTGATAGTAAGACTTTAGCTTTAGTTATTTTTAGTTGATAATTACCACCAATTTTAAGCGCATAATTCTCCTTTTTATGACCAACAGGAAAATCAAAACAAACGGGGTAATCATATTCTCGAACAATTTCTTTTATTACTTCCTTCACTTTTTTTCCAAAGGGTCTTTCAGTATCTCTTACACCAGAGAATCCACCGACTATTAAAGCTGTAAGGTTGGTTAGTTTTCCACTTCTTTTTAATTGATATAACATTCTGTCTGTACTATAAATGAGTTCCCCAATGTCTTCAATAAAAAGTATTTTATTTTTTGTTTTAATATCTGACTTCGTCCCAATTAGATGGGTAATTAGAGAAAGATTCCCTCCAACTAATTCTCCTTTTGCTACTCCTAATTTATTTAACGGATCAGGCTTAGAAATGTATTTTGCTTTTTTCCCTAAAAGGGCTTTGTGAAGGGAATTAATAAATTCATTCTTATTTTCTCCATTGTTAAATGCAGCTGCCATGGGAGCATGTATAGTGGAGATTTTAAAATTACTATTAATATGAGAGTGAAGTAAGGTAATATCACTGAACCCAATAATCCATTTAGGATTCTTTTTAAATCTAGTAAAATCAAGTTGGTCAATAATTCTACTAACTCCATAGCCGCCTCTACCACAAAGTATCGCTTTTATACTTTCATCATCCAGCATTGCTTGCAATTCATTTAAACGGGTTTCATCTGTTCCTGAAAAATAGTTTTTTGATTTACTACCCAATGTTTTACCCACCATTACTTCAAATCCCCATTGCTGAATCGTTTCAATACAGGTTTGAGCTTTTTCTATTGGCATATATCCTGCAGGGCAAGTAATGGCAATCGTATCACCTTTTTTTAAGTAGGGAGGTGTTTTAATCATTTTATTCAATTGGTTTAAATCTTTTTGAAATCAGTTGACAATTTAAGAATTACCTGCCATTTTAAAATAAAATTCTTTTGTTTATAAATTTTCAATTATTCATAAAAAACAATGGTATTTACTTTATTAAAACTATAATATTTAAAGCAGTTACTTAAGTTGGGCTAAGTATTAAATTGCTTTTGATAGATCTTATTGTAAAAATAGGCTGTATGTATTTAATTGCTTGTAAAACCTACTTTTTAAACCTATTTTTTGATTGTTTGGGTAATGTACTTGCTTTAGGTAAATTTGCATTGTTTTGAAGAGGGTTATTAAAAGTGATAATTCCTTTTCCCAGCATCCAAGAACCAGTTTTAAATAAAAGTAAAAGCTGCTATAGGATTCAACCCTTAGTTTTTTGAACTAAGAACAACAATATTAAATTTATGACTGATCCAAAGCGATATTTAATTACTTCTGCGCTTCCTTATGCTAATGGACCCAAGCATATTGGACATTTAGCGGGGGCATATTTGCCAGCAGATATTTATGTGCGATATCTACGAGCAAAAAAGAAGGACGTGGTTTATGTTTGTGGAAGTGATGAGCATGGTGCAGCTATTACCATCCAGGCAATGAAAGAAAAAACTACGCCTAAGGAAATTGTAGATAAATACCATGCTATGTTGAAAAGCAATATGGCTGACCTCGGCATCTCTTTTGATATTTATCATCGGACTTCTGAAATATTGCATCATGAAACATCGCAAGAATTTTTTACTTTGCTAAATAACAAAGGAGATCTTGAAGTTAAAGAGTCGGAACAATTTTTTGATGCTGAAGCAAATACTTTTTTGGCTGATCGTTATATTGTTGGGACTTGCCCTGTTTGTAGCAGCGAAAATGCATTTGGTGATCAATGTGAAAAGTGTGGCACCTCATTGAGCCCAGATGAATTGATTAATCCTAGAAGTACATTGAGTGGAAATACGCCTATAAAAAAGTTAACTAAACATTGGTATTTGCCATTAAATCGCCACGAAGATTTCTTACGTAAATGGATACTCGAAGATCATCAACATGATTGGAAGGCAAATGTATTAGGACAATGCAAAAGCTGGCTAGATATAGGTTTGCAGCCAAGAGCAGTGACGAGGGATTTGGATTGGGGGATCGCTTTGCCAGATGATGTTGAAGGAGGAAAGGGTAAAGTTTTATATGTTTGGTTTGACGCACCTATTGGGTATATCAGTGCCACCAAGCAGTGGGCTATCGATAATGAAAAAGACTGGAAACCTTATTGGTATAATGATGATACGAAATTGGTTCATTTTATAGGTAAGGATAATATTGTTTTTCATGCAATCATTTTTCCTGTCATGTTGAAGTTGCATGGCAATATTTTGCCTGAAAATGTTCCTAGCAATGAATTTATGAATTTGGAAGGCGATAAGATGAGTACCAGTCGGGGTTGGAGTATTGAAATGGATGACTATATCAATGATTTTGTGAAGAAAGAAAATGGCGGCGATCAAATGGTAGATGCTTTAAGATATTATTTAACAGCGATTGCTCCTGAAACAAAAGATAGTGAGTTTACTTGGAAAGGATTTCAAGATTCAGTAAAAGGAGAATTGGTAGATGTGTTTGGAAATTTTGTGAATAGGGCCTTTGTATTGATGCATAAATTATGTAAGAGTAAAGTGCCTCCACTTCATTCGGATATTTTAGACGATGCAGATAAAACTTTATTTGCTGAATTGACAAATACAAAGTTGCGGATAGAAAATTTATTGGAATCCTATAAATTTAGAGATGCATTATTTGAGGTGATTGATTTGGCTAGAAAGGGAAATAAATATATGCAGGACAAAGAACCATGGATTGTTGCAAAGCAACTGGGTGATAATGGACAGCCTACCCCTGAAGCACAGAAGTTAATAGACAATTGTTTACATGTTTGTTTGCAATTAACAGCTAATCTTGCGGTTTTTGTTAATCCTTTCCTTCCATTTGCTTCTAAAAAAATGTGCCACATGATGAAGGTGGTTGATAAAATATTAGATTGGGAAAATGCTGGATCTATCAAGTTGTTGAGTGTAGGGTATTCATTGAGAGAGCCTCAATTATTGTTTAGGAAAATAGAGGATGCTGAAGTGGCTGAGCAGGTAGAAAAATTAAAATTAAAAAGTCAACAGATTAAAATGGAAAATGAAAAAGATCAATCAATAGGTTCTGTAATCTCTACGGAAGTTATGCCGCTAGCCGCTGCTAGCACCGAAAAGGTTTTTGCTGAAATAAATTTTGATGATTTTGCCAAGATTGCTTTAAAAGTTGGAACTATATTATCTGCTGAAAAAGTAGCCAAAGCTGATAAATTATTAAAACTAGAAGTAGATATGGGTACTGAAGTCCGAACCATTGTTAGTGGTATTGCTTTACATTTTTCACCAGAGCAAATAATTGGGCAGCAGGTAGTGGTAGTGGCTAATCTTTCACCACGAAAAATGAAGGGAATTGAAAGTAATGGAATGATTTTGATGGCAGAAGACAAATCAGGTAAACTGCATTTTGTAAATCCAGCCAATGTGATTGATAATGGTAGTGGGGTAAGTTAAAATAAAATACAATTGAGCATAAAGTTGGATTTTATTTTAAACCGCAGTAAAACCACCTTGATAAAAAAGTTTTTTTGTTTTTCAAATGATTCAATAAAACAGGCTTTAAAGGCCTGTTTTTATTTTTTAAAATGATTTTGGAAAATGTCTTAATTTCGGATAATACAAATAGTTGTTTAGCTAACTAATTTTTCAGCCCTTTGGGATAAAACATCCAACATGCAAAGAATTATTAAAAAAGTAGCCATTTTGGGAAGTGGCGTTATGGGAAGCAGAATTGCCTGTCATTTCGCAGGCATTGGAATACAAGTCTTGTTATTAGATATACTGTCTCCTTCAGCTGATGCTGAAAAGGGATCGATGGCCCTGCGAAATCAAGTGGTCAATGACGCGCTATCAGCTGCTTTAAAATCTAATCCTTCTCCTGTTTTTAATAAAGATGCTGCAAAGAAAATTAAGACGGGCAACTTTACTGATAACATGAAAGATATAGCTTCTTATGATTGGATAATAGAAGTGGTAGTGGAAAGGCTGGACATTAAGCAATCTGTATTTTTTGAGGTAGAAAAATATAGAACGCCCGGAACTTTAATTACTTCTAATACATCTGGTATACCGATTCATCTAATGACTGCTGGAAGAACGGATGATTTTAAAAAACATTTTTGCGGTACTCACTTTTTTAATCCCCCTCGTTATTTAAGGCTACTAGAAATTATACCTACTCTTGATACAGACCCTGCAGTCATTTCTTTCTTAATGAATTATGGAGATTTGTTTTTAGGAAAAACAACGGTATTGTGTAAGGATACTCCTGCATTTATTGCTAATCGTATTGGTGTTTTCGGAATGATGGCTATTATGAATGCGATGGAAAAACTGCAGTTGACAATTGATGAAATTGAAGCTTTGACAGGTCCAATTATTGGTAGACCCAAATCGGCTACTTTTAGAACAGCCGATGTGGTGGGAATAGATACCCTAGTTAAAGTTGCCAATGGGGTGTATGAAAACTGTTTACAAGATGAGGCTAGAGAAAACTTTGTGATTCCTGGTTGGCTTAATAAAATGGTTGAAAACAAATGGCTCGGTGATAAAACGAAGCAAGGGTTTTTTAAGAAAATGGCTCCAAATGAAAAGGGAGAAAAAGAAATTCATGTTTTGAATTTAGCAAGTCTTGAATATGAGCCAAGAAAAAAACCAAGGTTTGCAACTTTGGAAACAGCTAAGCCAATAGAAGATTTATCAACAAGAATCAAGGCGCTATGCAGCGGCACAGATAAGGCTGGAGAGTTTTATCGTTTATTTCATTACAATCTATTTTCTTATATTTCTCATCGTATTCCTGAAATTACAGATGAGTTGTATAGAGTGGATGATGGAATGATGGCTGGATTTGGATGGGAGGTTGGAGCATTTGAAAGTTGGGATATATTGGGTGTTGCAAAAACTATTGCAGCAATGAAAGAGGGTGGTTATAAAATTGCTTCATGGGTTGAAGAAATGCTTGCAGCGGGGGTAACTAGTTTTTATAAAGTAGAAAATGGTAAAAGATATTTCTACGATATTTCTACAAAGGCTTACAAAGAAATGCCAGGCGGTACCGCATTTATAGTAATGAAAAATTTCGCTGGTCAAACAGTTTGGAAAAATAGTGCTTGCAGAACTTATCATCTAGGGGATGATGTTCTTGGATTAGAGTGGTACACCAAGATGGGAAGTATTGGAGGTGAAGTATTAGAAGGTATTCAAAAATCAATTTCATTAGCAGAACAAAAATACAAAGGATTAGTAGTAGCAAATGAAGGAACTAATTTTAGTGCTGGTGCCAATGTAGGTATGATTTTCATGTTGGCAATAGAACAAGATTATGATGAAATCGATATGGCTATCAGGATGTTTCAAAATACAATGATGCGTGTACGTTATTCAGGCATTCCTGTTGTATTGGCACCCCATGGTTTGGCCTTGGGCGGTGCATGCGAAATGAGTTTGCATGCTGATAAAGTCATTGCTGCTGCTGAAACTTACACAGGTTTAGTGGAAGTAGGCATCGGTGTAATTCCAGGCGGTGGGGGTACTAAAGAATTTGCGTTGCGCGCTTCTGATGAAACTCATAACGGTGAGGTGGATACGATTACATTACAAAATCGTTTTCTCAATATTGCTACCGCTAAGGTGGCTACCTCAGCGCAGGAAGCATTTGATATGGGCATTTACAGAAAAGGAAAAGATTTAATAAGTATGAATCTTAGTCGACGAATTGCAGAAGGAAAAAACGCGGTCATTGATTTGTATGACCAGGGATATGTAATGCCGGTTCAGCGCACTGATATTAAGGTATTGGGTCAAGGTGCTTTAGGTGCTATGCTAGCAGGTATCAATGGAATGAGATTGGGAAATTATGCAACTGATCATGATGTAACGGTTGCTAAAAAATTGGCTTATGTAATGTGTGGTGGAGATTTAAGTGAGGCCACTTTAGTAAGTGAACAATATTTACTAGACCTTGAAAGAGAAGCCTTCCTTAGTCTTACTGGAGAAAAGAAAACTTTAGAAAGAATTCAAGGGGTATTGAAAACAGGAAGGCCTTTGAGGAATTAAAATACAGTTTGACGCAATTGTTGTCTGGCTTTTTATTGCATTCAAAAACTAACTATTCATTCGTGTTATGTCAATTCTCTCTATAGAAAATATATACAAAAATTACGGATCGGTACAAGCCTTGAAGGGGGTGAGTTTTAATGTGCCCAAAGGGTCAGTTTTTGGAATACTTGGTCCTAACGGTAGTGGCAAAACGACTATGTTAGGAATCATTATGGATATATTAAAACCAACTTCAGGCACTTATAAATTGCTGGGTGAAGTTCCTAGTGAAATACATCGAAGGCAAATAGGTACATTTTTAGAAACCCCCAATTTTTATCATTACTTATCGGCCGAACGAAATTTACATATTGCGGCGGCAATTAAAGGTAGGGGGTCAGAAGATATTCCAAGGGTATTGGAAATGGTTAATCTTACACATAGAAAAAAATCTCGGTTTAGCACTTTTTCTTTGGGAATGAAGCAGCGACTTGCAATTGCTTCCTGCCTATTGGGGAATCCTTCGGTGTTGATTTTAGATGAACCGACTAATGGATTAGATCCTGTGGGTATTGCTGAAATAAGGGCGCTGATAAAAAAATTACAACTAGAAGGCACCACCATCATTATGGCAAGTCATTTATTGGATGAGGTGGAAAAAGTGTGTACCCATGTGGCGATATTGAAAAAGGGGGAACTAGTGGCTACCGGCGGTGTAAATGAAATTTTGGCCAATGAGGATATAGTAGAAATTGGAGCAGCTAATTTATCCGCGTTGCAATTGTCCGTTGAGCAATTTTCCGGATATACTAGCATGAAGTTGGAAGATAACCTGATACAGCTATTTTATCCCATCGGGACTATTAATCTGGAAGGAATTAATCGACACTTTTTTAATGAAGGCATTGTGTTGAATCATTTGCAATTAAAAAGAAAAAGTTTGGAGTCAAAGTTTATGGAATTAACGAATTAATTATAAACCGATAATATGATCACATTATTGAAGGTAGAATGGCTAAAAATAAAAAATTATACTGCTTTTATTATTCTAAGTAGTTTTTTTGCCATTGGAGTGGTAACTGTTAATTATATCATTTTTATTGTAAATAAAAATATAATTAGTCAGTCGCAGGCGGTTATTTTAACGGGAAAATTTTCGCCTTTTCAATTTGATAAAACTTGGCAAACTACTAGCTATGCTTCAGGATGGCTATTGCTATTGCCTGCTTTGATGCTAATTATTTTGATAACCAATGAATTTACATTTCGAACGCACCGTCAAAATATCCTTGATGGATGGTCGAGACAACAGTTTATCCATGTTAAGATTATGATGGCTGTATTGATGGCTTTTTTCTCTGCTATCCTAGTTTTTTTTACAGCATTGGCATTTGGTTTTTCCTCGGGTACCTCTTTTTCGACTCACGGAATTTCTCATGTATTTTTTTTCTTTTTAAAGGCCCTGTCCTATAATATGATTGCGCTTTTGATAGGAGTATTGATACGACGAACTGGCTTTGCTATTGGAGTATTTTTTATTTACATGGGTGTTGAAAATTTCATTTCGCAGTTGCTTGATGTTTTGAGTGTCCGCTTGAGATCAAGCAATAACCTAGACCTTGGAAGTATGGGAGACTACCTCCCTATGAATTCTGCAGACGGAATGCTTACTTTTCCTGAAAACCCTCTAAAGGCACTCACGAAGGGCGTAATGCCAACGGATTATCCATGGCTAGTGGTAAGTCTATGCATTGCTTACATGGCAGTTTTTTATTGGTTAACAGTTAACAGAATGGCAAAAACAGATCTCTGATTGATTTAAGGATGTGCCAGTTGGTGAAGGGCAGCTTCAATGGAAGGATATAAAAAAGTAAATCCAGTTTTTTTTATTTTTTCGCAAGTAACTGTTGTACTTTTTAAAACTTCAATGCTTCTTTCTCCCATCATTATTTTCAAAATAAATTTTGGTACATGAAGGGGAATATAGAATCTGCCTTTTAATTGATGGGCTAATTCTATTGTCAGTTCTTTATTACTTACCGGCTGAGGTGCCACCGCATTATAAGCCCCTGCTAATTGCTCTTTTTCGATACCTTCAATAAATAGCCTACATAGGTCGTCAATATGAATCCAACTTACCTTTTGATTGCCTGTTCCTAATATTCCAGCTATACCAAATTGAAGAGGTTTTTTAAATTCAGCAAGTGCTCCTCCATCGTTACTTAGTACAATACCGATTCGAAGTTTTACCAATCGGATACCCAATTGTTCTATTGGCTCAATACTTTCTTCCCATTTTTTACAAGTTTCTCCTAAAAAACCAGCAGCAGCCGGATCTATTTCAACAAAACCTTTCCCATTGGGCGAAGGGTCTTCGCCGTACCAACCAATTGCAGAAGCACTGATAATAGTTTTTACGGAATGTGTATGATTAGTTAAGGCTTTTAAAATTAATGAACTACTCTGGGTTCTGCTATTAACTATTTCAGCTTTATAGGCTTCTGTCCATTTTTTATCTACCACTCCAGCACCCGCTAGATGAATTATATAAGTTGCTTTTTGTACTGCTTTACTATCAATTGTTTGATCAGCTACATTCCATAGTGCATAAGAAATATCAGGATGAGCAACTTTTAATACCGGTATTTTTCTTGTTAATATGATGACTTTGTATCCCTTTTTTAATAAATGTTTTGTTAATTGTTGGCCTACCATTCCTGTGCCCCCTGAAATTAATACTGTCTGCATACTTAGTTTTATAGTGATTACGTTTTAAAAAATAAAAAATCGTCTAAACCTGAGGGGTCTGATAAATTCATTGCCCTTAAAAGCGTACTTTTATTAACGTAAAGATACTGATACTATAAAATGTGTAATGATAAGTTTTATTAAAACAACACAAGGCTTTACTAAAAGCAAATAAACTATAAAATAAATATACATATGAAGGGGGTAATCCATTTGAGCTTTTTACTTTTTTTTCCAATTCTTTGTTTTGCTCAAAAAATAACTTATTCAGATATTCAAAAAGGGGATAGTCGTGATATGAGTTTTGATATTATTGGAAAAATAAAAGAGAATGTTTTTGTTTTCAAGAATGCTAAGTTTAAATATGCCTTATCTGTTTATAATGCGGAGGATATGGAGTTGAAAGAAATAGTAGACTTAGATTTTATTCCTGAAAAGTCCTTCAATGTTGATTATGTATTACAGCCTGATAATTTTTATTTCATTTATCAGTTTCAAAAAAAAGGAATCGTCTATTGTATGGGAGCTAAAATGGATTTAGAGGGTCATTTAGTTGGTCAGCCGATTCAGTTGGATACTACCCAAGTGGGTACATTTGGAGAAACTAAAATTTATTCTTCGATTAATAGTGAGGATAAAAAGCAAATCATGGTTTTCAAAATTTTAAAAAGAAATGATCAGTTTAAATTTGTAACGCTATTATTTAATAAAAATTTAGAGTTGACACATAAATCACGTTCTTCAATTCAGTATGATGAACGAAAAGATGAATTTTCTGATTTTTCCTTAGATAATGCTGGAAATTTTATTTTTACTAGATCTGTAAAGTTGGGAACAAGATCAAACTCGTCTTTTCTTTTTCTTGTAAGTAAAGCAGCTTTAGAAGATTCATTTACAGAAAGAAAAATTGATTTAAAGGGTCTTTTTATTGATGAGGTTAAAATAAAAATTGATAATCTTAATAAGCATTATTTATTCAATGCATTTTATTATTTGGAGAATCGAGGAAATATCGATGGAATATATTGTTCAGTATGGGATATAAAAGGAGACTCTACTTATTCCAATGTCTTTACTAGGTTGGATGCTAGTGTAAGGGACATTGCAAAATTAAAAGGAAATAGCAAGTATGCATTAAATGATTTTTTTATTCGCAACGTAATTCTAAAAAAGGATGGGAGTTTTTTATTAGCAGCAGAGGATTATTCTACTCAAACAACTGGTAATAACATGAATTGGAATCGATGGGATTATCTATATGGATCTCCATTTGTGAGTCCGTATAATAATTATTATTACAACCGGACCTACGGAGGGTTTTATAGACCCTATGGCAGTTTTAATAATACTCAATCAACAAGGTATTATTATAATAATATTTTACTACTAGATGTAAATCCAGCTGGAAATGTGGTAGCTGATAAGGTGATAACTAAGGAGCAATTTGCAGAGGACAATGATAATTATTTATCTTTTTCTACTTTTATTACGGGATCTGAAATACATTTTATCTACAATTTGATTGAAAAAAGAGATAAGTTTTTAACTGATAATACACTTTCCGCAAGCGGAGAGATGATAAGAAATCCTGCGCTTAGAACGGTAGAAAGAGGTTTTGAATTTATGCCAAAGTTGAGTAAACAAATTGGCGCAAGACAAATCATTGTCCCTTGCAGTTATCGCAGTCAAATATGTTTTGCTAAAATTGAATTTTAAATTAACTGCTCTTTTCTGATCAATTAGAAATCTAGTCCTAAACTTAGATTTAAAACAGGCTTACCTTTAAAAATGCCATTCATAGTCCAACCCGCATCAAATCTTAAAAAATATCCTAATACGGTACTTCTTGCACCGAAGCCATATCCACCGGCAAAGGGTCCAATACCACCTACTTTACTAAAGACTTGAATGGGTGGTTGTTCTATAATTACTGAAGGCCGTTGAAGTCCATTGTAACTTCCATTCCAAGCTGCACCTAAATCAAAAAATTGAACTAGTTGGAAATTCCGGAGAAAGGCATTGTTGATCGGTCTGCTAAATAAAGTTGAAAAAACAGGCAGCCTGAATTCACTGTTAAGGATAACATTGTTATTGCCATTTGAAACATTTTGAGTGAAACCTCTCATGTTTACAGCAAGACTTTGAAAAGTATAGTAGTTATCTGCTGCAGGCTGGTTGTTGTTATTAAATTTAGGGAATAGCCATCCATCTGTTCCTCCAAGGAAGTAGATTGTTTTTTGATTGCCCCAGCTAAATTCACTCGCAGCACGAACTGCCCAAATAAAATTACGGTAAATGGGATAATAATAACGAGCATCCATACCCCAGTTAAAATTATATTTCCCGGTACTGTATATCTCTTTACTTACATCTGTATTCCAATCGAAGTAAAATTTATACCTCAGACCATTCCAAATATTTTGTGTTGGATTAAGTGTATTGTCATAAACATATTCAACATGGGTAGTTACAAATTTCCTTTTAATATCTGGTTCTTTCAAACTATTGATATCATTAATGTCTGTAAAGAAAACACTTTTGTCACTCCGGTATCCTACATCTAATTTTATTCTTTTACTGTTGTCAAATGGATATGCAGCGCTGGCCTGATATAGATTCGTAAAAATTCTACCGTTGGTGGCACCCATTACATTTCTATAATAGGTAGTTCCCCAATCAATTCTTCTTTTTAAATTTTGATAACTCATCAACCATTCATTGTCTTTTAAATTAGTCGACAATTTAAAAGCACCTGTAATTTTTATATCTTCCATCAACTCAGAAGTGCCTAATCTTATCAAACCATTTAGTACCGAATTGGAAGAAAGGTTAATAGGTCCTTGACCACCTCCATAAGGTTGGTAGCGATTATAAAGCACAGAGTTATTGAAGGATGCACCACCGTAATCAGCACCAAATTTCATAGGTTTATAAACAAACAACTTTGCTTTTTTGAGTACTTCTTTATTTTTACCTAGTTCAGCATTCCCGACATTGCCCATCTTTGGAATTTCTTTTTTATCGTTTTCAAATTCAGTCTGAAAAGAATTGGATAAATTGTTAACTGAATCTGTATTGATTAAAGGAATATTTACTAGATCAGTAGTTTTATCTTCAATTTTATCGGCCATCACAATCTCTTTCATGAAAGCAGTAGGCGGAACGGTAATGTTACGTCGACGAAGTGTGTTTTCATCTATTTTTAATTTGTATAAGGTTTTTTGGTCACTTTGTCTGGTCACTTCACTTACCTGGTTGCTGGTGCCAGCAATCCTGGTTTCGGCTACACTGCTTTCATAATTTGTAAGTGGAAAGGTATAGGCAGAATCTTTTGAAACAGCGACCACTGCAATAGAATCTACATCTGTTTTTTTATAAACTTTTAGCGTACTATCTACTTCTTTTAAAGAGGGGTTGCGTAAAATTTCATCAGCGATTAATATCAGTGTATCCAATCCAGCAGCCTTGGTAGTAAAGAAACCTGCATATCTGTTTCCTACTCCGTTTTCATCACTAATAAAAGTAAAGTGGTTAGAGTTGTAAGGCATTGGATAACGCGCATTTCCGTATTTCTGATGCGACAATTGAGTAATCTGATTGAGGGAAGGTTTGTTTCCAAAATTAGTGATGAGGAAAACATTGTAATTATTTTTACTAGGCAATATTGTATCTCCAGATTTAGCATCTGAACTAGGTCGATTGCTCGAAAAAATGATTCCCGTTTTTCCAGGGAAAGAAACAAAAGTTGCATCTAAGTCATCATATACATCATCGGTGATCTGCTGCACTTTTTCATTTTCTAAATTGAGAGTAAAAATATCTGTATGCCCATTCTTTACAGCACTTAATAAAAGTGTACGACTGTCCAACATGTATTTTACATCTTGAACTTGTTGAAACTCTTTAGTTAAATCTATTTGTGGAGATTTGATTCTGGTTACTACATCATACACAAATAATTTCAGCCTTCCTTCATGATTATAGATTACTGTAATTCTAGTTCCTTTTGGATCCCAAGCTAATATTGGATAAGTTGGATTGGTTTCATTTTTATAAGTCCTAATGCCGTATTTCAATAAGGTAGTAAAACTAAAATCTTCACTCAATTTTAATTTCACTAATCCTTTTCTGTATTCTACAAAAGCATAGGTATTATTTTTGGCAACTGGGTTTACATTGATTCGGTAATAGTCAGTCCTTTTATTAATATCAAAACTTTCTACAACATTACCTTTGGGGTAAGCTTTTCTTTTGGCAATATCTTTATAATATTTCTCCTCTTCATAGACCATAAATTCACTCAAAACATTTTTGAATTTTTGTTTACATATTTGTAAACAAGCGCGGTTTAAATTTTTATACATCCGAGCTAAATAAAACAAATAGGTAACATTTTCTTTTTTATATTTCTCTTCAATGAAATGCCAGAATGAGTGGCCAGCAAGTTGAGGTTTTTCAAATGCAAACTGGTAAAAGTTTCGATAATTACCACTGAGAATTTCACTTTTCAATTCATCATCCAATGCTGTACTCCAGTTCTCGCCCGCAAAAGCAACATATCCATTGGTTAGCCATTTGGGTAAATCTAGCAAAGCTTGGTTACCGGCAACTTCACCTAAATCATCTCCAAATAAAATATTGTCAGTTAAAATGCGCGCAATACCCTCTCTGATTTGTTTACGCAAATGGGCATGGTCGCCATTGAAATAAACTACCATTTTATTATTTACCAACTGCGTTGTTCCGCTAGTAATTTGCCAGTCAATGCCCATCCCAATATTTGATTGCTGCAGATCTGCAAATTCATTGTATACAATAATGTTGGCCCTACGCTGTAGAGTATATTCTGTGAAAGCTTCTATTTGTGGCGTTTCCTCTTCTGCTACTTGAGCAATATATTTGGCTAGCTCTTGTCCATTTTGATTAAAATAGGTATTGAAATTTTTTGTTTGATAATACTGCCATTTGAATTTTTTAAATTGCACTCGATTTTTACCAAATTCCACTGTATTTACCTGTGCATAGGTGATAGAGGATCCTAGCAAAAGAATGCAGAGGAATGGAAAAATTATGTTGATCTTTACCATGCTAAATTTTATAATTCGGTAATATATATAATGTATCAAAATTAATCATAAAAATATTGCTTTATTAAGTAAACAAATTGCTAATGTTTAAAATAAAATTTTTTACTTTCAATCCTATCGGTGAAAATACCTATGTACTCTATAATGAGTCAAAAGATTGTATCATTATTGATCCAGGATGTTATTTTGAAGAGGAAAACGAAAAGTTGAGGGCTTTTATTACTCAAAATGAGCTAAATCCTACCCAATTACTCAATACCCATTGCCACCTCGATCATGTGTTTGGTAATAAAATGATTGCAGAAACTTATCAATTAACCTTACAAATACACGAAAAAGAGAAAGTAGTGCTTTCATTTGCCCCTACTTCAGGCTTAATGTATGAGCTACCCTTTGACAGCTATGAAGGGGAGTTCATTTTATTGAAGGAGGGAGATACATTAGTATTAGGAAAAGATGAACTGAAAGTGATTGAAGTTCCTGGCCATTCACCAGGAAGCATTTGTTTCTATTGTGCCAAACAAAATTTTTTAATCGGAGGCGATGTGCTATTTCAGGGTAGTATAGGCAGAACCGACTTGCCTTTAGGAGATCACGAGACTTTACTGCACCATATTAAACATAAGCTACTGGTTTTACCAGATGAAACGGTGGTCTATAGCGGCCATGGTTTACCGACTACCATTGGGGCTGAAAAGGCAAACAACCCCTATTTGAGGTGATAATGGTTGCTTACATTAAAAGAGCTTTAAATTTGCAGGGAATCTTATCTCAAGCTTTATTTTCCATACAAAGTTCAATCAAAACACTGTTGGTACCTTTTGGATGTAAAAAGCATACTAATTTATTATCCGCACCGCGTTTGGGTTTTTCGTTTAATAGGGTAAATCCTTCTGATTTCAATCTTTCCATTTCAGCTTCGATATCCTCAACTTCAAATGCAATGTGATGAATCCCTTCGCCTTTTTTATCTATGAATTTGGTGATAACTCCCTCATTATTAATGCTTTCTAACAATTCAATTTTGGTATCTCCTTTTTGAAAAAAGGCTGTATTTACCTGTTCAGATTCTACTTTTTCAGTCTTATAACAGTTGCTATTGAGTAATTTTTCAAATAGAGGTATGGAAACTGAAAGCTCTTTTACGGCAATTCCAATATGTTCAATTTTTAGCATTGTTGAAATTTTTTTTAGTTTTTTTGGTCGTTTTGAGTTTACGAAATAGGTAAATTGAATGCTTAGAAAACTTTGTTATAGCTATAATAAAACCAATTATAGTAAATTTGCAGTATAATAAAAAATTGAATAATATGTTGAAGTTACCGATTTATTTAGATAACAATGCCACAACGCCGATGGATCCGAGGGTATTGGAAGTGATGACCCCTTACTTTTTAGAGCATTTTGGAAATGCTGCTAGCAGGAATCATCCTTTTGGCTGGCAAGCAGAGGAAGCGGTTGATTACGCAAGGGAGCAGGTGGCTAAATTGATTGGTGCTGACCCCAAAGAAATCATTTTCACTAGTGGCGCAACCGAGGGGGATAATCTAGCAATCAAGGGTGTTTATGAAATGTATGCAAGCAAAGGAAATCATATCATTACTGCTACCACTGAACATAAGGCAGTTTTGGATACTTGTAAACATATAGAAAAAACAGGTGGAGAAGTTACTTATTTGCAGGTAAAGCCAGATGGCTTGATCGACTTGAAAGAATTAGAAGCTGCTATTAGACCTACTACTATTTTGATCGCAATAATGTATGCTAATAATGAAATTGGAACTGTTCAGCCAATTCGCGAAATCAGTGCCATTGCTAAAAAGCATGGAGTTTTATTATTTACGGATGCCGTTCAGGCAGTGGGAAAAGTGCCGGTGGATGTAAATAAAGACGGCATTGATTTAATGGCATTTACCGCTCATAAAATGTATGGACCTAAAGGGGTTGGTGCCTTGTACGTTCGTCGTAAAAATCCTAGAGTTAAAGTTACCGCACAAATGGATGGTGGTGGCCACGAAAGGGGTATGAGAAGTGGTACATTAAATGTTCCTGGTATTGTGGGATTTGGAAAGGCTTGTGAACTATGTATGCAGGATATGGAGGAAGACACCAAGCGAATCAGTATATTAAGGGATAAATTAGAAACTGAATTGATGAAATTGGAAGAAGCCTACATTAATGGAAGTACGGAGCACCGCTTGCCTCATGTTACTAATATTTCATTTAAGCATGTTGAAGGGGAGGGTTTATTAATGGGATTTAATAAAAATATTGCATTGAGTTCAGGCTCCGCTTGTACCTCTGCTTCGCTCGAACCATCTTATGTTTTGAAAGCATTGGGATTGGGTGATGATTTGGCACATAGCTCTCTTCGTTTTGGCCTTGGCCGATTTACAAATGAAGAGCAAATCGATTACACTATCAAAGCTATCAGTGAAACGGTTTTAAAATTGAGAGACATGAGTCCGCTTTGGGAAATGTACAAAGAGGGGATAGACTTGAGTAAAATTGAGTGGGCAGCACATTAATTTGTTATTAAATCAACTCAAAAAATAAGAAAATTTGTTAAACTAGTAGAATAATTTTTTAATTTTCTTAATTTCACAATTATAAATTTACAACTATGGCATATTCAGAAAAAGTAATCGATCATTATCAAAATCCCAAAAATGTGGGCACACTTGATAAAAACAGCAAAAATGTAGGAACGGGACTTGTTGGAGCTCCTGAATGCGGCGATGTGATGCGTTTGCAAATTGAAGTAGATGATGCTACCGGTATGATTACAGATGCAAAATTCAAGACCTTTGGTTGCGGTTCTGCAATCGCTTCTTCCTCTTTGGCTACAGAATGGCTAAAAGGAAAAAGTATTGATCAAGCGCTTACGGTTGATAATATGGATTTTGTTGAAGAGTTAAATCTTCCACCTGTAAAAATTCACTGTTCAGTATTGGCAGAAGATGCTATAAAAGCAGCGATCAATGATTACAGGGTAAAAAATGGTATGGATTCTATTAAGTTTGAGGAAAGTGTAGTTCACTAGGCTTTATTAAACTCAACCAAGGTTAGTTAATAAAGGGCTAACTATTGATAAAAGTTTTGAAAATGAATAGCAATATTTCAAATATTTCCGATAATGATACTTTAACGGCACCTGCCCCTTCAACGGGATCTGTGGCGATGGACAATGCTATTTATATTAGTGATAAAGCTAAGCAGAAAGTAATTGCTTTAATGAATGATGCTGGTTTGGGAGAAGATGCTTCCTATTTTTTGCGAGTAGGTGTAGTAGGTGGAGGATGTAGTGGCTTAAGTTATAAAATGGACTTTGATAATGAGCAAAAACCTATGGACCAGGCATTTGAAGACAAGGGTATAAAAATTGTCACCGACCTTAAAAGCTTTTTATATCTAGTAAATACTGAGTTGGAATTTAGCGACGGATTGAATGGAAAAGGTTTTTATTTCAACAATCCCAATGCAAGTAGAAGTTGCGGTTGCGGCGAAAGTTTTGCAGTTTAAATTCAAGTTGAATTTTGCTGAAATAATTTTAAATTAGTTATAATATTCCCGGTTGCCTTTGGTAACTGGGCTTTTTTTTGTCTTTTGAGAAATTATTTATTTGAATCGGTTTTACTGGGTTTTAGTTTATCTAAAGCTGAATTCAAACCTCTATTGGTTTATATTAAATGCCTAAATAAAAAATCCCGCCTTTAGGGCGGGACTCAGCAGTTGGTTTTGGTAAACAACCGTTGTTGGTAAAGTATTTGAAATAAGAAAAGTGCATTGTTTAAAACACCCTTATCCCTACGTTCAATTGTTATTTTTAAGGAGCTAAAAAACACCTAGTATAAACTCAAGACAAGGACTCTTTATAAAACGCTGCATTTGATCAAAAATTATCTGTAGAATTAATTAATAATAGTTTTATATTGCTTATAATTGTTATATAACTGGTTTGAAATCAGTCGTTTAGATTAACAAAGTTATTGTAGTCTGTAAACAGTAAATTGCATCTAATATTATTATTCATGTGGAGTATTTGTAAAAAGGAATTACATCAATTTTTTAGTAACCTTACCGGATACATTGCAATTATTTTGTTTTTGCTTGTGAACGGTTTTTATTTGTTTGTACTAAATGAGAGTAATCTTTTTGATTTTGGATATGCAACATTGGATACTTTTTTTGAACTATCACCATGGGTGTTAATATTTTTGGTGCCTGCAATTACAATGCGTTCTTTTTCAGAAGAGTTTAGATCTGGCACATTTGAAATTTTGCAAACCAGCCCACTTACTAAATTTCAAATCGTTGCGGGTAAGTATATTGCTATTTTGGCCGTACTCATTTTTGTGATTCTCCCCACTTTTATTTATGTGTTAACTATTAAGAATTTAAGTTCTGACGGCGGAATCGATGGTGGGGGTATAGCCGGAAGTTATGTGGGCCTTTTTTTATTAGCATCAGTATTTTCAGCTGTAAGTTTGTGCGGTAGCAGTTTTACTAATAATCCAGTGGTAGCATTTTTAATCAGTGCTTTTGCTTGTTTGCTACTATATTTTGGTTTCAATGCAATTAGTAAGTTGCCAATTTTTCAGGCAAAAATGGATTATTATATAGAAATGTGGGGGATTGATTTTCATTACAAAAGTGTAAGCCGAGGGTTATTAGACACAAGAGATGTCATTTATTTCGGTAGTCTAGTAACGCTTTTTCTTTTAATCACTATTAAAAATCTGCTTAAGCGATAAGTGAAATTATCAATGAAATTATTTTCTTACAAAATATTAAAAAGTAAAGCTTGGTTGCCTATTTGTATCCTATTGCTTATTGCGATTAATTGGGCAGCATCTTTTTTTCATACCAGTATTGATTTTACGAATGAAAAGAGATTTACTTTATCTACTACTACACAAAATATTCTTACCAACTTGGATAGTACGGTAGATATTACAGTATTACTTTCGGGAGATATAAAATCAGAATTTAAAAAACTCTCCAATAGTACTAGAGAGCTGTTAGAAAATTTCAAAAATTACGGGGCTAATAATATTCAATATACTTTTGAAATTCCTGGTGATGGTTTGGATGATTCTGCTAAATCAAAAGTTTATGAATCATTGATTGGAATGGGCTTGAGGCCTACTAATCAACGGGTGCAAGTAAAAGAGGGAGAGGGGATAAATAATCGACAAATATTTCCGGCTGCAATTGTTCGATATAAAGGAAAGACTATTGCAATAGATCTCCTTCAGGGTCAAATTCAAAAGAGTGTTTTTAATTCTAAGGACCTGTTGGATAAGCAATCCTTGAATAGTGCAGAGGCTTTACTAGAATATAAATTTTCTCACGCAATTCAACAGTTAACGCAATCTCGAACTCCGTTGGTTGGTTATGTATATGGAAATGGTGAACCAGAGTATGGATTCCTACCAGTGAACGACGTTTTTGAAACACTGGGAAGAAATTTTATTGTTGATACAGTTAATTTAAAATCAGAGCCATTTATTTCTAATGAATACAATGCGCTAGTTATCGTTAAACCATTAGAAAAATTTTCCGATCAAGACAAATTTAAGCTGGATCAGTATGTAATGAACGGAGGAAATTTACTTTTCTTAATTGATGTTTTATATGCAGAAAGAGACAGTCTGCAAAATGGTGATTTAATTGCGTATGCTAGAGACCTAAATTTAAATGATTTATTATTTCGTTATGGAGTAAGAGTCAATACTGATTTAATAGCAGATAAACATTGTGATTTGATACCGGTGGAAGTAGGGAATGTAGGCGGTCAAAGTCAACAGCAGTTATTACCATGGCCCTATGCTCCTTTATTACAACCAGGGTCAGCACATGGTATTGTAAAAAATCAAGCGGATGTGTTGGGTCAGTTTGTAAATTCTATTGATACAGTGGAGGCAGTTGGAATTTCCAAAACAATCCTATTAACTTCCTCTGAAAATGCCTATACAATGGCAACTCCAGCAAGGATTGAATTAAATAGTTTACAAACTCAAGAGTCGATCATAAAATACAATCGTAAAAATATTCCTGTAGCGGTATTACTGGAAGGTAAATTTCCTTCTCTATATGCCAATAGAGTAAGTAAAGCTCAGCTAGATAGTTTGTATCAATATAAATCTGAGTTTAAAAGGGTATGTGCAACTGCTGGCAAAGTAATCGTAGTGAGTGATGCTGATATTGCAATGAATCAGGTTTCTGAAAAAATAGGCCCTCTGCCCATGGGAACTAATAAGTATACCAAAGTGGGGTATGCAAATAAGGATTTCTTTTTGACCTGTACAGAGTACCTTGCAAATAGTGATAATGTGCTAGAGGCAAAAGCAAAAGATTATACACTTCGGTTGTTAGATATAAAAAAAGTGGAAGAACAAAGAATTAATTGGCAACTAATTAATTTATTAGTGCCCGTAATGTTGATTTGTCTGTTTGCAGTAGTTTATCAATGGAGAAGGAAAGGAAAATATACAATATAAAAAATAATTGTACCATTGATGAAATGAATAATCATTTAGTTAATTAAAAAAAATATGAACAATAGCCTGTTGATTTATCTTGTATTTGCTGGGGTAGTTATAGTAGCCCTAGTTTTTGATTTAGGATTACTCAGTAAAAAAAACACAATTGTAACGCTTAAAAAAGCAATTATTCAAACAATATTTTGGGTTACACTGGCCTTTGCATTTAGTGCTTTTATCTGGTATAAAAATGGGTCTAACGATGCCTTACAATATTTGTCTGCTTATCTTTTAGAGTGGTCACTTTCAGTTGACAATATCTTTGTTTTTATTATTATTTTTTCATTTTTTGGTGTACAAAAGCAAGATTATTCCCGTGTGTTATTATTAGGTATTTTGATGGCTGTAGTTTTCAGAATTCTCTTTATCGCCTTGGGGAGTGGCTTGGTAGCTCGATTTGATTGGATCATGTATATTTTTGGAATATTCTTGGTATACACGGGTAGTAAAATGTTTTCTGCGAGTGATGAAGCAGAATTTAAGCCAGAGGATAGCTTCGCATTTAAAATGATGAAAAAATTTATGCCCACTACCAATGCTGAACCGAATGGTAGATTTATTATAAAAAAGGATAACAAAATCCTTTTTACCAAACTTTCGATGGTGGTGGTGATGTTAGGTCTTATTGATATTGTTTTTGCGGTAGATTCTATACCGGCTGTTTTTTCAATTATACCGGATCCAAATAAAAAAATGTTGATTTATTCTTCTAATATTTTTGCTGTTTTGGGTTTAAGAAGTCTTTTCTTTTTATTGAGAGGTGCAGCAAGTAGATTTGATTATTTGCAACAGGGTATTGCTATTGTACTGGTATTTATTGGAATAAAGATGCTGGTTGTTAAATGGATACATTTGCCAGTTTGGGTATCATTGTTAATGATTATAATTTGTATTTCTGGTTCAATATTTTATTCTATTTATAATAATCGAAAAGGAGTACCAGCAGATATTAAAGATTAAATAGGTTATTTCTATTGACTGAATTAGAAATAAGATCAATTAATTAGATGTTGTAACAATAACATTTTTTAAATTTAAATTATAAAATCGACTCATTGGTTTATACAATTGAAAAGATAGCAGAAATTACAACTGCCGATTTTTTACTTAATGAAAAACCGGGCCTATTTATTGAGCACCTGCTGCTTGATAGTCGAAAGCTATTATTTCCAGAATCTTCACTATTTTTTGCACTGAGTGGTCCAAGAAGAAATGGAATTTCGTTTGTTAAAGAATTGTATAATAAAGGGGTAAGAAATTTTGTGATTGCAGACCATAAGGTTGGTGAAGAACTTGAATCTTATCCTGGTTCTAATTTTTTATTAGTTGAAGATGTACTTTCTTCACTTCATTCATTGGTAGCCTTCCACCGCAAACAGTTTGATATTCCTATAATTGGTATTACCGGCAGTAATGGAAAAACTATTGTTAAAGAATGGTTGTATGAGTTGTTGCATAATGATTATCAAATTGTAAGAAGTCCTAAAAGTTACAATTCACAGATTGGGGTTCCACTGAGTGTTTGGCAGATGAATGAAACCCATACCTTAGCAATTTTCGAAGCGGGCATATCTCTTCCAGAAGAGATGGAAAAACTTGAAAAAATTATTCAACCAACAATTGGCGTCCTCACAAATATCGGGGATGCGCATTCAGAAGGTTTTTTGACTCAGCAACATAAAATTGATGAAAAACTTAAGTTGTTTTTAAAAAGTGATGCATTAATTTATGAAGCTGATAATCTTGATTTAGAATTAAGTGTAAATCAATTGATTGAAAATAAAGAAGATGATAGAAAGACTCAACTTTTCTCTTGGAGTAATCATCAGAAGGGCTTATTAGAAGTATTTGAAATAAAGAAAACTAAAAATCAGTCTATTATTTCAGCATACGATCATCGCAAAGATAGCCCTGACTCTCATTCGGCATCCTCTAAGGAAATAACGATTACTATTCCATTTACCGATGACGCTTCCATTCAGAATGCAATTATTTGTTGGTCTGTATTGTTGTATTTAAAAATCCCTACATCGGTTATTGTAAAGAGAATGTTGCAGCTAAATTCAGTTGAAATGAGACTTGAATTGAAGCAAGGAATTAATAACTGCTCCATAATAAATGATAGTTATAGTGCTGACATTAATTCATTGACCATTGCACTGGACTTTTTGGTTCAACAACAGCAACATCCTACTCGAACATTAATTTTGAGTGATATTCTGGAGTCAGGTAAAAGTAGTGATGAGTTGTATTTCGCTGTGGCAGCTATTTTGCAACAAAAAAATATTCAACGTTTTATAGGAGTAGGGCCTGAAATATTCAAGCTGCAGCATTTGTTTAAAAATATTCCACAAAGTTTTTTCTTTTCTTCTATCGCTGATTGTTTACAACAATTTTATTCCCTTCATTTCTATAATGAGACAATTTTATTAAAAGGGGCTAGAGTATTTGAATTTGAACAAATTAGTCATTTACTGGAAGAAAAACTGCATCAAACGGTGTTAGAAATTAATCTAAATGCTGTCACACATAATTTAAAAGCCTATCAACAGTTATTGAAACCGGGTGTAAAAATGATGGCGATGGTAAAAGCTTTTAGTTATGGTAGTGGAGGTTTTGAGATTGCCAATTTATTACAGTTTAATCAGGTAGACTACTTGGCGGTTGCCTATGCGGATGAGGGAGTTGAACTACGTAGAGCAGGAATTAATTTGCCAATACTCGTTTTGAATCCTGAGGAAGCAACATTTGATATATTGGTTAAGTATCATTTAGAACCTGAGATATATTCTTTTAGTATTTTAAATGGATTTCAAAATTATTTGGAAAAATCTGCTGTTAATAGTTATCCAGTGCACATTAAATTGGATACAGGAATGCATCGATTAGGTTTTGAAACAAAAGATTTAGTAGCATTAGAGAAGGTGTTGAAAAATTCCAGTATTTTCAAAATTCAATCTGTATTTTCTCATCTTGCTGCTAGCGATTCGGTGGAGCATGATGTATTTACTAAGTTACAAGCAGAAGAATTTTTAAATGGCTGTTCAATTTTACAAAAAGCACTTGGTTATTCTTTTCTTCGTCATATTGCTAATACTTCTTCAATACATCGACATCCTAATTTACAGTTAGATATGGTTCGATTAGGTATCGGCCTCTATGGAGTTGATAATAATTTGAATATGCAAGCCAAACTTAAAAATGTAAGTACTTTAAAAACAACGATCTCGCAAATTAAAAAAGTAGCGGCTGGTGAAAGTGTTGGTTATAACAGAATGGGGAGTGTAAGTGTGGACAGCTTAGTTGCGACTGTCCGTATAGGTTATGCAGATGGTTATCCGCGAGTTTTAAGTAATGGAGTCGGTAGCATGTGGGTGAAAGGAAATCTAGCACCTGTTATTGGCAATATTTGTATGGATATGACGATGTTGGATATAACGGGCACAAATATAAAAGAGGGTGATGAAGTGATTGTATTTGGTGAAAATTTGCCGGTTTCTGATTTGGCTAAAAAAGCCCAAACAATTCCCTATGAAATATTAACGGGTATTTCTCAAAGGGTTAAGCGAGTATATTTTGAAGAGTAGCTTCTTATTTACAAGCATAACCCGAAACCATTTATATATTATCTTTGCAAAATATGATTAAAGCTAAACACGTAAGTTTTATTATTTTATTGGTTGTAATAGCCGACCAGGCGCTTAAATTTTACATTAAAACCAACTATTACATGAACGAAAATCACAACGTTTTGGGTAATTGGTTTCGTTTGTATTTTGTAGAAAATGAAGGAATGGCCTATGGATGGAAATTTGGAGGTGGTGCTGGAAAAATGATACTTACTTTATTTAGATTAGGCGCAGTTATTTTTGGAGTTTGGTATTTGGACAGTATTATTAAAAAACAATACAACAAAGGTTTTATTATTTGTGCTGCTTTAATTTTTGCTGGAGCCTTGGGAAATTTGATAGACAGTATGTTTTACGGACTTATTTTTGAAGAGAGTGCTCAAGGAAGTTATATAGTTGCAAAAGCATTTCCGGCTCATGGATATGCAGGATTTCTTCATGGAAGAGTAGTGGATATGCTTTACTTTCCAATTATTAGTAATGTATATTTTCCTTCTTGGGTTCCAATCTGGGGTGGTGAAGAATTCGAATTTTTTCGACCTATTTTTAATCTTGCAGATGCTGCTATTTCTTCAGGTGTTATTACTATTTTGGTTTTCCAAAAGAAATTTTTTAGCCATCCCAATGATACAGAAAATCATCAAACACAGGAAACGGACGCCTTAGTTAATGATGATGTACAAGTTCAATAGTTATTGATTTCTTGAGATATTGTTTATTATATTTTTCCAACCATGTTGGCAGGTATTACCCATGCATCAAATTCTTCCGGAGTTACATAACCTAGTTTTACAGCCATCTCTTTTAAAGTCGTACCTTCTTTATGTGCTTTTTGAGCAATTTCAGCAGCTTTATAATAGCCAATTTTAGTGTTCAGCGAGGTGACTAACATCAAACTATTGTCTACATGCTTTTTAATGTTTTCTTCGATTGGAGCTAAGCCTATTGCACATTTATCATTGAATGAAACACAACCATCTCCAATAAGACGAGCACTGTGAAGGAAATTATAGATCATTACAGGTTTAAAAACATTCAGTTCAAAATGTCCCATACTTCCACCAATACCAATGGTAACATCATTCCCCATCACCTGAGCTGCAATCATTGTTAAGGCTTCGCATTGTGTGGGATTCACTTTTCCAGGCATAATGGAAGATCCAGGTTCATTATCAGGAATAAATATTTCGCCTATTCCAGACCGTGGACCAGAGGAAAGCATACGAATATCATTTGCAATTTTCATTAAGCTAACGGCTACTGTTTTAAGGGCTCCATGTGCTTCTACAATTGCATCATGTGCAGCTAGTGCTTCAAATTTATTTTCTGCTGTAATAAATGGAAGGCCTGTTAAAGTAGCAATGTGTTTAGCTACATTTTCTGAATATCCTTCAGGGGTATTAATTCCTGTTCCCACTGCTGTTCCTCCTAATGCTAGTTCACTAAGATGTTCTAATGTGTTTCTAATAGCTTTCAATCCGTGATTGAGTTGCGATACATAGCCGCTGAATTCCTGCCCAACTGTTAATGGGGTGGCATCCATAAAATGGGTTCGACCAATTTTTACAACATTCATGTAAGCCTTTGATTTGGCAGCAAGCGTATCCCTTAATTTTTCGATACCAGGGAGGGTAGTTTCAATCAATATTTTATAGGCAGCAATGTGCATAGCAGTCGGAAAAGTATCATTGCTAGATTGAGATTTATTGACATCATCATTAGGGTGTAAAGTTTTTTCTTTATCTACCAATGATCCACCATTGATAACATGTCCACGATAAGCCACTACTTCATTAATATTCATATTACTTTGGGTACCACTTCCTGTTTGCCATACTACCAGCGGAAACCATTGATCTAGTTTTCCTGCAAGTATTTCATCACATACTTTTCCTATCAGGTCAGACTTTTCTTTTGACAATACTCCTGCATCTAGATTGGTTAAGGCTGCCGCTTTTTTCAAGTAAGCGAATGCCTTTATAATTTCTTTGGGCATTTTATTAATGTCCTCAGCAATTTTAAAATTATCAATACTGCGCTGGGTTTGTGCACCATAATAAGCATCTACAGGCACTTTTACTTCACCCATGGTGTCTTTTTCTATTCTATAATCCATTTGGCAACTTTTTTAGATTAAAACTATGTGTAAAGTTACTTGTTGAAGCATACAATTGGGCATCTTTTTGTAATATTTTATTAGTAATCATTTGTTAATGGAATATTTTAGCGAGAGATAATATTTTTATTTACCTTGAACTTGAATTTTTTATTAAGAATCAGTTTAATCAGGAGGAACTTTTTCCATCGGAAGAATAAAACTAATTAAGCAATTATAATATTTATTTATGAAAAGGAGTGAATTTATTAAGTATGCATCATCGGTGGCTATTGTTTTGGCTGGAGGAGAAGTTCTTCATGCAGCCGATTTGAATTGGAGTGAATGGGAAAAAAGCAAAAAAGTTAAACTTCGATTTGTAGTTGCATCGGATGGCCATTATGGTCAGAAGGGAACTGAGTATGAAAAATATTTCGAAACGCTTGTTACTCGTATAAATGAAGAACATAGTGCAAATCCATTTGCGTTTTGCATGATTAATGGTGACATAATACATGATGACAAGGCGCATTTTCCCGCAGCAAAAAAAGCCTTGGATAAGCTAGCTCTAAAATATTATGTGAGTCAAGGAAATCATGATAAGGTTACAGCAAATGAATGGGAAAAAATTTGGAGTATGCCTGTAAACCTAGATTTTTCAATTGGTAAGAACGCGTTTTTAATTGCAACTACTTCTAATGAAAACGGGACTTATCTTAGTCCAAATGTAGATTGGATGACAGCTCAATTACAGAAACATCAATCCAAAAAAAATGTATTTATTTTTATACATATCAATCCAGGAAAGTTAACTAAACATGCAGTGGATAGTCCTGAATTATTTGAGGTCTTTGCTAAGCATAAAAATATTAAGGCTGTTTTTAATGGGCATGATCATGATGAAGAGGGTATAAAGAAAAGAAATGATATCCCTTTTATATTTGATGCGCATTTTGGGGGAGACTGGGGTACTCCGTATCGTGGATTCAGAGTGGTAGAGTTAATGAGTGACAATTCAATACTTACCTATGTTATGAATCCGATTGATAAAATTAATGAGGTTAGATTTTAAGAAGAAAGGAACTTTGACTGCTCTATTTATTTACCTGTAAATTTAGGCATTCGTTTTTCAATGAAGGCAAGAGTACCTTCTTTTCTGTCGGCAGTATCAAAGCTTTCACCAAATGCAATATTTTCAATAACATAGCCATTGATGGAATTATCTTCTACTGCATTTACAGATCGAATACATTGTGAAATAGCAATGGGAGCTTTTGAATTGATTACTGACAATATTGAAATTGCTTTGTTCATCAAGGATTCTTCTGGCACTAAGTAGTTTACTAGTCCGTATTGTAATGCAGTGCTAGCATCAATCATTATTCCGCTGATCAATAATTCTATAGCGCGCCCCTTGCCTATTAATTTTGTCAATCTTTGTGTACCACCATATCCGGGAATGATACCAAGATTAACCTCTGGTTGTCCAAAACGTGCATTTTCAGAAGCAATTCTAAAATGACAAGCCATAGCTAATTCACAACCTCCGCCTAATGCAAATCCATTCACTGCAGCAATAATTGGTTTGCCACTATTTTCTATTTTTAAAAAAATGTCTTGTACTCTTTTAGATAATTTAATTGCCTCAGTTTTGGTTAAATTTGAAAGTTCTGAGATATCAGCACCTGCTACAAATGCCTTTGAGCCTGTACCGGTGATAATGGCAGATTTGATAAAAGGGTTCGTATATATTTCTTCAATTGCATGCTCTAATTCAGATAGTACAATACTATTCAATGCATTTAGTTTCTCAGGTCGATTAATGACGACTGTGAAAATGTTATTGTTTATAGAAGTAATTAAAGTAGAGTAGTCCATTTAAATTATTTTTAGCTTGCTGTTGAAGCAATCAAATCAATTTTAATTAGGAATTTAAAAATCTCGGTGGGTACTTACCCAATCCATTATATAATTAGCAATGGTAGTTGTACTAGTTCCTGGAGGAAATAATTCACCCACACCGATTTTATTTAATTCTTTCATATCTTCTTCTGGAATAATACCTCCACCTGTGAGTAGAACATCCGTCATCTGTTTTTCCTTCATTAAATTTATTATTTTCGGAAAAATAGTATTGTGTGCTCCACTTAGGATGCTGACTCCAATGGCATCTACGTCTTCTTGTAATGCAGTATTTACTACCATTTCTGGAGTTTGTCGAAGGCCAGTATAGATTACTTCCATTCCTGCATCCCTCAAAGCAGTAGCGATTATTTTAGCACCACGATCATGACCATCCAAACCAACTTTTGCAATTAATATGCGAACAGGTCTTTTTTTATTTATATTCATATTGTTTATTATAAGATAATTAGATTTGAAGACAAAGTAATTAAGCCTTAAAAACTTTCAATGCATTTTCGATTCTTTGAAGGGTAATCATTTTGCCAATTTTTTCGGATATGATAAATAGACCTGGTCCCATTTTGCTGCCCACTAAAAATACTCTTAGAATCATTTGTAATTCTCCCACCTTACTATTTTTTTCTGTAGCAATTTGTTTGAAAATTGTTTCAATTGACATTGCATCCCAACTTTCTAGTTGTTTTAATTGATCGATTAATGTATTGAAATAGTCTTTTTTAGTTTCATCCCATTTTGGCTTAACGGATGCTTCATCATAGGAGCTAGGTGAATTAAAAAAATAAACACCTTGGGTATAAAAATCTGGAAGTACTATACAGCGTTCTTTAATTAAATTCATCACTTCTCCTAAATAACCATCCTCTATATTGGAGACTCCTTTGCTTAAGAAGATTTCCTTAACCCTTTCTTTATAATTTTCAATATCCAATTTTTTAATCCATTCTTGATTGAACCATTTTGCTTTTTCAAAATCAAATTTGGCACCTCCTTTATGAACCTTTTCGATACTAAATTTTTCAATTAGCTCGTCTAATGAAAATAGCTCTTGTTCTGTACCATCATTCCAACCCAATACGGCCAACAGGTTGATGAAAGCTTCTGGTAAAAAACCCAATTCCTTAAATCCTTTAGTAATTTCAAGAGTATTAGCGTCTTTCCAATCCATAGCATAAACGGGAAAGCCTAGACGATCTCCGTCACGCTTACTAAGTTTTCCATTTCCATCTGGCTTAAGTATTAACGGAAGATGCGCCCATTGAGGCATTTTATCTAGTCCAAATAAGTATTTCCATAAAAGAATATGAACAGGGGCACTCGGTAGCCATTCTTCGCCCCTAAAAGCATGACTGATTTTCATTAAATGATCATCTACTACTACCGCAAGATGGTAGGTAGGCATTCCATCAGCCTTAAGTAGTACTTTATCATCTACTGTATTAGTATCAAATTCCATTTCCCCTCTGATCATATCTGTAAAGGGGATTAGCTCATTGGAATTTACTTTTATTCTGATGACATAGGGTGTCCCTGAATCAATTAATACTTTCGTTTCTTCGGGTAATAAGCGCAATGAATTATTCATGCTCATCCGAATATGGTGATCATATTGCAAACTAGTGCTGCCAGCATTCTTTAGCTTTTCTCTCATCGCTTCAAGTTCTTCAGCAGTATCAAATGCATAATACGCATTTCCTTGTTGAATCAGTTGTTCAGCATATTGGCGATAACTTGGTTTTCTTTCACTTTGCCGGTAAGGAGCATAAGGGCCACCATGGATTACACTTTCATCTGGCACAAGCCCACACCAATCTAAGCAGTCGAAAATATATTTTTCGGCACCTTCAACCCATCTTGTTTGATCGGTATCTTCCACCCTAACTATAAAATCTCCTTTGTGTTTTTTTGCAAATAAGTAATTAAATAGTACGGTTCTAACTCCGCCTAAATGAAGCCCTCCAGTTGGACTGGGTGCAAATCGAACTCTAACTTTATTAGCCATATCGCAAAGATAAGCTAGGACTGAAATTAAAGGAAATTAAAGTTTTTTCTTAAATAATCTATTAAAAAAACTCAGCTATTTTATTAGCGATTATTAAATGTCCTTTTTGATTGGGATGATTTACCTGTGACATATAATTTGTAATCGGTTCCCCTGATAAAACTTTTTTCCTAAACTCCTCATAGCTATCTATTAATCCAACATCATATTTTTTAGCCAGAGCTTTTATCTGCAAAGCATGTTTTTCTAATTCATTATTGGGTGATAATATATCTACCCTTTGATCAGGGGAAGGAGTTAATAGGATTACTTTTATATTATTTTTTAAAGCTTTTTCAATCATTGTACTCCAAGCATTTGCAGCTTTTTCTATGCCAATAGAACGATCGTTGAGTGCATAGTCGATGAATATAACATCGGGTTGATGATTTAATACTGTTGAATCAAATCTTTTTTCACCGCTTAATGAATTTTCACCGCCGATAGAAGTATTGATTATATTAATTACTGCAAAAGGATACTTTTCTTTTATAATTTTTAATACTTGCATTGGATAGGCATCAAAAGTATTTACCACGGGGGTTTTAAAGTAGCCAGCTGGCACAGAATGCCCATGAAAAACTAAATTAATTGTTCTGTTTTTTGGCCACTCTTTTTTAAATTCAGTTTTGATATCAGTTAAATAAGATGATGGATCGGCAAGATGACCGTTGTCATTTTTCTGATAAGAAACTAATGAAAAAGCAATTAAAATAAATATAATATTTTTCATCTTGTATAGTTTAAAAGTTATCGTAGCCCGGTCGATTATAAAAATTTATCCTTTCCTTTAAACTAACCAACCACTGCAGTGAATTCAATTTCCACAAGATATTCAGGAGCTACCAATTTACTTACTTCATAAAATCCAGTTGCAGGCTTTATGTCCTTAAAAAAACTAGCATGTGCTTTTGCAACTGCTTCAAAACTAGAAATGTCAGAAGTGAAAATTCGAGTACGAATTACATCCGTCATGCTTACATTCAGGTCTTTCAATACAATTTCAATTCTTTCTAAAATATTCATTGTTTGAGCATAGGCATCATCTGCTTTCACTTTTATACCATCTACAATTGCTACTGTCCCGGAGACTTCTATTATATTGCCTATTCGAACGGCGCGGCAATAGCCCATTTTATCTTCCCAAGGCGAACCTGTTAAAATATTCTTTCTTTCCATTTTTATAAAATGACTGGTTAATAATTTCTTACAATATTATACTAAATCTGGGTAAACATTTTAAGATACACAAATGAAATTTTTAATAATATTTGTTCCATTAGGCTATACCCGAGTCAATTTTTCAATATCCATTTTTTCATTGGCTTAATGCTTTTATTCATTGTATTACCATTGGATAGCAACCTTACCCATACTTTTTCTTTTTTCAAGATATTCATGGGCATCTGCAATTGCCGAAGCTTCAAATACCTTACCAACAGTAGGTTTAAATACTCCTGATGCAGTGAGTTTAACGACCTCTGTTAAACAACGTTGTAATATCTGAGGGTGTTGATCTGCCACAGATAGCATATTCACTCCAATCATTGCTTTAGAGGGCATCATCAACATTACGGGATGATAAAAACCAAATCCGATGGCTGCTTTTAATTTACCCCATAAGTTTTTATTGGTCATATCGGAGGCTCCGTAACAAATAATTCTACCTCCTGCTGCTAAGGAGCGAAATCCTTTTTTTACTGATTTACCACCAACCGCATCAAATATTACATCCAGCCCTTTTTCATTAGTAATTTTTTTCACTTCTTTTTCAAAATCATGTGTTTGATAATTAATCGGATGATGTACACCCAATTGTTTCAAATATTTTATTTTTTCTTCAGAGCCAGCAGTGGAAAAAATTTCACATTGTTTGTATTTAGCGAATTGTATTAGCGCAGTTCCCACACCACCTGCACCAGAATGAATCAATACTTTGTTACCAGGATGAAGATTTACCATTTCTGCAGCTGAAAAATAGGCTGTACAATATTGAGTAGTTAAAGCGGTTGCAGTTGCAGCGTCGATAGTTTCAGGGATAATTGCAGTAGCTCTGGCATCCGTAATCGCATACTCTGCATAGCCACCAAAACGAGTCATTGCAGTTACTCGATTACCTACTTTTAAATGAGTAACCTCCTCTCCAATTTTTTCTACAGTGCCAGCTACATCATACCCGAGAACACAGGGTATCGGCGGAGCATCCTTATACATTCCATTGCGAGCCATCACATCGGCAAAATTTAAACCAAATGCATCTACTTTTATTAATACCTGACCTGAAGTCGGAGTTGGAATAGGGATTTCTCTTGTTTCAAATGCTTGTTGGGCTGATCCGTTTTTGATTAGAAAGATTGCTTTCATTTATATTTTAATTTTTTAATTAGTTAATGAAAAAATTCATACGCCTCATTTAAACTACTGAAAATTTGATAAAAAAATTGTAGATATTGTTTCCAATAAAATTGTTTGTTACCAGTTTCAAAATTACAATCAATCAAACAATTGGTATTTAATTTTACTTTAAAATAAAACACCATCTTCTAAAAGAAATACAATAATTCCTGCTATAAATCCAATAATTGCTAGCCAGCTAATTTTTTTAAGGTACCAAATAAAATTAATCTGTTCAATACCCATTACCGCAACACCTGCTGCTGAACCGATGATGATGGCGCTACCTCCAGTGCCAGTTGTTAAAGCAAGGAACTCCCAAAATGGATGATCAGTTGGATAGGTGGATAAATCATACATTCCCTGCGCAGCGGCTACTAGTGGCACATTATCTACTATGGAAGAAAGTATGCCTAGTGCAATACCAATAAGGTAATCGTTGTGAAGGGAATTGCTCAGGTAAGTGGCAGCTGTTTTTAATATTCCATAAGATTGCAATGCAGCTACCGCTAATAAAATTCCAAGAAAAAACAATATACTTGGAGTGTCTATTCTTTGCAAAGCCTTTGCAACAGTATACCTTTCTGCATAAACGCCTTCCTTTTTTTTATGAATCATTGAATTGATTATCCACATGATACTGAGCGCTCCTAGCATTCCCATAAATGGTGGTAGATGTGTTATGGTTTTGAATGCTGGAACGCTTATCAACAAAACAATTCCAGCAAACAGTATAATATTACTTTCTTTTTTGTCCTTTAGTGATCTTTCTTTAGAAGGGGAAGAGATGATTTTTTTTCCTTTAAATTTACGTGACATCAATATTAGCGGAAGAACACAAGCTACAAAAGAAGGTAGGATTAGTTCCCGTATGATATTCAAAGCAGTTATTTGTCCTCCAATCCAGAGCATGGTGGTGGTAACGTCACCTAGTGGAGACCAAGCTCCACCTGCATTGGCTGCGATCACAATCATTCCAGCAAACCAAAGTCGATCTTCCTTTTCAGATAAAATTTTCCCACAAAGTGAAGTCATTACTATTGCGGTAGTTAGGTTGTCTAATAGTGCCGAGAGTAAAAATGTAATTCCTGTTACAATAAACAAGAGTCGCTTTTTACTGGTTGTAGTAATCTTTTGAGTAATAATTTCAAAACCATTGTGAGAGTCTATCAGCTCAACAATTGTCATAGCGCCAAGTAAAAAAAACAGGATAGAAGCAATTTCTCCTAGGTGTTCAAAAAGCTCTTTACTAACAGTATTTGATGAAGGGCTTTGTAAAATATAAATCGTCCAGCATAAGACTCCAGTTAATAGGGCTGCTGCTGCTTTGTTTAATTTTAATGACGCCTCAAAAGCAATTGCCAAATATCCCAAAATAAAAATGGAGATAAGTATAGTTGTAATCATTGTTACAAAGTACGTTTTGGTAAAGATAAGTGAATTACATAATCTGTCTTTAAGCAATTCTGAATGAGCGGACTCAAAAATTTTATACTTTAGATGCTTGTATATTTTATGAAAAAAAAGTTGAAAGCAATACGTTTAAAACTAAGTATTGCTGGTAGTTATTGTTAATGAAAGGAATTTATTTAAATAGAAATTTTGCCTGGGTAATCTTCAAGTGCTTTTTCTAAACAATCCATAGCAGAATTGATAGCAGTAACATTTAAAACATAAGCAAGCCTAACTTCATTTTTACCAAGGCCGGGAGTGCTATAGAAGCCGCCAGCTGGAGCCAGCATGATGGTTTGTCCATTATAAGAAAAAGATTCTAACAGCCATTGACAAAAATTTTCTGCATCATCAATGGGTAATCTAGCAATCGTATAAAAAGCTCCTCCTGGGTTAGGGCAAAATACGCCTGGTATTGAATTGAGTCTTTTTACAATGGTATCTCTTCTTTTTTTGTATTCGGCTTTTGTTTCATCAAAATAATTATCTGGTAAATCAACTGCTGCCTCTCCTAATATTTGTGCAAAGCCCGGAGGACTTAGTCGGGCCTGCGCAAATTTCATTACAGAGTTTAACACCTCCTTATTTTTTGTAATCAATGCTCCAATTCTACCTCCGCAAGCGCTATATCTTTTACTGATAGAATCCATTAAAACTATGTGGTTTTCCACCTCAGTTAATGTCATAAAACTGGTGTGACTTCCTTCATAACAAAACTCACGGTATGCTTCATCTGCAAATAAATAGAGGTTATGTTTTATAATAATTTGCTTTAAAATTTCCATCTCTTCCTTGCTGTATAAATAGCCAGTAGGGTTGTTAGGATTACAAATCAGGATCCCTTTTGTCTTGGGTGTAATTGCTTTTTCGAATTCAGCTATTGGAGGAAGTGCAAAACTTTTATCAATGGTAGAAGTAATTGGACGAACGACTACTCCAACTTCTACTGCAAACGCATTATAGTTAGCATAAAAAGGTTCAGGTATAATAATTTCATCGCCTGGATCCATGCAAGCCATCAATCCAAATAAAATAGCTTCGCTTGCACCGGTGGTTATTATAATTTCGTCGGTAGTAATGTGTATAGCTGATTTCGCATAGTAGCCTATTAGTTTTTTTCGGTAACTCTCGTTTCCTGCACTGTGACTGTATTCTAAAATTTTAAAATCACTGTTTCTTACAGCGTCTAGTGTTTGTTTTGGAGTCTCAATATCCGGTTGACCAATATTCAAGTGAAAAACGTGGATACCTTTTTTTTGAGCAGCTTCTGCAAAAGGAACTAATTTTCGAATCGGAGAAGTTGGCATAATATGCCCACGATGGCTGATAGATAACATCTTGCAAATATAATGATGAATAGCTAGTCATGCAAGTTAGAATAGCATTGATTTTTGATTCTTATTTGTAGGTAACCGTTGTTTTTGAATATCGGGATAATATTATTTATTTTATTCATTCGATTGGAGGTCTTAATAAATAAAGTTGGGATACATGAGCTTACTTCTTAGGATAAGTATGATTGAACGGCTGATTAGGCCCATCTATAACCTCTTAAAAAATCGCCAATGGACATTTTCTTTTTGCCTTCTAATTGTAGCTCAAGTATAGCAATAGATCCATCGATTGCTGCAAAGTTTAAAAAAGTTTTTTTATCAGTCACCCATTCACCAACAGCTATGGAAGGTGTACTATCTATTTTTTCGGACTTATATATTTTCACTTTTTTCCCTTCTAAAAAAGTAAATGCAGTAGGATAAGGAGAAAGCCCTCTGATTAGATTAAATATTTCAGTGATTGATTTATTCCAATCAATTTGGCAGGTAGCAGTAAAAATTTTTGGAGCAATTTTTAAATCTTTTAGCTCGGCACTTTCTATTTGTGGGGACTCCGTTAAACCTCCTTCTGCTAGTCCTTTTACAGTTTGTAGTAGAAGTTCTGCACCAATTTCTTTCATCTTGTCATGAAGCTCCCCTGCAGTTTCTTGGTCTCCAATAGGCATTGAAGTTGTCAACAAAATATCTCCTGTATCAATCTCTTGTTGTAATTTAAAAGTAGTAACACCCGTAAATTTTTCTCCATTGATAATGGCCCAATTAATGGGCGCAGCACCACGGTATTGGGGCAATAGTGAACCATGCAAATTTACAGTACCCATCGGCGGCATATTCCATACTACTTCTGGAAGCATTCGAAATGCTACCACTATCTGTAAGTCTGCTTGTAGGTTTTTGAGTTGCTCTAAAAAATCTGGATTCTTTAATTTTTCGGGTTGTAATACAAAAAGGCCATGATCATTTGCAAATTGTTTCACAGCGCTTTGCTGTAATTGCATACCTCGTCCTGCAGCTTTATCGGGTGCTGTAACAACACCAACAATTGAGCAGCCTGCTTTTACAAGTTTGTCCAGCGTAGCCACTGCAAATTCTGGAGTACCCATAAACACAATTCTTATTTCCTCCATCTTTTTCATTGGTGCAAAGGTAGCCTCATTTTAATGATTCGAAAATAGCAATGAAATAGATTTTAATTAGAGACAAAATCTTTATACAATAAATATTTTTTTCTTATTTTCTTAAAATTGTCAATCAGAGGTTTCCAACTTTTTCTAATGTCGTTTTCTTTTACTTGTTGTTTGATCTGTGCCATTAATAAGTCAGTCCCAGCTAGTTGATTAAAAAAATTATTTATTAAAAAAAAGCTATCCTTACCAGGGAATAGATGATATGCGTCTAGTAAATATTTTATTTGAACACTGTTTTTTATATTTTGAAGGACAACTTCATTGCTTCCAGCTATGTACCAGCCATAACATTTTTGATAAAAACATTTACTGCTTTTTGCACCTGCGGTAGGTTTAGGTGTAAAGGAAAATAAATTATTGGGCAATAATGGATGGCCAAAAATCTGAAATGGAGCTTCTGTTCCTCTTCCTTCACTGAGAAGGGTACCCTCGAAAAAACAGGTGGAGGGGTAG
>CAMCMP010000009.1 GCA_945876095.1 Chitinophaga pinensis
CTCGAATAAAAAGTGCTAGAAATTTGAATTATCAGCCGTTAAAAAATCAAGGCTGTTTGAGCGGGCAATTCCTTTAAAGAAACAAACTCTACTCGCGAGTTCCTTGATTTTAGGCTGATATTTCAAATTTCAGCCTTTTTATTCGCAGGCTTGATTTTTTTTGTTACTTTTTTTTATCAAGAAAAAAAAGTAAAAGCACTCTATTCCGAAAGGAAGTCGAGGACTATATATCTAACTTTTCCATCAGATTATTGCAATAAAAAAAGCGTTGATATTTCAACGCTTTTCAAGTCTATAAAAAAGATTTATTATTTTTTTGTTGCAGCTTTTTTCTTAACCGCTGCCTTTTTCTTAACAGCTCCTTTTTTATCAAATGCCTTGGGTTCTTGAATCAGAATCATTTTTTTAACTTCATCTAGTTCGATGGTTGCAAGTTGATCTGCGGTATATTTTCCATTTGGACCAGATATCAGCTTCAGCATTTTTTTTCCAAAGCGGATGAATGGGCCCCATCTGCCATTTTCTATGGAGATTTTTTCTGCTGGCCATTGTTGGATGAATCGGTTAGCCTCCTTTTCCATCTTTTTTTCAATAAGCTCATTGCAGTCTTGCTGAGTAATGATATCAAAATTATACGCCCTTGGTATATTTATAAAAAGGTCGTTCCATTTAATAAAAGGACCAAATCTTCCCTTTCCCTTGGTAATTGGTTTTTCATTAAAAAATCCAATAGGAGCGTCCTCAACTTGTTTTGCATGAATGATTTCAACAGCTCTTAATAGGTCAACTGAAGAAAGATCTTCACCTTTTGGAATAGATATATATTGCTCTCCCCATTTTACATAGGGACCAAAACGGCCGATATTAACACTTACTTCAAGTTCGTCATGCTCACCCAAGGTAAGGGGTAGTTTAAATAATTCTAATGCTTCGTCCAAACTAATCGTTTCAATACTTTGGTTTGCTTTAAGTTTAGCAAATCTTGGTTTTTCTTCATCATTTTGTGAGCCTATTTGTACCATTGGCCCATATCTTCCCATTCTAGCCATGATCGGCTTTCCTGTTTCATCAACTCCTAGAATGCGCTCTCCTACAGCTCTTTCGGCTGTTTCTAGGGTATGGGTAACTCCAATATGAAAAGGAGTATAAAAATCCTCTACCATCTTGCTCCATTGAATTTTACCTTCTGCTACTTCGTCAAATTCTTTTTCAATATTTGCTGTAAAAGAATAATCCATTACTTTAGTGAAGTGCTGGTTTAAAAAATCAGTTACTACTAATCCAAGATCTGTAGGAAAAAGTTTTGATTTTTCAGCACCTGTATTTTCTTGCTCAATTCCTTTTTCAATCTTATCATTTTTCAGTTTCAGTATCCTGAAATTTCTTTTCACTCCTTCTTTATCCCTTTTTTCTATATAGGTTCTTTTTATAATTGTAGAAATCGTGGGAGCATAAGTACTGGGTCTTCCTATTCCTAATTCTTCCAATTTTTTAACCAAAGAAGCTTCCGTATATCTTGCTGAGTGTTTTGTAAATCGCTCTGTAGCGGTCATTTGATTGAAGGCAAGCACTTGACCTGGCGCTAAATTGGGTAATCTACTTTCACCCTCTTTTTCATTTTCATCTTCTTCGTCATCACTACTTTCTAAATATACTTTCAAGAAGCCATCAAACTTCATTACTTCACCAGTAGCAGTTAATTCTTGTTGATTGGTACTAATATTTATTTTAGCAGTCGTTTTTTCTAATTCTGCATCGCTCATTTGAGAAGCAATGGTTCTTTTCCATATCAATTCATATAACCGATTTAATTCAGGATCATTTACCGTATGATTTTCCATATAGGTAGGTCTAATCGCTTCATGTGCTTCCTGAGCACTCTCATTTTTATTTTTGTATTTGCGTATTTGAAGGTATTTATCACCATAGCTGCTTTTGATTTCTGATACAATTGCATCCATGGCTGTTTCACCTAAATTCACACTGTCCGTTCTCATATAAGTGATCTTACCACTTTCATATAATTTTTGTGCGAGTAACATAGTTTTAGTTACTCCATACCCTAATTTTCTACTGGCTTCTTGTTGTAAGGTGGAAGTAGTAAAGGGAGCTGCAGGGGTTCTTTTTCCAGGTTTTACCTGTATGTCTTTAACCGTATAATTAGCGCCAATACAGCTTTCTAGGAATTTTTCAGCATCTTCACTTACTTCATATTTAACTCCTTCGGCTTTGAAATTGACTGTACGATTGCTATTGTCTGTAGCAGATAAAGCTGCTTCAATTTTAAAACTGCTGGAAGCTGTAAAATGATTAATCTCTCTTTCTTTTTCTGCTATTAATTTTACCGCAACACTTTGCACCCTACCGGCACTTAATCCACCACTCATGCCTATTTTTCTCCAAAGAACAGGACTTAATTCAAAGCCAACCAATCTGTCTACTACTCGTCTAGCTTGTTGAGCATTTACGAGGTTCATATTGATTGTCCTTGGATTTTTAACAGCTTTTTCAATTGCAGGTTTCGTTATTTCGTGAAAAACGATCCTTTTAGTGGTGGCAGGGTCTAATCCTAAAACCTCCGCTAAATGCCAGGAAATACTTTCTCCTTCTCGGTCCTCATCCGATGCAAGCCAGACCTCTTGACTTTTTTTAGCAATACTTTTTAATTCTTTTACCACCCTGTCTTTATCAGCCGGAACGATATATTTGGGTTTGAAATGATTGTTGATGTCAATTCCCATATCATTTTTCTCTAGGTCACGGATATGTCCAAAACAACTTTTAACCTCAAAATCTTTTCCTAAAATTCCTTCGATGGTTTTAGCTTTCGCAGGGGACTCAACAATTAGTAAATTCTTCGCCATAATCAACAGTCTATTTTGTGCTTTTCCCTCAAGTAAAGGAGTTTTTAGTAAAATTATTATTCAAATTGTTTTCAGCAGAGGATTGCAAAAATATACATTTCTACACTATATATTATAAAATATTTATAATTGTTATTATTTCAATTTGATCTGCAATATTACTTTAAAATTGAAAATTCAAAATAATTCTTCTTGAAGTAACCGTTTGGAACCTCATTTACAAAAAGTCAATTACTTTATTTCTGATATCATTGTCTCGGTAAATTTTTTTGTGTCCAAGACCTTTGGTTATTAAAAATCTAATATTATGAAAGTTCTCTGATTTAACTTTTAGTGCATCAGCCAATGGAGTTATATCATCTGATTCATCATGAATCCAAAGTACAGTTGCCTTAATATTTTTCATTGCTCTTTTTATTGAAAACCATTCAGTAGGATGCCCACTTCTTTCGAAAATAATTTTGTGAAATTCCTTTCTTACTTGGGCGTTGTTAATCTTTAGCATTTTAAAAGCTCCTTCAATAGCAGTAGTGGTTTCAGTAGCAGGAGCAATGAATACAATATGTGTATCCTCATGGTGTTTAGTTTTTTCCATCGCAAGGCTTAAAGCAATTCCTCCAAAAGAATGGGCTATGTATCCTTTTATTGGTCCAAATAGCTCAACAACCTTTTCTATCATTTGACTGTATTGGACTGCATTAATTTTATTTCCTTCACTGTTTCCATGAGCAGGAGCATCAAATGCTATTACTTCATAATCTTTTGTAATCAATGGAGCTATATAGGTGTGGAAGTTATGGGCTGCAGAGCCAAATCCATGTAAAATCAAAATTTTATGAGGCCTGCCATGATTCCATCTGAAGCCGTTTACTTTTAAGCCATCCAGTTCAAATTGAAGGGCTTCTCCCTTTGTAAAAATTGCTGGAGTCCTAGGTTCTGTCTGAATTAGGGGGGTACAAAATAAGTCAAATGCTTTTTCTGCAGCTAGTCTTTTTGAAACGATCGTAAGTAATTTAAATTTTACTCTTATATAACCAATTGCTATTTTTTGCTTTAATTTCATTGTTACAAAGATACACAATGAGAGTAGCAATTATTGGAGCAGGGAATGTAGCCACCGTTTTTGGAAGATTGATTTCAGCGGCTAGACATGAAATAATACAAGTATATAGTAGATCTATTTCAAGTGCTCAATCATTGGGTAAAGAATTGGGATGCTCATTTGTAGATAATTTGGAAGCAATCGATCTAACAGCTGATATTTATATTTTAGCAATAACAGATAATGCCTTACAAAATATACAGGACTCTATTTTTTTAGGAGATAAATTGGTTGTTCATACTGCTGGTTCTGTTTCTAAGAAAGTATTAAATAATATTTCCTCTCAGTATGGTGTGTTGTATCCTCTGCAGTCTTTAAGAAAAGATCAAGTGGGGGATCAATCCATCATTCCATTGCTGATAGATGCTAATAAAGAGTCCGTTCTTTCGATTATCGAGCAATTTGCATTCACTCTTTCTTCAGTCGTTTCGAAAGTCGGGGATGAAAAGCGTCTTTGCTTGCACCTAGCTGCGGTGATAGTCAATAATTTTACCAATCATTTATATACACTTACTGCTGAATATTGCAAAAATGAAGGGGTAGATTTCAAAATGCTGCAGCCGATTATTGAGCAAACTGCTTTGCGATTAAAGGAGAAGTTTCCTGGAAAACTTCAGACTGGTCCTGCTGTTAGAAATGATCAATCTACTTTGGATAAACACATTCAAGCATTGTCAAATCACCCTGAATTAAAAACAATTTACCTGACTTTTACTGAGAGTTTATTAAAACGCTGATTGGGTTGAAAATCAATTTTGGATCTATCTATTGTATCTATTTTCAAACTAAGTTTTCATTAAATGGTAATTCTGAAGTAGGTTTGCATATCGAACTTTATAAAATATGTATACAATTACTTATAATTTTGAACAAAAAGGTTGTTCACCTATTACCCTCGAAAATATTGAAGAAGGTCAATCACTATTAGAGGTTGCACTTAAGCATGATATTGAATTACATCATAATTGCGGTGGAGTATGCGCTTGCAGTACCTGTCATTTATATGTAGATCAAGGGGATGTATTATTGGAAGTACTCTCAGATAAGGAAGAGGATTTTATTGATAGAGCAGTTAATCCCCGTATCAACTCGAGATTAGGTTGTCAATGTATCTTACAAGAAGGGAGTGGTATTATTGTTGTAACATTACCTGACCAGACACAATTTTTGGGAGAGTAATTTAGCTAGTTCAGCAGCTTATTTATTGCGACTAATTTTAATTTTTCAAAAAATAGAAAGACATTAATAAAAAAAATATTAAATCAGCCTATTTACAAAATATCTTTTATGACTTTCGAACCTCCAATTCATTGGAATGATTATGAAGACATTGCAATGAAATTGCATGAACGTTTTGGTGATGATTTTAGTGAAAGTAAAATTTACCGTATTCGCTTTACCGATTTACATAAATGGGTAATGGAGATCCCTAATTTTTCGGGAACTGCAGAACAAAGCAATGAAGGGCATCTTGAAATGATTCAAAGTAGTTGGGTGTATGAATGGAGAGATAATCAAAAATAGGATGCAGAATGGCCATTGGATAATATTGAATAGGATTAAATATAAATTTTCTAGATGAAATTATTGTTAGCCTTTTTTCGATTGATACGTTGGCCCAATCTTTTTTTTATTGCCCTTACCCAATTCCTTTTTTATTATTGTATAATTATTCCATCCTTACCTAGCGATTATTTTCTACAGCAAAAAGCATTAACCCCATCCCTTTTTTATTATTTAGTGATTGCTTCTGTTTTGATTGCAGCAGCTGGGTATATTATTAATGATTATTTTGATATCAATATTGACCAGGTAAATAAACCTGCTAAGATGGTGGTTCAAAAAATTATTAGCCGCCATTGGGCAATTCTTTTTCATTTGTTAATAACATTTGCTGGCATTGCATTAAGTGGATATGTTGCATTTAAAACTAGTCCTTTAATATTTTTCGCCAATATTATTTGTTCTTATATGTTGTGGGTTTATTCTACTAGTTTTAAGAAGAGATTACTTTCTGGAAATCTTATTATTGCGGGCCTAACAGCTTGGACTGTGCTGGTTTTATATTTTGCTACCAATACCTTACTGTTTAATACAACAGTAGTCTCTTCTGGATTCATAGTAGGGTTGTCCAGAATTTATAAATTCGCAGCTTTATATGCAGGTTTTGCTTTTATTATTTCATTGATTCGAGAAGTTGTAAAAGATATAGAGGATATGTCTGGTGATGCTAAATATCAATGTAAAACAATGCCTATCATTTGGGGTGTTCCAGCCACAAAAGTTTTTGTTGGAGTTTGGCTAACAGTATTAATAGGGGCGTTGGTAATACTTCAACTATATGTACTTCAAATTGGATGGTGGGGTAGTGCATTGTATTCATTGGTATTAGTAATTTCTCCACTCGTTTGGATACTGAAAAGGCTTTATCATGCGCATACCACCGCTGAGTATCATACCATCAGTACATTCATTAAAGTGGTAATGTTAACTGGAATATGTTCGATTTTATTAATAAAGTAATTCAGTAATCCAAAGCAAGCAATAGGTAAATTATTTTATTCAATTTAATTACAAATCATCTTAGTGTTTTTTTTATGATTCATTCCGGGGGTATTATTTTAGCATCACAGTCACCAAGACGAAAGCAGTTATTAGAATGGGCCGAAGTACCTTTTGCTGTAGTGGTTCAATCTACTGATGAGTCCTATCCTACTGGATTGTCTTTTGAAGATACAGCTATCCATATTGCCCGAAATAAAGCATTGGCTGTTCAGAAGAATCATCAATTCACTATTCCTGTTTTAGCTGCTGATACAATTGTTGTATTGGAAGATAGAGTAATTGGTAAACCCATCAACCGAGAAGATGCGATTGCTATTTTAGCTGCGCTATCTGGTAAAAAACATAAGGTTATTACTGGAGTGGTCATTCTATTTAATGAAAAGGAACTAGCATTTGCAGATACAACAGAAGTTTCTTTTCACAACCTGTCAAAGGAGCAAATCATTTTTTATGTTGATAAATACCAACCATATGATAAAGCAGGTGCTTATGCTATTCAGGAATGGATTGGTGTAGTGGGTATTCAATCAGTTTCAGGTGATTTTTACAATGTGATGGGACTTCCAGTAAGTAGGGTGGTGCAAGAGCTGAAACAATTATAATTTCTTTTTAAATTTCCTCTTGATCTTTATAAACTTCTTTCTTACGTCAAAATAAGAATCATTTAGTGCTTTGTACTTATAATTATAATATTATAAATAATTATAATATTATAAAATAATTTTTGTAAATTAGTGAATCTCAAAAAATGGAAATTCCTTCTATTTATTCCATTGTATTTGTGATATTAAATAATCGTCATGAACGAAAGGCTCTTACAATTTATATGGCAGCTACAATATTATAATAGACAAGAATTGAAAACAGGCGATGGGGAAACCTTATCCATTTTTAATCCTGGAATAATCAATACCAATCAAGGGCCTGATTTTTTAAATGCTAAAATTAAAGTAAATAATACCTTTTGGGCAGGTAGTATTGAGTTACATGTTTTATCTTCTGATTGGAATAGCCATCACCATAGTATGGATAAAAATTATGGAAATATTATTTTACACGTTGTTTGGAAAAATGATATCAATCTTCAAGAATCCTTTCCTGTACTTGAATTACAAAGTCTGGTTTCAAAAATATTGCTGCAAAAATTCAATAAATTAATGAATGCAAAATCTTTTATTGCTTGTGAAACAATGATTGCAACTATTACACCTATGCTCTGGGTTTCTTGGAAAGAAAGGCTGTTAGTAGAAAGGATGCAAAGGAAAACTTCGGTTATTTTTGATTTCCTTGGTTGCAACCACAATCATTGGGAGGAGACTTTTTGGTGGCTAATAGCCCGAAACTTTGGAAATACGGTTAATTCTGATTCATTTGAAAAATTGGCTCGATCTCTACCAATTAATATTTTAGCGAAACATAAAAATCAAATTCATCAAACGGAAGCTCTATTATTTGGACAAGCAGGGTTATTGGACAAAGATTTTGATGAAGATTATCCAAAACTTTTAAAAAAAGAGTATCTATTTTTAAAGAAAAAACATCAATTATTATCAAGTAAGCAACCATTGTATTTTTTAAGAATGCGCCCTTCTAATTTCCCCTCTCTTCGGTTGGCACAATTGTCTATGTTGATTCATAAAAGTGTGCATTTATTCTCAATTATAAAAGAAACAATATTATTAGAAGATGTAAAAAAACTATTGTCTGTTACTGCCAATGACTATTGGAATTATCATTATGTTTTTGATGAGGTTTCAGATTATCGAGAGAAAAATATAGGCCAACAGATGATACATTCTTTATTGATCAATACCATTGTTCCTATTATTTTTGCCTATGGTCACCATCTGAGGGAATCAAAGTATAAGGATCGGGCAATGCTTTGGTTAGAGCAAATTGCAGAAGAAAATAATACTATCACCAACGGTTTTAAAATTTTGGGAATTGAAAATAAGAACGCTTTTGATTCTCAGGCTCTCATTCAATTGAAAAATGATTACTGTAATCAAAAGCGTTGCTTGGAATGTGCAGTGGGAAATAAGTTACTTAGGCCCCTTAGTTTAACTACCTATTAATTATATTCAATATTTAGGACTAAGTCTGGATGCAGACTTTTAACTACAGGGCAATTTTCACCGGTTCGTTGTAGAATAATTTTTTCTTTTTCTTCTAGTATCAAAGAGGTGGGAAATGAAACTTTAACATCAATTTTTGAAATTCTTCGGGGGTCGCTCTGCATTGTTTTAGTAACTGCAATCGATAAACCCTTTAATTCAATGTTCATATCATTTGCTTTGATTGCCATGGTGGTAGCCATACAAGTGGCTAAGGCAGTGCATACTAAGTCGGTGGGAGAAAATCTTTCTCCTTTTCCTCGGTTATCAGAAGGAGCATCTGTTTCAATGAGTGTTCCGCTTTGTAAATGTTGTGCATTGCATCTTAAATCGCCTTCATATTGAATGGTTGCTGTCATTGTGTTATTTTTGCATAAATTTACTGAAGTAAAAATCTATTATGCGTAAATTATTTTTAATTTTTTTAACTATTGTAATCGGATTTGCTTCTTTTGCCCAAAAGTCAAAAAAGGATTTAATGATTCAAAAGAAGCAGCGAATCAATGCACTCGTAAAACAGGAGGAGGAAGGAGTGGTTTCTTATCATCAACAAACAGCATTTGGAATTAAACTTGCTTCGGATGGCTATGGTGGTTTTTTTGAGGTGGGTAAATCTAAGTCAGTTAAAAAATCCTTATTATTTCAATTTGAGTTGACAGAAAGAAAACATTCAAAGGAAGAAAAGCAAAGCAATGTGAATATACCTTCTTCACCTTTTGTATTTGGAAAAATTAATTATTTCTACCCTATAAAGTTAGGGGTGCAGCAACAATATTTACTAGGTAACAAAACTAACAGAAACGGAATTAGTGTTACAGGGAATTTTGGTGGAGGTATTTCTTTAGCTTTATTAAGACCCTATAATCTTGAAGTTAATGATATGAATAAAGGAGGTCGTAAGTTGATTAGATATGAATCTTCTGATAGTTCATTGTATTCAAATTCTGGTAGATATACACATATTGCAGATAGTGTATTGTTCACAAATTCAAGTTTACTCGGATTCATGCAAGTATCTGGTGGAGGATTTACAAAAGGCTGGAATCAATTAAAGGTTACTCCTGGCATTTATACAAAGGCATCTTTGAGATTTGATTATGGTAAATATAATGAGCAGCTCAGTGCTTTAGAAGTAGGATTAATGGCAGAGATTTATTCTAAGGCAATTCCTCAATTGGTTTATTCAAAAGCTAGCCAATATTTTGTAAGTGTCTATGTTTCTATTTTATTTGGAAAGAGGAAATAAAAGATATTTTTTAAATGGGTTCCATTCTGGATAAGTTGGGTTGTACAAAGTTGTTTACTTATCAATTGTTACCATTAATTTTGTTTAATAATTCAATTTATTCAGTGTTTAGCAAAATATAATTTTACTTAATGATAGAGTTACCGGTTATTGATGGATTAGTAGAGCAAAAAGTTAAAAAGCCTAACTGGCTAAGGGTAAAATTACCTATTGGAGAGTCGTATAAGGAAGTTCGTAATCTGGTAGATACCCATCAGCTACACACTATTTGTGAAAGTGGTAATTGTCCTAATATGGGTGAATGTTGGGGTGAGGGGACTGCAACTTTTATGATATTGGGTAATATTTGTACCCGGAGTTGTGGTTTTTGTGCAGTTGCTACTGGTAAGCCTGATCCAGTAGATTGGGATGAGCCTCAGCGGGTAGCTGAAGCAATTCATTTAATGAAAGTCAAGCATGCGGTAGTAACCTCCGTGGATAGGGATGAAATAGTAGATGGTGGAAGTATCGTATGGTTTAACACAATCAAGGCAATTAAAGCATTGAATCCAACCACTACCTTGGAAACCTTAATTCCTGATTTTAAAGCTGAAAAGGAAAATATCCAGAGAATTATCGAAGCAAGTCCAGAAGTGGTATCTCATAATATTGAAACCGTAGAAAGGTTAACCAAACAGGTGCGCATACAAGCTAAATATTGGAGAAGTATGGAAACCCTTCGTATTTTGAAAGAAGGGGGGATGCGCACTAAAAGTGGAATCATGTTAGGTTTGGGAGAATCTAAACAAGAAGTAATTCAAACAATGCAAGATTTACAGGATAGTCAGGTTGATGTAATAACAATTGGTCAGTACCTGCAACCTAGTAAAAAGCATTTGCAAGTCCAACGTTTTGTTCATCCAGATGAGTTTAAAGAACTAAGAGAAATTGGTTATAACATGGGCTTTGATTATGTGGAAAGTGGACCATTGGTGCGATCTTCTTATCATAGTGAAAAGCATGTGATAGCAGGATGGGGTAGACAAAAATGGCAAGAGGAAAAATTTGTTTAAATTAAGTACCTCATTGTCAGTTATTTATAGACTGTACCTTAATTATTTTTTTAGTAAAAAAGAATGATTTCATGTATAGGACATCCTAAATACTTATAAATTCCATACCAGTGCACTTGCACCTAAAATTGCAGCATCGGCTTCTTTCAATTCACTAAAAAGTAATTTCACTTTGTTTTGATAAATAGGAAGCAAGTTAGCTTCCATATGTTTGCGAGTTGGGTTAATTAATAAATTACCTGCTTTGGTAAGTCCTCCAAATAAAATGATAGCTTCAGGTGAAGAGAACATAACGAAGTTGGCTAGTGATTCACCCAAAATCTGGCCTGTGAATTCAAAAATTTTATTCGCGATATTATCACCTTGCATGGCACAGTCATAGACCGTTTCGCTGGTTAGTTCATTAATTCTATAATTGCGGAGTAAACTGTCGGTATCTGGCTGAGTAGTCAGCATTTCAATGGCTGTTTCCCTAACACCAGTAGCAGAGGCATAGGACTCAAGACTACCTCTCATACCAGTTGATTTGTGCATTCTTCCACCCGGACGAATGATGGTATGTCCTAGTTCACCAGCAAACCCGTCATAACCTAATAAAATCTTACCGTCTATAACAATCCCACTTCCTACACCTGTACCAAGAGTAATGGTAATAAAATGCTTGATGTCTTTAGTACAACCGTACATCATTTCACCGACTGCAGCAGCATTGGCATCATTGGTAAGTCGGGTGGTAAGTTTGAATTTTTTCTCAATCAAATCAGCAATGGGTATAATCCCTTTCCATTTTAAATTGGGAGCATATTCAATGGTACCTGTATAAAAATTTCCGTTGGGAGCACCCATTCCAATTCCAACAAAATTATCAATTCCGCCAACTCGGTCAATCATTGGCATTAATTTGGCACTCATGTCATCTATAAAATCTTCTACCACAGCATGTTCATTGCTCGGCACTCGATCCTGCTCAAGTATTTGTCCATTCCTATCTACAATTCCAAATTTTGCGGTGGTTCCGCCTATGTCAATTCCTACTGCGTATTTTTTATGCATATTTCAATCTATTGAAAAAATAATTTATTTATAGTCCAAGTTTGACATTTTTCCTCAACTCAGTAAAATGTATTTTTTTAATTGGCTCATTTAGATTTTTAAATGAAGCGTATTTTTTAAAGTTACCCAATGTAGAATATTTTTTGCACTAGGAAAAATTTTCATTTGATAATTTGTTTCTTGCAAAATACTACTTAATTTCAAGGACATTAATTCTTTATATATTCAATGGAAATATTACATGTTAGTGCAGAATGTTATCCAGTAGCTAAGGTAGGTGGTTTAGGTGATGTAGTGGGGGCGCTTCCAAAATATCAAAATCAATTGGGCCATACTGCAAAAGTTGTTTTACCAATGTATCGTACTAAGTTTTTATTCGACCACCAATTTGATACTGTCCATCAGGGTTCATTCGACATGGGTGAACATTGGTTTAATTACTCCATTATTAAAGAAAGAAAAAATATCCTTGGCTTTGATTTGTACCTAGTAGATATTAATGGAATGCTGGATAGGCAATCTGTTTATGGCTATGGTGACGATTCAGAGCGATTTACCGCCTTTCAAATAGCGGTAGTTGATTGGTTGTCTCAGTGGAAACATCAACCTGATATAGTGCATGTTCACGATCATCATACAGGTTTAATTCCCTTTATGATGCAATACTGTACTGCTTATCGACATTTAGCCGAAGTAGCCACTGTTCTTACCATTCACAATGCTCAATATCAGGGATGGATGGGCTGGGATAAATCGAGATACCTTCCCGACTGGGATAGTTTTGATTGGGGTAAGTTGGACTGGCAAAACAATATCAATCCATTAGCATCTGCAGTAAAATGTGCTCGTGTAGTCACTACCGTTAGTCAGCGGTACCTCGAGGAGATGCGTCAAAATGCGAATGGATTAGAAAAGTTATTTGATTATGAGCAGGGAAAATTTATAGGAATCTTAAATGGAATTGACACTGAAGTCTGGGATCCTTTGGTAGATTCATATATCAATCCAAATTTCAATGTAAAAGATGCTTCTTCTGGAAAGCTGGGTAATAAAAAGATTTTGTGTGAGCAGTTTAATCTGGATTTCGAAAAACCTTTATTCATATTTATTGGTCGATTGGTTTACGAAAAAGCTGCCGATCTACTTCCACAGGTTATCTATGATTCGATTCAACATATGGAAGGTAAAATGAATTTTCTGGTTTTGGGAAGTGGCGATAGTTCTGTTGAAGCAGAACTTGAAAATATGAAAAGTCAATTAGTAGGTTATTATAATTCTAAGATCGGCTACAATGAACAATTGAGTCATCAAATGTATGCAGGGGCCGATTTTTTACTAATGCCCAGTAGGGTAGAGCCTTGTGGACTTAATCAAATGTATGCAATGAGATATGGTACCATACCAATTGTTAGAAATACTGGAGGATTGCAGGATACTGTAAAAGATTTTGGTGAACCAAAAGGCTATGGAATTTGTTTTAATGATGCAACGGTTTGGGATATTACACACTCTATTTATAGGGCGTTGGAAATTTATAATCAGCCAAAATTGTTAAAACAACTGGTGACTAAAATTATGAAATTAGATAATAGCTGGCAAACTAGTGCCAAAAAGTATCTTGATCTTTACCAAAGTATACTCTAATGTTAAAATTAATATCTACATTTTTTTATATATTAAATAAATAATAAATTAAAATTTTTTACTAAAATATGGAAACTGCATCAGTAATTTCAATTGTATTGGGAGGAGGAGCTGGATCAAGATTATACCCTTTAACTGCTTCTAGAAGTAAGCCTGCAGTTCCTATTGCAGGAAAATATAGGTTGGTAGATATACCTATTTCTAATTGTATCAACTCTAGTCTAAATCGTATTTTAGTGCTTACTCAATTTAATTCTGCCTCTTTAAATCGGCATATTAAAAATACGTATCAGTTTAGCATTTTTAGTAAGGGGTTTGTTGATATTCTAGCAGCTGAGCAAACTCCTGACAATCCAAAATGGTTTCAAGGGACTGCTGATGCGGTGAGACAATCATTAAGACATATCGTTAATTACGATTTTGAATATGTATTAATATTGAGTGGTGATCAGCTATATCAAATGGATTTTGCTGAAATGATTGATAACCATATTTCCAAAGGGGCAGATATTTCTATTGCAACTATTCCTGTAGGTGAAAGAGATGCACCTGAATTTGGTATTTTAAAGTCAAATGATGAACAAACGATTACCTCATTTATTGAGAAACCCGCAAAAGACAGGTTGCCTGAATGGATCAGTGATACGGGTGATGAGATGAAATCGCAAGGTAGAAGTTACTTGGCTTCTATGGGTATTTATGTTTTTAGTAGAAAGTTATTATTTAATCTGCTAGAAAATGAAAATAAAGATGCTACTGATTTTGGTAAAGAAATAATACCTAGTTCCATCGAAAAGTACAATGTGGTAAGTTTTCAATACGATGGGTACTGGACGGATATTGGTAATATTCACTCTTTTTTTGAAGCCAATCTGTCCTTGACATTGGATATGCCTCCCTTTAATTTATTTGATAATCAAAAAACTGTATATAGTCATGCAAGGATGTTGCCACCTGCCAAAATAAGCGGAACAACTTTAGAAAAAACAATCATTGCTGAAGGGGCAATTATCAATGGAAGTAGAATTGAAAATAGCGTGATTGGTATTCGAAGTAGAATAGGACATGGTTCTACCGTTTTAAGTTGTTATATAATGGGAAATGATTTTTATGAAACCGTAGCTGATATCGAAGGCAATGGTGGAAAAAATATTCCTACAATTGGAATTGGAGATCGATGTTATATTAAAAATGCCATTGTTGATAAAAACTGCAGAATTGGAAATGATGTTCGAATAAATGGGGGAAACCATTTATCCAATTCCGACCATTCTCTTTATTCAGTAAAGGATGGAATTGTAGTTATTAAAAAAGGGGCTGTATTATCAGATGGTTTTGTTATTTAGTTTTTGATATATCATTTAAAATCAGTTATTTTCTAGCAAATAAAAAATTTAATTTAAATGTCCCGAAGGGATGATTTAAAAAAATGAAATAAATTTACTTTTATGCTAATTACAGTTCATTTTCTTTTAATTTTGCGTTTCAATTTATAATTCATGCAACTATCTTCTTTGTTAGACCGTTTTTCGGAACCAGAAACTTTAAAAATGGCCAAATTGGGCCGTGAACTTAGGGCCAAAGGAATCGATGTAATTGACCTTAGTCTTGGTGAACCCGATTTTGATACTCCTCAACACATTAAGGATGCAGCTATTAAGGCCATCCATGATAATTTTAGTCATTATACGCCTGTAGCAGGTTACCTAGATTTGCGCGAAGCTGTTTGTACCAAATTGAAAAGGGATAATCAACTTGATTATAAACCTGAAAATATTGTTACTTCCACAGGTGCCAAACAAAGTTTAGCCAATGCAATTTTAGCTGTGGTTGATGAAGGAGAGGAAGTAATCATCCCCACTCCGTATTGGGTTACTTATTCTGAATTGGTAAAAATTGCCAGAGCAAAAGTAGTTGAGGTTCATACCTCTTTAGAGAGCGGTTTTAAGATTACTCCTCAACAATTGGAGGCTGCTATTACTCCTAAATCAAAGATTTTTTTATTCTCATCTCCTTGTAATCCATCGGGTGCTGTATATAGCAAAGCTGAATTGGAAGCATTGGCGGTGGTGTTTAGAAAATATCCTAACCTGTATATTATTTCTGATGAAATATATGAATACATCAATTTTGTTGGGAAGCATGAAAGCATTGCTCAATTTGATGATCTAAAGGATCGTGTTATAATTGTCAATGGTTTAAGTAAAGGTTTTGCGATGACTGGCTGGCGCCTTGGATATATTGCTTCCAATGTAGACATCGCAAAAGGTTGTGAGAAATTGCAAGGTCAATTTACTAGTGGCACCTGTTCTATTACTCAAAAAGCTGCTGTAGTGGCTTTGACAACTGATTTAAAACCTTCTATGGAAATGGCAGAGGAATTTACTAGAAGAAGAGCTCGAGTTATGGATTTAATCAAAGATATCCCAGGATTCAAATGTACTGAACCTGAAGGAGCATTTTATATTTTCCCAGACATATCCTATTATTATGGAAAAACAGACGGCGTCACTACCATTACCAATTCTGCTGATTTTTCTATGTATTTACTTCATACCGCCCATGTGTCTTCTGTAATGGGAGAGGCTTTTGGAGAACCTAAATGTGTTCGTTTTTCCTTTGCAAATAGTATGGTAAATATTGATAGAGCATGGGTAAGAATTAAAGAAGCATTGGCTAAACTTAATTAATCTGCCTCTTTTTAGAAGCTAACAATAATAGCTAAATATTCTTCTTTTGAGTTAATTTTACTCCCATTGAACAAAGTAAAATATATAATCAATTAAAGATGTTATTCAGTCAGCCGTTGTGAGACTGAGGGTGAGCAACGTTATATTATGGAGAAAGATGATTTACATTGGTTTGCAGTTTATACGAAACCAAGATGGGAAAAAAAAGTGGCAGGTATATTGGATAACAATGGTATAGAAAACTATTGTCCTCTTAATAAAGTAATAAAGCAGTGGAGCGATCGTAAAAAAGTTATATTGGAACCCCTTTTTAAGTCCTATGTATTTGTTAGAGTAAAAGATTCAGAAAAATGGGACCTTAAAAATATCAACGGGATTCTCAATTTTGTTTATTGGCTTGGTAAACCAGCAAGGATTAAGGAGGAAGATATTTTTACGATCAAAAAATTTTTAAATGAATTTTCTGATGTACAGATTGAAGAAGTTTCTAGATTAACCGTAAATTCTAAAGTAAGAATAAAACAAGGTTTATTAATGAATTACAATGGTGTGCTAGTTGAAATCAATGGGAGCAGGGCAAAGGTTAGAATTGAAACAATGGGAGTACAATTGAGTGCAAATTTTGATAAGAAAAATTTGGAACCGGTTGTTTGAAAAATAGGGACTATCTTATAAAGTGTGTAAGTGAAAAATAGTTGGGCTTAAACCCCAACTATTTTTTTTACTTTAAACCAAACACCCGTTATGAAAAAAGGAAGACTTTTTATCACCCTCTGTTAATTGTTAAAATACGTTTAGGTGGAATTAGCAATAAAAATTTCTATAATCGTCTTGTTGGTAGTAGAAATGATTATCTAGCTATGAAAAAAATATTTTTTTCATGGTTGGCGGATATTTTAAAACCAATTAGTATAAATATTCAAACTCTATAATCCTTCACCAATTTCTTTAATTTCCTAATTTATTATTAATTACATCATTCAATTGTAGGTATTTTTTCATTATTGAGGTCCAATCGTTTTTTTATTTAAAATTCTGTTTATTTCTATTACTTTATAGCTTTTCCTTGTTTCTATTTATATTACTTTTGCAATGAATGAAACACCTTGCATCGCTCAATCCATTTTTTTGGAAATACCGTTACCGCTTCTCTTTAGGGATTATTTTTATCCTACTTACCAATTACTTTCGAATTCTGGCTCCTCAGTTAACTGGATATATTGTAAATCTGGTTGTTAAAAGTACCAGTAATTCTTTTTCTAACCCCTTACCTTCTTCTATTAATAAATTTGAATATGATATTCTAGTTCAATGGATTATTTCTGCTCTTCAATCACAATCCTTTAGTCATAAGGTAGCATGGTGTAGTTTACTTTTGTTACTGATTGCATTGATAAGTGGCTTTTTTATGTTTTTGATGCGTCAAACCATTATTGTAATGAGTCGTTTGATTGAATACAGTCAAAAAAATCAAGTTTTTAATCATTACCAACAATTGGATTCTAATTTTTATAAAACACATAGCACGGGTGATTTAATGAGTAGAATCTCAGAAGATGTAAGTAGAGTTAGAATGTATACTGGACCTGCTATAATGTATTTTATTAACCTAGCTGCCATATTAATATTTAGTATTTATTTCATGTTTCAAGCTAGTCCTAAGTTAACTTTGATTTCACTGTCTCCCTTACCAATTTTGGCTATCACTATTTATTTTGTTAATATTATTATTAATAAAAAGAGTGAGCGTATTCAAGCGTTACTAAGTGATCTTACTACCAATGCACAGGAATCTTACAGTGGAATAAGAGTGATAAAGTCATTTGTCCAGGAAAAAGCGATGCTTAGTTTTTTTTCAAAAAATAGTGAATTGTATAAAAATAATGCACTTGCGTTGGCTAAAACGGAGGCTATTTATTTTCCAAGTATTGGATTATTAATTGGTTTAAGTACGCTAATCACCATTATGGCTGGTGGTATGGACGTAATCAATGGTGTGCCTGGAACTAGCATTGGTACAATTGCTGAATTTGTATTGTATATTCAGATGCTTACTTTTCCTGTAAGTGCTATTGGTTGGACTGCTAGTATGACTCAAAGAGCTGCGGCCTCTCAAAAAAGAATAAATGAATTTTTGCAAACGGCACCTTCCATTCAGCAGCCCGCTGCTTTATTAAAACCTTCTATCAATAGTATTATCCAGTTTAAAAGTATTGATTTTACTTATTTTCATACAGGGATTAATGCTATCAAAGACTTTTCTCTTGATATTAATAAAGGGGAGAAAATTGCGATAGTAGGAAGAACCGGATCTGGAAAATCTACGATTGCTCAACTTCTATTGAGAATGTATGATGCACAGAATGGTTTGCTTCTGTATGATGGAGTTCCGATTAATAAGATTGACTTGCATTGGTTGCGCGCACAAATCAGTTACGTACCTCAGGATGTATTTTTATTTAGTGAAACGGTTCAAAATAATATTGCATTTGGAGTGAATGAAGCAAGTTTAGATGAAGTGATTAATGCTGCTAAAATTGCAGGGATTCACAATGAAATTGAAAGTTTTTCCGAAGGATATCAAACTATGATAGGGGAGAGAGGAGTAACACTAAGTGGTGGTCAAAAACAACGTATTTCAATAGCAAGGGCTTTATTAAAGAATCCTTCGATGGTTATTTTTGATGACTGTTTGAGTGCAGTTGACGCAAAAACTGAAAAGGAAATTTTGAACAATCTAAATATTTGGTGGAAAGATAAAACTGCAATAATTATTACTCACCGTATTTTTTCATTGCTTCATTTTGATAAGATCATCGTGTTGGAAGATGGGAAAGTTATAGAAATTGGAACCCATGCTGATTTATTACTACAAAATGGATTTTATGCTCAAATGTATGCTCGTCAACAGCATCAAGATGGGGATAGGGATGGTAATTAGTAGGTTTAGAAGGAGATTTCAAGTTTAACTTGCTGTATTTTAGCTAGAAAAGACTAAGATTTTTAAAATATGACTGTTTATTTTGCTATTTCAAAAACAGCTATATCTTTGTCAAGTATTTTATTTATAAATTTTATCCATTCATCCAAAAAAAATTACAACTGTGGCGTACGAAAACAATGACAAAAAAATGGAAAGCGTTTATAGTAAACGCATTAGGGCTGGTAAACGTAGGACTTACTTTTTTGATGTAAGAGAAACTCGTGGTAGCGATTATTATTTAACCATTACTGAAAGTCGCAAACGTTTTGATTCTGAAGGCTACGACAGGCATAAGATTTTTTTGTATAAAGAAGATTTTAATAAATTTATAAAGGGGCTTGCTGAGGCGATCGATTATGTAAAGACTGACTTAATGCCAGACTTTGATTTTGATGCTTTCAATCATGAAAATCCTTATGAAGGGGAAGAGGGTTCATATCAAGGTGCTCCATCTAATAGTGTTGAGAATGATAGTTCAGCTGCTATTTCTCCTGAAAAAGAGATCATTGCTCCTTCTTCTTCTGTTGAGTCAGAGAATCAGGTACCTCTTGACAATGGAAGTACTGAAGAAGTTGACAAATGGTAAAATTTTAGTTTTATTACAAAATATACAATCCTTCACCTTTGTGGAGGATTTTTTTTGCCAATTATATTCTGTTTTCTTAAAAAATTATTTACTTAAACTGCTTAGCAGAGGGAATTTATATTTTTACTAAATAGTCGACCCTCAAAAAGTTATATGCGCCCAATCTGTAATACCCTTAATCAAAGTAAACCCATAAAGAACTACCAGATAATCAATAAAATGATTAATAATTTGTTCTTGTTTATAGTAAAATAAAAGTTAGCTATTTAGGTCTGAAATTTCCTTTGGAATAGAGCGCTTTTACTTTTTTGCCTTGATGCAAAAAAGTAACAAAAAAAATCAATCCGCCGCGGCGGATGAAGTTTTAAATATCAACCTAAAATCAAGGAACTCGCCAGCAGAGTATGTTTCTTTAAAGGGTCTGCTGGCTAGGACAGCCTTGATTTTTTAACGGCTGATATTTCACATTTCTAGCACTTTTTATTCAAGGGCATTACTGAATGAGCATCGACTTTCTATCAAGGCCAAAGTAAAACACAGCGTTACTTTAAATAGCGTGATTTTTTAACGGCAGATATTCAACATTTCTAGCAATTTTATTCAAGGGCGTTCAAATAACTATTATGTAAAATTTTCTTATCCGACTTTTGAGTTTCGACTAAATAGATTTTCCACATAATGTAATATTGAAGTTGCAAATTCTCTTTGCATTAATCCAAAGTATTCTACCTTTATCGCATAGGTAAATTCTACGATTGTATACAACTAATAATTAGTATTTAACTTTGTCAAATGATGGACTTTATAGCCAAGGATTTTAATTTATTATTCAAGCATCCATTTACGATTTCAAAGGGTACTAAGACACATCAGCCTACATTGATAGTTGAGTTGAATTATTTAGGTATTAGAGGCTATGGTGAGGCGCCTGCAATTAGTTACTATGACTTACCTATTGCGAAAATGCTAGAGGACTTGGAGCGTAAAAAGATATTCTTACAGAAATTTTCTTTCTCAGATCCTGAAAGGTATTGGCATTATTTGCATCACTTATTTCCTAATAATTCTTTTTTAGTATGCGCTTTGGATATGGCAGGTTGGGATATTTATGGCAAAATGAAGGGGAAGCAGTTGCACCAATTATGGCAGTTAGATATTTCTAAAAGTCCTCAAACAGATTTTACAATTGGCATCGATACCATTGATCAAATGATTTTAAAAATGAAAGAACGCCCATGGCCTATTTATAAAATTAAGGTAGGGGTACCCGATGATATTGAAATGGTAGCAGCCTTGAGAGAGCATACGGATGCTGTTTTTAGAGTGGATGCAAATGCGGGTTGGACTTTAGAAGAGGCCTTACATAAAATACCTATTTTAAAGCAACTGGGGGTTGAACTGGTTGAGCAGCCATTGGCTACCGATAACTGGGAAGAAATGAAAACGCTATTTGAAAAGTCTTCCTTGCCAATTATTGCTGATGAAAGCTGTGTTTCAGAGTCAGATGTTGAGAAGTGTCACTTACATTTTCATGGAATTAATATTAAATTAACAAAGTGTAGTGGCATTACCCCCGCTCGCAGGATGATTAAAAGAGCGAGGGAGCTAGATATGAAAGTAATGATTGGTTGCATGAATGAAAGCTCTGTTGGGACAGCTGCAATTGCTCAATTGGCACCAATGGCTGATTATATTGATATGGACGGTCCACTTCTATTGGCAGAAGATACTGCTAAGGGTGTTGGCTTTGAGTTTGGCAATATAATTTATACCGATACACCTGGTTTGGGAGTTGTTATTGATTCTTTTTAAATTTTATTTGGTAAAATAATTTATCAGTCTTTACTTTGCACTACAAATGACAAAAATAAATCACATACACCATCATCATTACATTACCGAAGGGTAAGCTAATAAGATTTGTATGTAGATCAACATATTTTAATTAAAAGGCTTACCTAAAACGTAAGCCTTTTTTTATTTTTTTCATTTTAACAAATATTATATCATAGTTTTTATATTATAAATAAATCATATGCTTAAAATTGCAATTCAAAAATCAGGTAGACTTTATGAAGACTCTATTAAGTTATTAAAAGAGTGTGGTATTGAATTAAACAATGGGAATAAACAATTAAAGGCAGCCGCATTTAACTTCCCTATTGAAGTGTATTTTCTTAGGGACGATGATATTCCTCAATATGTATATGATGGAGTGGCAGATATTGGAATAGTAGGGGAGAATGTATTACTCGAAAAAAACAAAAATATCGATATTGCTTATCGATTAGGTTTTGGAAGGTGTAGATTGAGTATTGCTGTTCCAAAAGCTGTTCAATATAATTCTATAGAAGATTTGAGAGGATTAAAAATAGCTACTACTTATTCAACGATTCTTCAGCAATATCTGAATGACAAAAATATAGAAGCAGAAATTCATGAGATCAGTGGTTCAGTAGAAATTGCACCAAGTATTGGATTGGCAGATGCAATTTGTGATCTAGTGAGTAGCGGCAGTACGCTATTTACCAATGGATTGAAAGAGGTAGAAGTTATCCTTCAGTCTGAAGCAGTTTTATCTGTAAATAAAAATCTTACCACTGAGAAGAGATTAATATTAGACAAGTTACTGTTGAGAATCAATTCTGTAAAAACTGCTAAAAATAATAAGTATATTTTATTGAACGCTCCCAATCATCAATTGAAAAATATTTTTTCTCTTTTGCCTGGAATGAAGAGTCCAACAGTTGTTCCATTAGTAGAAGAAGGATGGAGTAGTATTCAAAGTGTAGTCAATGAAAATGATTTCTGGGATGTAATTGAAAAGTTAAAGCAATTCGAAGCAGAGGGGATAATAGTGATACCAATCGAAAAAATGATTGTGTAATTTCAATTATTTCGGAAGTAAAAATTTAAGTATGAAAAATTTATTTAACAATCCATCATCGTCTGAATGGAATTCGATTTTAAAAAGACCTGCTTTTGATAGCAGCCAATTGGAAGAATCAGTTTCTAAAATTTTAGTCGATATAAAGTTGAATGGGGATGAAGCTGTTAAAAAATATGTATTAAAATTTGATGGTGTTGAGCTTCAAGAGTTGCGTGTGGGTGATGAAGAAATTGAAGAAGCTATATCATTAGTTAGTACTGATTTGAAGGGGGCTATTACTATTGCAAAAAATAATATTGAAAAATTCCACTCCTCTCAAATTCAGGAAGTAGAAAAAGTTGAAACTACACCTGGAGTTATTTGTTGGAGAAAATCAGTTGGTATTCAAAAGGTAGGTTTATATATTCCCGGTGGTTCTGCTCCTTTATTTTCTACCTTACTTATGTTAGGAATACCTGCTGTGATGGCTGGATGTAGTGATATTACAGTTTGTACCCCCTGTGATAAAAATGGAAAGGTTAATCCTGTTATTTTATATGTAGCTCAGTTGATAGGATTAAAAAATATTTACAAAATTGGAGGTATACAGGCTATTGCAGCGATGGCTTATGGTACTATTTCTATTCCACAAGTATATAAAATATTTGGTCCAGGTAATCAATATGTGACTTGCGCTAAACAACTCGTTAACAAAGAAGGATTAGCGATTGATATGCCTGCTGGTCCTAGTGAAGTAGCTGTATATGCTGATCAGACTTGTAAAGCAGCATTTGTAGCTGCTGATCTTTTGAGTCAGGCAGAACATGGTGTTGATAGTCAGGTGGTATTAGTTGCAAGTACTTTAAAGGTGGTAGAAGATGTACAAAAAGAATTAGCAATCCAATTACCTCTGTTAATTCGAAAAGATATAGCAAATGCAGCTTTAAATAATAGTCGTTTTATTGTAATGGAAGATACTTCTGCTGCATTTAATTTATTAAATGAATATGCAGCAGAACATTTAATTATTGCTTCAGATAATGCGATTGAGCTTAGTGAAAAAGTGATTAATGCAGGTAGTGTTTTTTTAGGACATTACTCTCCTGAAAGTGTTGGAGACTATGCATCAGGAACTAATCATACATTGCCTACGAATGGTTATGCAAAGGCATATAGTGGTGTTTCATTAGATAGCTTTGTTAAAAAAATAACTTTTCAAAATTTAGAAAAAGACGGTTTAAAAAATATTGGTGCTTCAGTTGAAATAATGGCAGCTGCTGAAGGATTAGATGCGCATAAAAATGCAGTAACCATTAGAATGTTGTAAAAGTGGAATTTATATTTTGCTTTTATAAAATTTATAAAATGTTGAATGATGAGTGAAAATAATAATCTAGAAAATTTTTCCAAAATTTCAGATCTAAGGGCTCCCTTTGATTTGAATTCATTGGTTAGGGATAATATTAAAAAACTAACACCCTATTCCTCAGCTAGGCATGAATTTACTGGCAAGGCTTCTGTGTTGTTAGATGCCAATGAAAATCCTTATGGTTCTACCTTGGCCGAACCCTTTAATCGTTATCCAGATCCATTGCAATGGCAGTTAAAAATGTCGATTGCTTCTATTAAGGGAGTTCCAGCAGAACATATTTTTATTGGAAATGGAAGTGATGAAGTAATCGATTTAGCATATCGTATATTTTGTGACCCAGAAAAAGACAATGTAATTATTTGTCCTCCAACTTATGGAATGTATGAAGTGAGTGGAAATATAAATAATGTTGGAATTAAAAAGGTGAATTTGTTACCGGAATTTCAATTAGATGTTGAAGGGATTTTATCTGCAGTCGATGAAAATACTAAGTTGTTATTTTTATGTTCCCCTAATAACCCAACAGGCAATAATCTTAATAGAAATGACATTGAATTTCTCTTAAATAATTTCCCTGGAATTGTAGTTATTGATGAAGCATATATTAATTATTCAAATCAAAAATCATTTATACAAGAACTAACAGAGTATCCCAATTTAATTGTAATGCAAACGCTTTCCAAGGCTTGGGGTCTGGCTGCTTTAAGACTTGGTTTATGTTATACTTCCCTTGATATTATTGCTCTATTTAATAAGGTGAAACCTCCCTATAATATCAATGAAGCTTCACAGGGCTTAGCATTAGAAGCATTGCAACATACAGATCAAGTTAATACTTGGATTAAAGAATTGGTGAATGAAAAGGTGTCACTGACCAATCAATTATTAAATTTCCCTTTTGTCGAAAAAGTTTTTCAAAGTGATGCAAATTTTATTTTAGTGAAAGTAAAAGATGCCAATAATTTATATAATTATCTTGCCCAAAATGAAGTAGTGGTTAGAAATAGAAGTAAGGATGTTTTGTGCGATAATTGTTTACGAATAACCATTGGTACCCCTGAAGAAAATACTCAATTACTAATTTTATTACAACAGTATGAACAATAATAATCTAACTAGTCAAGATAGTATTGCATCCAATAAAGTAAATGGTGCACGTAAAATCTTATTCATTGATAGAGATGGAGTGTTGGTAAAGGAGCCTCCTATCACGTATCAACTTGATTCCTTCGATCAATTAGAATTTTATCCAAATGTTTTTAAATATTTAGGAAAAATCGCAGCTGAATTTAATTTCGAATTAGTAATGGTTACTAATCAAGATGGTTTAGGGACTGCTAGTTTTCCTGAAAATACTTTTTGGCCTATTCAAAATTTATTGATTAATAGTTTAAAAAACGAGGGCATTCATTTTACAGAAATTTATATAGATAAAACTCTTCCAGAACAAAACGCAGCTACCCGAAAACCAGGTCTAGCAATGCTTACAAAATATATTAATAACCCCGACTATGATCTTACTAATTCATATGTTATTGGTGATCGAATTACAGATATGCAATTGGCAAAAAATTTAGGTGCAAAAGGATTCTGGTTAAATACAGATTTAACTTTAGGTACTTCGGAAATAAATAGTACTGTTGAAGAGTTGCGAAATGAAGTTATTTTATTAGAGTCACCCAATTGGAAAGATATTTATGAATATTTAAAATCTCCTGATAGAAAAGTTCAGCATGATCGGATTACCAATGAAACAAAAATCAAAGTAAATATTAATTTAGATGGAAAAGGTAGCTCTACTATTTCTACGGGACTTCCATTTTTTGATCATATGTTGGATCAGTTAGCGAGGCATGGAAATATTGATTTGGCCATTCAATGTAAGGGTGATCTTGATATTGATGAACATCATACGATTGAAGATACAGGCTTAGCCTTAGGAGAGGCTATTGTAAAGGCATTGGGTGATAAAAGAGGTATTGAGCGTTATGGTTTTTTGTTGCCAATGGATGATTGTTTGGCACAGGTAGCGATTGATTTTGGTGGTCGAAATTGGATTGTATGGGAAGCTGAATTCAAAAGAGAGAAAATTGGTGATATGCCTACTGAAATGTTTTTCCATTTCTTTAAATCTTTTAGTGATGCTGCAAAGTGTAACCTTAATATAAAGGCATCGGGCGAAAATGAGCATCATAAAATTGAATCTATATTTAAGGCTTTTGCAAAGGCAATAAAAATGGCGGTGAAGAAGGATATCAATAATGATTCATTGCCTAGTACAAAAGGGGTACTTTAGAAATTTCTTGGTAGAATAAATTGAATATAAAAAATGGTAGCAATCATAAAATACAATGCGGGCAATGTTCAAAGTGTTCAATATGCATTGCAAAGAATAGGAGTAGATTCTATTGTTACCGATGACAAGGCTGCAATTGAAGGTGCTGATAAAATAATTTTTCCTGGAGTTGGACATGCTTATGCTGCCATGCAATATTTGAGAGAAAGACAATTGGACCAATTGATTGTTTCTTTGAAACAACCCGTACTAGGAATTTGTCTAGGTCTTCAATTAATGTGTAAACATTCAGAAGAAGGAAACACGGATTGTTTAGGAATATTTGATGAACAGGTTAAACTTTTTCCAACTTCTTCGTCCGCGGATCAGAAAATACCACAGATTGGTTGGAATAATATTTATGACTATCATTCTATTTTGTTTTCCGGAATTAGTGAAAATGAATTTGTTTATACCGTTCATAGTTATTATGCTGCATTAGGAGCTGCAACCATTGCTACCACTGATTATATTTTACCTTATAGTGCTGCTCTTGAAAAAGATAATTTTCATGCAGTGCAATTTCATCCTGAAAAATCAGGGAAGGTGGGAGAACAAATTTTAAAAAATTTTATCAATATTTCATGATTATTATTCCAGCTATAGATATCATTCAGGGTAAATGTGTACGTCTTACCAAAGGTGATTATGATCAAAAAATTATTTACAATGATAATCCTGTGGAAGTAGCTAAACAGTTTGAAGCAGCTGGAATTTCAAGATTACACATGGTAGATTTGGATGGTGCAAAAGCAGGTAGCATTGTTAATCTAAAAGTGCTTGAAGAAGTAGCATCCTCCACTGAATTGATTATTGATTTTGGAGGTGGTGTTAAAACAATTCAAGATGTTGGGAATATTTTTAATGCTGGCGCTTCAATGGTTACCATTGGAAGTCTTGCAGTGAAGCAACCTGCATTATTAGAAGAGTGGATATTAGAATTTGGTACCAATCGTTTTTTAATTGGAGCAGATGTATTGGATGGTAATATTAAAATAAGCGGATGGTTGGAAGATGGAGGAATTACTATTTTTGATTTTATTGGTAAAATGCTCAGTCTTGGAGTTACTAATATTTTCTGTACTGATATTTCTAAAGATGGTGTGATGGAAGGTCCTTCAGTTGATTTGTATAAAACGATATTGGAGCAGTATCCTGAAATTAAATTAATTGCAAGTGGTGGTGTAAGTGAATTAAATGATTTGTTTGTTTTAGATGCATTGGGTTGCGAAGCTGCCATTGTTGGTAAAGCTATTTACGAAGGAAAAGTTCCGTTGAATCCACTGAAGGATATGACTGAATCATACATTTATTTTAACTGATACTAAAAAGTATCTTATTCTATGAGTCTAGAAATTATCAAAGAGTCGAATGATCCATCGTTTTCAAATCCTTTAAATAGGAGTGGACGTGGTTTGGCTAAAAGAATCATACCCTGTTTGGATATAAAAGATGGTAGAACCGTAAAGGGAATTAATTTTGAATCGATTCGTGATGCGGGAGATCCTGTAGAATTGGCAATTTTGTATTCAGATAATGGAGCAGATGAACTCGTTTTTTTAGATATTACTGCTACCATTGAAAAAAGAAAAACCTTGGTTGAATTGGTTAAAAGAATTGCAGCTAATATCAATATTCCATTTACAGTGGGTGGTGGAATTAGTTCTGTAGAAGATGTTGCTTTGCTATTACAAAATGGAGCCGATAAAGTTTCGGTTAACACAGCCGCATTTAAAAATCCATCTCTGCTAAAACAACTAAGCAGTGAGTTTGGAAGTCAATGTGTAGTATTAGCAATTGACACAAAAAAAGAAGCGGATGGTGAATGGTATGTTTATCTCAATGGAGGAAGAACAAAAACTGACACTAAAACTGTACAGTGGGCAAAAGAGGCGGTTGAATTGGGTGCAGGTGAAATTTTACTCACTTCTATGAATAATGATGGAACTAAAAATGGATTTGCTTTAGATATTACTGCAGCACTTTCTAGTAGTTTGCCAGTACCTGTAATTGCTTCGGGAGGCGCAGGCAGTATGGAACATTTTAAAGATGTTTTTGATACAGGGAAAGCGGATGCAGCTTTAGCAGCGAGTATTTTTCATTATAAAGAAATTGAAATACTAGCTTTGAAAAAATATTTATCAGTCAATAAAATTAGAGTGCGCTTGTAATAGCATCGCATTAATTTTTAATAATTATTCTTTAATAAAAGAAAATATAAAAAGAGATGAAAGTTGATTTTAGTAAGTATACGGATGGACTTGTTCCAGCGATCATTCAAGATGATTTTACTGGGAAAGTATTGATGCTTGGTTTTATGAATGAGGCAGCTCTTTCCAAAACACAGGAGTTAAATAAAGTTACTTTTTTTAGTAGAAGTAAAAATCGCTTGTGGACCAAAGGTGAGGAGAGTGGAAATTTTCTTTTATTAAAATCAATCTCTTCCGACTGTGATGAGGATAGTTTGTTGATTAAGGTAGATCCAGTTGGACCGGTTTGTCATACCGGTGCTGATACTTGTTGGAGTGAAAAAAATATAAATTCAAATTTTTTATTTGAGTTAGAGAAAATAATTATAGATAGAAAAAGCAATCCTTCAGAAAAATCTTACACGAGTTCACTTTTCGAAAAAGGAATAAATAAAATTGCCCAAAAAGTAGGAGAGGAGGCAGTTGAGTTAGTAATTGAAGCAAAAGACAATGATGCCGATTTATTTAAAAATGAAGCAGCAGATTTATTATTTCATTATTTAATCCTATTGCAAGCAAAGGGACATTCCTTAAGTGAAATACAAGATATCTTAATCAGTAGACACCAAAAATAATTCTTCCAACGCCCTCGAATAAAAAGTGCTAGAAATTTTAAATGTCAGCCGTTAAAAAATCAGTCCGCCGAGGCGGAGGCATTACCATTTAAGTAACGCAGTGTTTCAATTTTATATTTATATACAGTAGTTATTCTGTTTGACGCCCTCGAATAAAAAGTGCTAGAAATTTTAAATATCGGCCGTTAAAAAATCAAGGCTGTCTGAGCAAGCAGATCCTTCAAAGAAAAACACTCTGCTGGCGAGTTCCTTGATTTTAGGCTGATATTTAAAATTTCAGCCTTTTTATTCGCAGGATTGATTTTTTTTGTTACTTTTTTGCATCAAGGCAAAAAAGTAAAAGGACTCTATTATCAAAAGAAATTTGAATTCAATATACCCAACTTTTATTTTACTAAAAAGCAAATAGTACTTTATCGATTCATTTTAATCAAAGTCGTAATCGATTATTCGATTACGACTTTGATTAAAAATCCTCCCTACCATATATTCACCCTAGCACTATCAGCTAAATAAATTTTATCCTTTACTTGTATATCAAAGGCACTATAAAATTCCTTCACATTTACAAAGGGTCCGTTTACTCTGTATTTTGCTGGCGAGTGAACATCAGTCATCAATTGATTTTTCAAAGATTGTTCTGTTGGATAGCCCATCCATCCTAAGGCATAGCCTAAGAAATATCTTTTCATCGGACTTAAGCCAGCGATGTTTTTATTGTTTTTAAATTGTTCTGTTTTTTTAAATGCATCTAATGCAATTAGTATTCCACCCAAGTCAGCTATATTTTCACCAAGCGTAGCCTTTCCATTGATATGGCTACCTGGTAAAGGTTCAAAAGAATTAAATTGATTAATCATCACTGCTGCACGTTTATTAAATTCATGCTCATCATTTTTGGTCCACCAACTTTTTAAATTTCCTTTCTCATCGTACTGTCTGCCTTCATCATCAAATCCATGAGTTATTTCATGACCAATGGTACTTGCTCCAGCATAACCGTAAACGGTAGCATCATCTAGCTCTTCATCTTTGTAACCTGGAACGGTGAATATTCCTGCAGGTAAAACGATTTCGTTGTTGCTAGGGTTGTAGTAGGCATTGTAGGTTTGAGGCGTCATGTCCCATTCATTTCTATCTACTGGTTTTCCTAGTTTATTCATTTCATATTGGTGCCACCATTTAGTTGAATTTACTACGTTTTGAAAATAACTTTCTTTCTCAATTTCCATCGATGAAAAATCCTTCCATTTATTTGGATAGCCCACTTTCATTTTCACTGCGGCTAATTTTGTCAAGGCTTTTTGTTTGGTAGTGTCGCTCATCCAAGAAAGATTTTTAATTCTTTCACTGTAAGCAAGTTTTACATCGTCTACCATTTTTTCATATCGCTGTTTTGCTTTTTCATTAAAAAATTCTTTCACGTACAATTGACCTAATAACTCACCCATTGCATTTTCTTCAGCGCGTATAACTCTTTTCCATCTTGGCTTACGTTGTTTTGCACCAGAAAATAATTTACTAAAATCAAATGCAAGCTGTCCAAATTTATCTGGTAGCAGTTCAGAAAATCTTTTGGTCAATCGATACCGCATCATTGATTTCCAGGTATCTAAATTTGAACTATTTAATAATTTATTGAGCGCTTGATAATAGGCTGGCTGTCCTACAATGACTGAGTCAGTTTTACCAATACCATTTTCTTTTAAATAGTTATCCCAATTTACAGATGGACAAAGATTGGTGAGGTTTGCAAATTTCATTTTATTATAATTTGCATAAGGGTCTCTAAGGTCTTCCATTTTTTTGTGAGCCTTTGCAAGAGTTGTTTCTAAAGATAAAATTTCGGTTGCTGTTAAAGCTGCTTTTGCGCTATCATCACCAATCATTACCAGCGTTTGAATAATATTTTTTACATAAGCGGTTCTAATGAGTAGGGTAGAGGAATCATTTTTAAAATAGTATTCTCTTTCAGGTAAGGCAATACCTGTTTGCCACAGTTGAAGTGCATTTAGATCACTGTTCTTTGCATCTTGAGCTACAAAAAATTGAATAGGTCCGTTTACACCTATCTGATCTAATTCAGCAAGGAGTGATAAAAGAGACTTGGTATCGTTGATGGCTGCAATTTTAGTAAAATAAGAATTGAGCGGGGTTAATCCATCCTTTTCGATTTTGAGGGTATCCATGGCAGCTTGCCAAAAGTCACCTATTTTTTGAGAGGCGGTTCCCTTTGCTGCGTTCTCTTTGGCAGCAGTTTCACTGATTTCTCTCAATCGCTTGGTGTTTTCTTCTAAAACTAGGTTACCAATTCCCCATTGGCTTTCCTCTGCAGGAATAGGATTTTTTTTAATCCATCCACCATTGGCGTATTGAAAAATGTCTATACCGGGCTGTAGGGTGGAATCAATATTTACAGCAAGTACATCTGCCTTAGAAGTGTTAGATACCGCATTGTTACAGGAGGCCAAGATCGAGGCTAAAAGGACGATAGTAAAAAATCTTTTTAGGTGGATTGTTTTATTCATAAATGATAATTTATATAGGATTTGATATGTTTTCCAAGCCTATTTAGGCGATTTGGATAGTGTATTGTTAAATTAAAATTAAACAAACATTTTAATCATGAACTTAGATATTTAATAGATTTTGTGTGCATTGTTTATTTTTATTTAACATTATAAATTATAAAAATAAGTTATTTAAATTCTGATTGATTGTTTTAAGTATAAAACATAACAGAATTTAAGACTCGTAAATTTTCTCATTTACAAGTATAATATGTTGAAAATCATTATTTTATAAAAAATTTTACTTGTAAAATATTGAAACTCGGTAGATAAAATCAGCCAAATGATATTAAGCTTAAAAAAACTCACCCACATATGTTAATAAAAAATTTTAAGAAATATTTGGCTATATCGTAAAACTAGATATCTTTATGTATCGGTTTATCCTAAAGATTGACTAAATGATTGCTTATATCTATTTACAAATCCTACGATTGACTATTTAATTATTTAACCAAAACAAATTAAATTTATGCAATTTAAACATCTTAGCAAGCCTCCTGGAAATTCAAGGAGCCTATTAACGATTTCAATGCTGCGTATTATTAAGTTAGCAATGCTTATGCTATTCTTTACCTGCACACAGGTTAATGCAAATGGGATCTCTAATCCTCCCATTCAAGTTCGCGGAAAAATCACCAATCAAAAAGGCGAAGCTGTACAGAATGTTTCTGTATTAATTGCTGGATCTCAAGTGGGAACTACAACGGATAACGAAGGTCGTTATTCAATAACTGTTCCTAGCAACACTGCTTCTCTAGAAATTTCAAGTGTTGGTTTCAAAACCAAAACTGTGAAAGTTGGAAGTCAAACTGAAATCAACGTCTCTCTTGAGGACGATGTTTCTGGTTTGAATGACGTGGTAGTAATCGGATATGGTACAGCCAAGAAAAAGGATGTTACTGGATCTGTGTCTACTATTTCTTCTAAAAGATTATTAGAAAGACAAACTGTTAACCTTGGACAAGCCCTTCAAAATAAAATTGCGGGTGTACAAGTAATCTCTCAAGGTGGTGGTGTTCCAGGACAAAACCCATTGATTCGGATTCGTGGTACCAACTCTATCACTGCAGGTAACGATCCGTTATATGTATTGGATGGAGTAGTAGGTGTTGCGAATCCTTTGGCTACTTTAAATCCAAATGACATTCAATCAATTGACGTATTAAAAGATGCCTCTGCTACAGCGATCTATGGTGCTCGTGGTGCAAATGGTGTTATCCTTATTACTTCTAAGCGTGGTGTGGGTGGAAAAGCTCAAATCACTATAGGTACCAACGTATCTAGAAATGTATTGCAAAGACATGTATATGCTTTAAATGCTGAGCAACTTTCTTACTTGTATTTACAAACCATGATGAATGCTAAAAAATTCGGAACTGTAATTCCAGGTAATGATTTCCGTGCAACAGCTCAAGGTGGTGAAGGTAATCAGTCTAACAATACTTTCTCTTCAATGCTTCATTTATTCAAAGCAGTTCCTCAAGGTAGTTATTCCGTACCCTTATTAGGTGCTGATGGTCAATACTACAAGCCTATGTATGATACTAACTGGGAAACTTTAATGTTCCCTAGCTCAACCTCTCAAGCTCATTATGTTTCTATCCGAGGTGGTAGCGAAGCGGCTAAATTTTCTGTATCGTTGGGAGCTAATGATGAGAGTGGTTTGATGCTACAATCTTCTTTCAAACGTATTACTGGTAAAATTACTGGTGATTTGAATGTAACAAAATGGCTTAAAGTATCTACTACTATTGGATTTAATAAGAGTAAAGCTACTGGTGATGATGGTATCACTCGTTCTGCTACAGAGGTTTGGTCAATATTACCAGTTAAATATCCTATGGATGCTCCTGCAGCATTTGCTGGTCGTTATGGATCTAATTATGACTTTAAAACAGGTGAGCAATGGATAAACGTTATCTACAGAAGGGAACAGATCTATAATCAAAACAATGTAGGTCAGATAACAGGTAGTTTTAATGCAACCTCACAAATTACCAAAGATTTAAGCTTCAAAACTGATTTTTCTTTAGATTACAACAACTATAAGAATAATAATTATAGTGGTAAATTATTCGGAAGTGATGGAAGTGCTTCAATATCTGCAACTCAATCATACTTCTGGCAAAATGAGAACTATTTTAACTACAACAAACAATTTGGTAATCATACGGTGAATGGTATTTTGGGTCTTTCTTGGTCAAAAAATCAGTTCCAAAATATGAGTACTTCTAACGGAATTTTCCTTTCTAACTTCTATGGATATTCTAACCTTGGTTCAGGTGCTGCAGCAAGACCAGGTTCTACTAGTGGTGATGGTGGAAACTCTTTGAATTCTTATTTCACAAGGTTGAATTATGCATTTAAAGACAAATATTTGTTGACGTTCACTGCACGTGAGGACGGTTCTTCTCGTTTTGGTATAAACACAAAATATGGTTTCTTCCCTTCAGTAGGTGCTGGTTGGAAAATTAGCCAAGAAGATTTCATGAAAAATTTATCTGCTTTGTCTAATTTGAAACTTCGTGGTAGCTGGGGAAAAACTGGTAACCAAGAAATTGGTAACTACCAAACTCAACAATTTATTAGTGCTACCAGTGTTTTAACATATGGTAGTGTTCAAACTGGACTTGCTCCAAGTTCAATGGCTAATCCAGATTTGAAATGGGAAACTACTACTCAATATGATTTAGGTCTTGAAATTGGTTTACTAAAAGATCGTATAAACATTGGTGTTGACTACTACAATAAATTAACTAGCGACATGTTGTTGAGAGTTCCTCTTCCATTATCAAATACTACCGGTTCTGTTTTGAGAAACTATGGTAAAGTTGAAAATAAAGGATGGGAATTATCTTTTAATACGGTCAATGTTTCTAAAAAAGATTTCAGATGGACTACTGATTTGATTATTACAATCAATAGAAATAAAGTAGTTCAATTAGGACCTACAGGATCTCCTATTTACGATCAAACTGGTGCTGGTAACGGTACTTCAGTATTGATGGTTGGTCAGCCTATTGGTTCATTCTTTGGACTTAATCGTTTAGGAACTTGGAGTACTCAAGAGGCTTCTGCTGCTATGAAATATGGTAGAATTCCAGGTGATCTGAAATTTTTTGATAAAAACAATGATGGTAAAATTGATTTACTTACAGATGGTAGCATTATTGGTAATGCATTTCCTGATCAAATATATGGTTTGCATAATACAATTAATTATAAAGATTTTGACTTTAATTTGGATATCCAAATTGTACAAGGAGTTAAAAAAGCTTTTGTTCATGAATCAGCAGAAGATCGTCAATTGGTTTCAGGCGGGTTAAATACTAGTTTACAAGCTTGGCGTCCAAATTACCAAAATACTTTGGTTGGCCAATTTCGTCCAGGTAATGGTGGTGCTACCTACAATTACCAATCTTTTCCTGATACTCATATGATGTATGATGCTTCTTACATCAGAGGGCAGAATGCATCTCTCGGTTATAGCTTATCTGATAAATTTGTAAAAAGATTAGGTATGCAAAAAATTAGATTTTACTTAAGTGCACAAAACTTCTTTCTTAGAACTCAGGCTGCTGGATATGATCCAGAAGGAAGTTCACTTGATAAAAATATTGCATTGGTACCAAACACTGATAAATATCAGTATCCAACACCAGCTGTATATACTTTTGGATTAAACGTAAGTTTATAATTTTTAGAAGTTATTTAATTTAAAAAAACTACAACATGAAATTTAAAAAAATAAATAAAAAAGTCATACAATACATATTGCCTTTTTTGGTGATGGTATCGATGCTTGTTAGTTGCACGAAATTCCTAGAAGAAAAACCTACAGCTAACTTTACTTCAGAATTCCTTCTTACTACTAAGCCAGAAGGAAATGCCTTGGTGGTAGCTACCTATAGAGCTTTAACCCCAGTTTACACTGGTGGTGGTGGTGATTACGGTAACATGTTGGCTGGTGTATTGGAATATTGGACAGGTAAGGCATGGTCTGGTGGCTCCCATCCACAGCTAACTATTTACCAAACTAATCAAATTTCTGGAAGTATGATTCAGAATTTTGATAACTATTGGAACAATAATTATTTGGGAGTTAAAGATTGTAATTTTGCTCTTCAAAAATTAAGAGGTATTACAGAGTACACGCCTAGTGAAATGTCATCAAAAGTGGCTGAAGTACGTGCTCTTCGTGCATTATATTACTTCAACCTAGTTCGTTACTTTGGTGATGTGGTGTTAGATACCACTTTAAGAAAATATGATGAACCAACAAAACCACGTTCTTCTCTTAAAAAAATCTATGATGAATTGATTATACCTGATCTTCAGTTTGCTGTAAATAGCACATTAAGTAATACTTATGGAAATGGTCAAATGAGTAAATATGCAGCTAGAGCAATTTTAGCAGATGTATACCTTACTTGTGCTGGTTATCCTTATCAAGAGGTAGCTACTGCTCCAGACAAAGCTTGGTGTACAACTGGTGCTTGGTCTCAACAAACTTATCCAGTAGTTTCTAATAGTGCTAAAGATTTCTTAACAAAAGCCAAGACTAATTTGGATGAATTGTATGGTAAATACACTTTGTTTACTTCCTACGCTGATATACGTAATCCAGCCTTTGACAATAAGGGAGAAGCTATTTTACAAGTTCAGTTTGAATATGGTATATCTGAAATGACTGGTTTAGTGGGTGCTTTTACCCCTCCAGCTGCTAGATGTGCTGATTTTACTGAATATGGTACTATAATTCCTGTGCCTAGTTATTATTTTTCTTATGGAACAGCTGATTTACGTGCACAGGAACGTCAGTATTTTTATACTTCTGATAAAACCCTCGCTAGATACGATGCAACTACTCCGGAGGTTAAATTTAATCAACCTTATGTATTTAAATACTACGATGAAGCAGGTGTAAAAGGTTCTGGAGGTCATACAACGTTGAATTATAATATTTATCGTTATTCAGATATCTTGTTAATGTTAACAGAAGTGAACTGGGCTTTGACTCAAAATGGTATTTCTGTTCCAGATGCGGATGTTTTGAAAGGTATCAATGCTATTAGATCAAGGGCTAAATTACCTAATCTTTCTATCTCTCAAGTTAACAACCTAACTATCTTTAGTGAAAGAGCTTGGGAATTAATCTTTGAAGCAAAAATGATTTGGGATCAGCGTCGTAGCCGTAAATGTCTAATCGACGGTTCTCGTGAATTTGGAATTGAAAATTTTATTGGTCATCAGCCGGTTCAATTCAATTATAAATTTGGTCCAATGAATTTGTTGGCTCCAATTTCACAAGCTGAAATTGCAAATAATATAAATTGTTTACAGAATTTCAATTATAACCCAAAACAAAAAGGTCAGTAATTTTTTTGTAAACGACATTATTAACTAATTTATACAGAACAAAATGAAAAATAAAATAGGGTTAACCCTCGTAACAATAATCTCTTTGTTGCAAAGTTGCAGCAAACAAGAGTACGTAGATATTCCGAAAAATATGGACGGGTCTGCGTATATAACCACAGTTGCAAGTACAACCACTACTGGTGTAACCACATTGGATGATGATTTTACAGTATTTGCTACACTTCCAAATGCTAAAGTTGGAGATGAAATGGTTGCTGAATTATTAGCTCAGCAAATACCTGCTGGAGGATCTGCTACACAGCTTCTTCCAATTGCAGGAACTCAAAAAAAGCTGACCGTTGGATCTGATTTTAAAGTTTCTGTAACATATACAAGAGCTCAAGCACTTCTGATAAAACCGAATGATGTGGTGACTGTTACCTTCGCTGGTAAAACAGAATCTGCATTCATTTCAATTCCGCTAGTTTTGGCTGGCTCTGTTAAAGGTCCTTTATATGGTGGTACAGCAGTAAACTTTAGACGTTATTCAGGTGATGCTTATTTTGATGTAGTTGTTGCTCCTAAAAAGGCTACTTATACTGGAACTATTACTGTATTAAAGAAAAATGGTATTAATCTAGCTTGGAATTCTACTAGTTATGCATATGGAACTAAAGTTCCAGTTTCTGAAAGTGACTTTGCAGTTGGAAAAGATACCATGTATTATGCTATCATTTCTAAAGTAAATACTAATAGTGACACTGTTAGAATGTCTGTAATTGCTACTGCTCCATTATTTCAACTTACTAAGTCTGGAACAATGGTATTAGGTGCTACTACTGGTGGAGTAAATGTAATGAGTAATTCAGCTGTTAGTGCAAAAGATACATTGGCCATCTTGTCAATAAAAGATGCTTCATTAAAAATTAAAGGTGGCGATAGTTTGAGAGCAACTACTACTATCTCTTTTGTACCATCTACTAGCGCATTATATGCTGCAGGTAATGCTGCAGATATTCAAGCTGCTTTTGATGCTGGTACCTCAACATCAACAATTGATCCTATAGCAGGTGTACCTGTTAATATTTTTAAAATCGTAGACGCTTCTGGCACTTACTACGGTATTTTATCAATTACTAGCGTGGTTCCTGGCACTTCAGTTGCTTATGCTTATAAGATCGGAAGTACTTATGCTCAATTGGCTATTTTAAAATAATCGCTATTGATATAAAACCATTGCCACTAAAATTTTTTAGTGGCAATGGTTTTCTTTTAATAATCTATTTTGGTCCTAGTTCAAATTTACCCTTTCGAATCCTAACGAATATACCATTGAGGCCATTTCACCTAGTATGGAATTTATCGTTGTTTATTCATAACTTCATACAAGGAAATAAAGCCCTTTAAATAAATACTTTCTGTTTTTATTTAAAATATCTATTTGGTTAAGAAAAAATATTTTCTTCTCTGAATATTGAACTTTTTATATTAGTGAGTTGTTTCGAATTGAGTATTCTAAGAACGGTCAAATGATTCATAGGTAAAAGATCTTTTTTTTATATTTTTGTGTTTTAAATATTATTGTTTACTTTATAATTTAACAACTGTGGGAGATAAAATCCAAATTAAAAAATCTACAGAGCAATACGATGCAATTGTTGTTGGCTCTGGTGCAGGAGGCGGTATGGCTGGTTATGTATTAGCCAATGCTGGAATTAAAGTATTAATGCTAGAAGCTGGTCCATTCTTTGATCCTGCTAAGCAATCAAAGCAACTTCAATGGCCTTATGAATCTCCACGTCGTGGTGCTTCTACTACTCGTGCTTTTGGAGATTTTGATGCTGCTTATGGTGGATGGCAAATTGAAGGCCAACCCTATACAACCAAAGATAAAACTGAATTTAGTTGGTTTAGAGCCCAAATGCTAGGTGGTAGAACCAATCACTGGGGTAGAATTTCTTTGCGTATGGGACCAGAAGATTTTCAACCTACCGATGGACTTACCGATCGCTGGCCAATTACCTACGATGATGTTAAGCCTTTTTATGATAAGGTAGATAAAATGATTGGAGTATATGGTACCAATGAAGGATTGAGAAATGAACCCGATGGTATTTTCCTTACTCCTCCAAAGCCTAGGCTCAATGAAATATTTATTAAAAATGGTGCTGCAAAAGCTGGCGTAAAAGTTATTGCAGGTAGAGGTTCAGTGTTAACGGATGCCTTGCCAGGCAATAAAGACCGTGGAGTTTGTTTTTACTGCGGCCAATGTGGTAGAAGTTGTAAAGTTTACGGAGATTTCTCTGCGTCTTCTTGCCTAGTAATTCCTGCTATTAAAACAGGAAATTTAAAGGTGATTACCAATGCAATGGTTCGTCAAATTTTGACTGATAAAGAAGGCCAGGCTACTGGTGTTTCTTATGTAGATAAAACTGATGGTCAGGAATATCAATTGAATGCTAAAATTGTTATACTAGGTGCTAGCACTGGTGAATCTGCTCGTATTTTATTAAATTCTAAGTCTGCACAACATCCTGGTGGACTTGCTAACAGTAGTGGAGTGGTAGGTAAATACCTTCATGATTCTACGGGTGCAAGTTTGGGCGGTTTCCTTCCTCAATTGATGGATCGTAAGCGTTACAACGAAGATGGTGTGGGTAGTGTACATATTTACTCACCTTGGTGGTTAGACAATAAAAAACTTGATTTTTCTAGAGGTTATCACATCGAATACGGTGGAGGTATGAGAATGCCTAACTACGGTTTTGGTGGAGGTACCCCTAAAATGAATGGTTTAGTACCTGATAGAAATGGTAAAACCAAAGATTCTGGTGGTTTTGGTGCTACTTTAAAAGATGACTATCGTCGCTTTTATGGTACTCAAGTGAGCATGGCTGGTCGTGGCACCGCTATTGCACGCAAAGAAAACTATTGTGAAATTGATCCGAGCGTCGTTGATAAATTTGGTATTCCAGTGCTACGTTTTAACTATACATGGAGTAATGAAGAAGTGAATCAAGCGAAACATATGCAAGAGACTTTCCAGTCTGTTATGCATGAAATGGGCGCTGTAATTACTACTAAAATTCCAGGTGCTGATACTAGCTATGGTTTGGAGGCTCCAGGAAAAATTATCCATGAAGTAGGTACGATTCGTATGGGTGACGATCCTAAAACTTCTGCACTTAACAAATGGTGTCAAGCACATGATTGTAAAAATTTGTTTGTAGTAGATGCTGCTCCTTTTGTACAACAGGGAGATAAAAATGCTACTTGGACAATTCTTGCATTGTCAATGCGTACAACTGAATATATTCTTGAACAAAGGAAAAAACAAAATATTTAATTATGAACAGAAGACAGTCATTAAAAGCCTTAAGTATATCCACTCTTGGTGTAGGATTGTTGGTGGAGTCCTGCAAAACTAGTACCAAACAAGTAGATGTTTCTAATGTTGATACTGCAGTAGGATTGGAGGAGTTTGAAGTAGAGCGTTTGAAACAATTATATGCTCAGCCTGCATTTTTCAACGCGCACGAAAAAAGCACCTTGGTAGTACTTGCAGATCTAATTATCCCTAAGGATGCAGTATCTGGAAGTGCATCTGATGCTAAAGTGGTTGATTTTATAGAGTTTATTGTAAAAGATATACCTATTCACCAGCTTCCAATGCGTGGTGGATTAAAGTGGCTCGATTTACATTGCCTAAACACTTACGACAAAACTTTTGTTGATTGTACGAATGCACAACAGATAGAAGTATTGGAGCAAATTGCTTACCCAGGCAAAACCAAACCTGAGTTGCAACAAGGCGAAGTATTCTTTACTAGAGTACGTGACCTAGTTGGTACAGGTTTTTATACTAGTGCAGTTGGTATAAAAGATTTAGGTTATGTTGGTAACGTCCCAAATATCTGGGAAGGGGTTCCAAAAGATGTATTGAAACAATACAATCTAAGCGAAGTTTAAATTTTAAAAGTATATATTTAAAAAAGCAATTGGCAAGTCTAATTGCTTTTTTAAATTACCATAGAATCGATTTTAAATAAATTCTATGACAACGATTTTTCTATTAATTAACAATTTTATTATCATTTAGATAATAATTTAAAAACGAAAATTGCTTTATGAAAAAAAACATTCTATTTATCGCAGTGATATTTTTGATATCATCCTGCGCGCACAGTAATAAAATGAAAAATGGCAACGGATGGATTAGTCTATACGATGGTAAATCATTTGATGGCTGGAAAGCAAGTGAGAAACCAGGTTCATTCACCATTGAAGATGGTAGTATCAAAGTTGCTGGTGTTCGCTCTCACCTTTTTTATGATGGTCCTGTAATGAATCATAATTTCACAAATTTTGAATTTAAGGCACAGGTTATGACTAGAAAAGGTTCTAATTCAGGTATTTATTTCCACACAGAGTATCAGGATAAAGATTTTCCTAATAAAGGATTTGAAGTTCAGGTAAACAATTCACATACTGATTGGAAAAGAACTGGTGGCTTGTATGATATTAAAGATACCAGAGAAACCTTTGTTACCGATGATGTTTGGTATACTGAATATATTCGTGTAGAAGGTAAGCATGTTATCGTTAAAATTAATGACATCGTTGTTACTGATTGGACTCAACCAGAAGGTTTTGTTCCTGTTAGAGGACATCCTCTGCGTGTTATTGCTACAGGCACTTTTGCATTTCAAGCTCATGATCCAAAAAGCATAGCCTATTTTAAGGATATCATGGTAAGACCATTGCCATAAATTTTTTTAGCTAGAAGCAGTTGGTAAGACTGCCTAGAGAAATGATTTGCTAAAAGGGAATGTTTATTTTATATAAACATTCCCTTTTTATTTAGTATTTTATGAACTAACAGTTGATGAAAATATCCGATCAGTGATTTTTAAAGTTTTTGAATTAGCCTTAATAGAAGGCATAGCCTTTTGATTGGTTAGTTTATTGTAAGATTGCTTGTTATTAACTTCTTCTCTTTTTGGTATAAATTTCTGCATTACAAGGATAGTATATTTAATAAATTCTGTTATATTTAGGAATCAAAATTTCAACATCAACTAAACCTAATTCTATATGAAAAAAGAAAAAACGAATTCGCTTACCCGGAGAGGTTTTGTAGGTACCACTGCAAAAGCAATCACGGGTTTTTTAATTATTCCACGTTTTGTAATGGGTGGTAAGAGTCAAGCAGGAGTGCCTTATATGGCACCTAGTGATTTAATCAACCTAGGTTTTATTGGTGTGGGCAAACAAGGTCGTGGACTAACTAGATCATTTTTAAATACTGGTCAAACCCGCATTTTAGCAATCAGTGAAGTGTATGAGGGAAAGGCATTGCGTACGATTGATACCATTAAGGAAACGTATAAAATGAATTCATCCTTGGGTGCTTACGCTACTATTCCTGTGTACAATGATTTCAGAGAATTGCTTACTCGCAAAGATGTAGATGCGGTAGTTATTGCCACACCCGATCATTGGCATGCTTCAATGGCTGTAAAAGCTGCTGCTGCAGGAAAGGATATCTACTGTGAAAAACCGCTTTCACTAAAAGTAAAAGAAGGAAGAGCGATGGTAAATGCTGCACGTAAATACGACCGAGTTTTTCAAACAGGAAGCATGCAACGTTCTTGGCCAGAATTTAGACAGGCAGTTGAATTAATTAGAAATGGACACATCGGTGAAATAAAAAGTATAAAAGTAAATGTTGGACCACCACCTGTTGCTTACAATTTGCAAGCAGAGCCTGTTCCAGCAGGATTGGATTGGGATAAATGGCTTGGCCCCAATGAGGCAGTTGATTTTAATTCAGAATTAGCTCCACCGCTTACCAAAGATGTATTTCCAAACTGGCGTAATTTTAGAGAATTTGGTGGAGGTATGGTAACCGATTGGGGTGCGCATATGTTTGATATTGTACAATGGGCATTGGGAATGGATGACAGTGGTCCAGTTGAAGTAATTGCTCCTGATGGAAAAGATCACCCTTTCTTAACTTATTATTATGCCAATGGTATCAAAATGACTCATGAAACATGGGAGTGGAGTAATGGTATTCATTTTATTGGTACGACAGGAGAAATTAAAGTACAAAGAAAAAAGATTGAGACTACTCCTAGCGAACTTGCGCGAAAGATTATTACCGAATCTGAACAGCATGTTTATAAGAGTGTAGATCATTACAAAGACTTCCTAAATGCAATGCGAACGCGCACCAAGCCAGTTTGTGATGTAGAGATTGGTCACCGCACTGCTTCTGTTTGTAATATTGGTAATATTGCTTATCGATTGAATCGTGGATTGAAATGGGATCCAGTAAAAGAGCGCTTTAAAAATGATGCAGAAGCCAATGCTTTGCTGACTAGAAAGATGCGCAAGGAATGGTCTATCTAATTTTTTTATATTGATTTTTCATCCTACCAAACTGTTAATTTTATTATACCAATGTATAAATATTTTTGAGTAGTTTGGTAGGATGCTTATTGGGAATTATATCAAAACATCTTCTTTATACAATTCTAATAACCAAGTTACCCTTCTCCAGGGTGGAAAGGCCTACTTTGATTTACTTGAAAAAATAATTGCTGAATCAAAGGACAGTGTTCATTTGCAGGTATATATTTTTGAAGAGGATGAAACCGGTATTCGCATTATACAAGCCCTACTTTGTGCCGCCAAACGAAAGGTAAAAGTTTATTTGATGGTCGATGGCTATGCTTCCAAATCAATTTCTGATGCATTGATTGAACAACTAACGGTTGGGGGAATTCATTTTCGTTTTTTCGAACCTCTATTTAAGGGGAATAATTTTTATTTTGGCAGAAGGCTTCATCATAAAGTAGTGGTAGTAGATGCTAATATTGCATTGGTAGGAGGTATTAATATAAGTAATCATTACAATGACCTACCTGGAAAACCAGCCTGGCTTGACTTCGCACTTGAAGTGCGAGGTGATATTGTACAAGAACTCTGCACTATCTGTTGGAAAACATGGAAGGGTAATCAACCTGGTTATAGCAAGTCACCCTGTATTTCCCATAATCCTAGCACACATTTATATTTTTCTGAAATGTCTAATGTGAGAATTAGACGGAATGATTGGGTTCGTAGAAAAAATCAGATTTCAAAAACATATATTGAAATGATGACTACCTCAACCTCGCAAGTCATCATTTTATGTAGTTATTTCTTGCCTGGTACCATTATGAGAAGGCATATCAAAAAAGCTGCTAGCAGAGGAGTTGCTGTAAAAGTTATTGTCACAGGTAAATCAGATTTATTGATCGCAAAAAATGCCGAAAAATTTTTATACGATTGGCTACTAAGGAATAAAATCGATGTTTACGAATATCAAAATAATATCTTGCATGGAAAAATAGCTGTTTGCGACAGTAAATGGTTTACGATCGGTTCTTATAACGTAAATGATATTAGTGCCTATGCGAGTGTAGAGTTAAATTTAGATATTCAAAATGATCATTTCGCAAAAGAAGTTCATACAATGCTTCAAGGTATTATAAGTAAAGATTGCTTAGCCATTACAAAGGAAGGCCATATTCATTCAAAAAATATTTTCAAACAATTTTTTCGTTGGGTATCGTATGAATTATTTAGGCTTACTTTTCAAGCTTTTACCTTTTACTTCAAACAAAAATAGTTGTCGTATCTGGATATATAGTCGACATTGAAAAAGTCGTAGGTGATTTTACAAAATTGTTCCATTAATGTGCTTGAATAAAAGTGCTACGAGAAGATTAATAGCCTTCTAATTCGTCTTACTTTTTTTAGGAGTTAGTTACATTAGTCTTGAATTTCCTTTCGGAATAGGGTTGCTTTTACTTTTTTGCCTTGATGCAAAAAAGTAACAAAAAAAATCAATCCGCCGCGGCGGATGAAATTTTAACTATCAGCCTAAAATCAAGGAACTCGCGAGTAGAGTTTGTTTCTTTAAAGGAAGTGCCCGCTCAAACAGCCTTGATTTTTTAACGGCTGATAGCTAAAATTTCTAGCACTTTTTATTCGAGGGCGTTAAAGAATGGGCGCTTTGGACTTTTGAGATTCGTCTATCTTTTAGGGCTAAATTAAAATATAACATTACTTTAAAATGCGTGATTTTTTAACTGTAGATATTTAACATTTCTAGGACTTTTTATTCGAGGGCCTTAGAGAATGGGCGAATTCGACTTCTGGCTATTTCCTATTTTGATATAAAATCATACTACTTTCATTAATTACCCAACCTTTTAATTAAAATTTAATTTTAAATAGATTATCAAGTCTCTTCAACCAAACGCTTTCTTTTTTGTTGTATTTCAGTAAATTTGTGCTATGAAAAAATATGCGTTTTTGATTTTCATATTGGTATCATTGTTAAGTTGCGAGAAAGACATTACTTTCAATTTAAAGAATGCTCCCGATGTTTTAGTGGTTGATGGAAATATTGAAAATGGTAGGCCTCCCGAAGTGATGCTTACCCAAAGTTTAGACTTTTTCAATACACTTACTGCAGACCAATTGGCCAATTCATTTGTTCACAATGCTATGGTAACTATCTCCAATGGGATTACTACTCATCAATTAAAAGAGTATAGTATTACATTGCCTAGTGGGTACAAAGCATTTCGCTATTCAATTGATTCTAGTAACTTGGCAACGGCATTTTTAGGACAAATTAATACCCATTACACCTTACATATAAAATCAGCAGGGAAGGATTATGAGGCAACTACTTTTATTCCATCATTGGGAAAAAAGTTAGATTCTATGTGGTGGGCCGCCACCCCTTTTCCAAAGGAGGCAGATGATGTGGCGGTGATGATACAAGTTACGGATCCCCCGGGTTTAGGAAATTATATACGATATTTTACTAAAATTAATAATGAGCCTTTTTTGCCAGGTCGCAATTCTGTAGCAGATGATCAAGTTATTGATAATATTACTTATCGGCTTCAATTGGAACCTGGTCTAGATCGAAACCTACCTAAGCCTAAAGAAAACCCATCCTTTAAAAAAGGAGATGTGGTTACTCTTAAAGTGTGCAATATAGATAGAGACGCTTATGATTTTTTTAGTACTTGGGAGTTTGCCTTCAATAGTATAGGTAATCCCTTTTCACAACCCAATAAAGTGATGGGTAATGTTAGTAATGGGGCTTTGGGTGCATTTTATGGCTATGGAGCTATTTATAAAACTATAGTAATTCCTAAGTAAAATATTTTTAAAGAAATCCGGTTGATATTTTTTACAATAAGAGTATTTTAATTTTAATAAGACAATTTGTTCAAATAAGTTTTAGTCGATTACGTTCAACCAACGAAAAGCTTACAATTATTTGCATTAATTTAGAGCAAAATTCATAAAAATGGAAAAATCCACCTTAGAAAAAATTCATTGTTTAATTATAGGTTCTGGTCCTGCTGGTTATACCGCAGCTATTTATGCAAGTAGGGCAGGCCTCCATCCTGTTTTATATCAGGGCATTCAGCCAGGGGGTCAATTAACCATTACTACCGAGGTTGAAAACTATCCTGGATATCCTGAAGGAATTCAAGGTCCTGAAATGATGGAACATTTTGAAAAGCAGGCTAGACGCATGGGGACCGATATTAGATATGGTCTTGCTACCAAGGTTGACTTTTCTGCTCAGCCCTATAAAATTGAAATAGATGAAGAAAAATGGATAGAAGCCGATGCGGTAATAATTTCTACCGGTGCTTCTGCAAAATGGTTGGGTTTGGAAAGTGAACAAAGACTCAATGGATATGGAGTAAGTGCTTGTGCAGTGTGTGATGGATTTTTCTTTAAAGGAAAAGAAGTAGCCATTGTAGGTGCTGGAGATACCGCTGCTGAAGAAGCACTTTATCTTTCAAAAATATGTTCTCAGGTACACATGATCGTTAGGAAATCAGAAATGCGTGCAAGTAAAGTAATGCAGGAAAGAGTGATCAATACACCGAATATAACAATGTATTGGAATAGCGAAACAGATGAAATTTTAGGTGATAAAAAAGTAGAAGCTGTTCGTATTAAAAATACACAGACACAAGAAAAAAAAGAAATACCGGTTAGTGCATTCTTTGTTGCAATAGGCCATCACCCTAATAGCGATATTTTTAAAGGTTGGTTAAATACGGATGATGCAGGATATTTGATCACAGAACCTGGAACGTCTAAAACTAATATTGAAGGTGTTTTTGCATCTGGTGATGTACAAGATAAAATATATCGCCAGGCTGTAACTGCAGCAGGTAGTGGATGTATTGCTGCATTGGACGCAGAAAGATACCTAGGAGCAAAGGGACTTTAAATTTATCCTTAATAGTTCTGTCTTTTTTCAGTTAATCAATTAATTATTATTACATTGACTATTCACTTACATAATTTAATGTTTCATGCTTTTCATGGTCTTTATGAAGAAGAGAAAAGAAATGGAAACAATTTTGTTGTTAATATTGATATTGAAGTAGATACGGATGGAGTGATTACTGATTTGCAACAAACGGTTAATTATGTGGAAGTATTCCAAATTGTCCAGCAAAGAATGCTTCAGGCCACCCCCTTACTGGAAACCCTCATTCAGGAAATGAATCAGTCTATACTTTTATTGGATAAAAAAATATCTTCAGTAAGTATCACCATTAAGAAGTTATCACCTCCGATTGAAAATTTTGTAGGTGAAGTAGGCGTGACTTACCAATCCGTTAGGAAATAGTTTTAAATATTTTTGTTTCAATTTTTTACAATTATATCCTACAAAGAGTTTCAATCTTTTATTAAATTACAAGTAACTTTATTTCACTAAATTAAAACGCTATGAAATTTTTATCATTATTGGTTTGCCTTTTTCTAAACACAATTGCTTTTTCACAAGTTCAAAATGAGCCGAATATAATTTCGGCTTACGATCCACACGCTTTGTTTTCTCCTAATTTTTATGCTACTGGTGAAAGCAATACCCGTGCTGCTACCGGTGAGCCTAATAAAGGATATTGGCAAAATAGGGCTGATTATCAAATAGCTGCTACCCTTAATGAAAATAGTCATTTAGTTACAGGATCAGTTGTAATAACCTATAAGAATAACAGTCCATTTAGTTTGCCTTTTTTATGGTTGCAATTAGATCAGAATTTCTTTAATCAGAGCAGTCGTGGTCAAGCAAGAATGCCAGTAAACGCGAAGAGCCGTTATGGGGATGCTAAAAGTAGTTTTAATGGCGGATATACAATCAGTGCAGTTAAAGTGAATGACATCGCTTTATCTGATTATGTTATAACTGATACTAGAATGCAAATTCGATTACCAAAACCTATGACTGCATCGGGAGATGTGGTTACTGTTAAGTTGGATTATTCTTTTGTAATTCCAGATTATGGTGCAGATCGTTGTGGTATTTTGCCAACAAAAAATGGAGATATTTTTGCTGTAGCTCAATGGTATCCTAGAATGTGTGTATTTGATGATGTGGAAGGTTGGAATACACTTCCTTATTTGGGACCGAGCGAATTTTATCTTGAATATGGAAACTTTGATTTTACGATTACGGCCCCAGCATCTCATATTGTAGTGGCTAGTGGTGAATTAGTAAACGCTGCTGAAGTTTTGACTCCAACTCAGTTAACGAGAATGGAGGCTGCTAAAAAAAGCAATCAGACAGTGATGATTCGTACTGAAAAAGAAGTAACAGATCCTAAATCTAGACCTAATAAGCCTTCATTAACCTGGCATTTTAAAATAAATAATGCGAGAGATGTTTCTTGGGCTTCTTCTAAATCATTTATCTGGGATGCTGCTAAAATTAATTTACCGGAAAGCAAAACTGCTCTTGCTATGAGTGTTTATCCTGCTGAAAGTAATGGCGATAAAGCATGGGGTCGATCTACCGAGTACATAAAGGGTAGCCTTGAAAATTATAGTAAAAGATGGTACGTATATCCTTATCCTGTTGCAACCAATGTAGCAAGTAATGTAGGAGGTATGGAATACCCTGGTATCGTATTTTGTGGTAGTAGTGCAAAAACAGATGGACTTTTTGGAGTAACAGATCATGAATTTGGCCACACTTGGTTTCCAATGATTGTGGGCAGCAATGAACGCAAATATGGTTGGATGGACGAAGGATTTAATACTTTTATTAATTCATTGGCGGATGATGATTTCAACAATGGTGAGTATAAATCTGCTCCAATGTCTATGGATGTAATGTCTCGCTATATGTTTGGTGATAATAGTGAAACAGTACTAAGTACTCCTGATGCGATGCGTGAAGCGAATATTGGAAATGCCTTGTACTTTAAACCTGGCTATGGTTTACAATTATTACGCAATGAAATATTAGGACCCGATCGATTCGATTATGCATTCAAAACTTATATAAAGCGTTGGGCCTTCAAACATCCTACTCCTTGGGACTTTTTTAAAACAATGGACAATGTATCTGGAGAAAACCTAAGTTGGTTTTGGAAAGCATGGTTTGTAGAAAATTATAAATTAGATCAGGCAATAAGTTCAGTTGACTATGTAAACAATGATCCTACTAATGGAGCAATTGTAACGATTGCTAATTTGGATCAAATGGCTATGCCTGTCAATCTATCTTATGAAACAATCAGTGGAGTAAAAGGTAAAATTAATTTACCAGTAGAAATTTGGAACAATACCTATTTCAAAAAAGTAAAAATACCTGTAATTGAAAAACTTAAAAAAGTATCCATTGATGCGGAAAAAGTTTTTCCAGATATTAATTTCAGTAACAATGATTGGAAGGGTAATTAATTTAAAACAATCCTAATACTTTTAAAAAGAGGTAGTCTTTCTAAGATTACCTCTTTTTTTCTTTTACTAAATCAGCAACAATTTTATCAATGGGTAGGGTTACTTGCTTACTAGAAAAATGCTCCCAATCTACTAAACGAAAGCTTTCAATTTGTCGTGTTTTTTCATACACTTGAAGTTGCTGTTCATTAAAATCAAATTCTTTAGTCTTTAGCGGTACCCTAATAGGTTCCATTGCTATTGCTTCATAATAGATAGATAGAATCTGGTGTGCATTGTTGAATGCACTGATTTGAAAAAAATCAGTTGTGTAGAGATGTTCGCCAATGGATACTTGAAGATTCATTTCCTCCATAAACTCCCGTTTCAAACAATCTCTGGTGCCTTCTCCAATTTCTAAACCTCCACCAGGAAATTTTGTATAATATTCACCTCTTATATATTCATCACTTACCAATACCTGCTTTTTTTCATTCATTAAAATCCCATAAACTCTTACTGTTAAAGTTAAACTCATCCAATTTATTTTTTTACTCTTTTGATATAATTCCAACCTACTACAATTAAAATCATTAAGGAGATAATAACTGGTATCCAAAATGCATAGGGAGTATCTTTATAAGGTATTGGGACATTCATTCCGTAAATACTAGCAATTAATGTAGGTACTGTTAATACGATCGTTAGAGTAGTAAGGCGTTTCAGCACTTCATTTTGATTGTTGCTAATGATACTCGCAAATGCATCAAGAGTACTGCTTAGTATATTGGTGTAGGTATTTGCCATCTCTAGGGCCTGACTCGTTTCTACAATTAAGTCATCTAGAAAATCTTTTTCATCCTCATTTAATTGTAAAAAATTAGTTCTTACCATTTTTATCATCAACAACTCATTGCTACGTAAGGCAGTTAAAAAGTATACGAGACTTTTCTGAATACGCATTAATTGAAGTAGTTCTTCATTTCGATTGGCTACATATAATTTATGTTCCAAATTATTGCGCCGCATATTTATTTCCTTCAAATGATCTTGAAAATTATTGATTACTTTTTCAAATATTTTCAACACCATCATATTTTTCTTATCAGGGTTTCTATTTTGAAAAGTAGTAAGAAATTTTTTAATGGCTTCATTTTCAAATGAGTTGACAGTTACAATTTGATTATGAGTCAAAATAATACAAATAGGAATTGTAATATAAAACGCATCACTGTCATTGAATGAAATATTTTCAGTAGGAGTTTTGATGACAATCAATTTTACATTGTCGTCAATTTCATAACGACTCCGCTCATCTATATCAAGAGAATCCTTTAAAAAGTCGATTGGGATTTCAAGAGATTCACTCAATTCTGAAAATTCCTCCTGGCGCAACGGGGGTAATACATTAATCCAAGAACCATCTTCTGGCTTATCAATGGCGATCGTCTGATGCTCTATATTTTTAAAGTACTGAATCATTGATTAAGTCTTGAGTTGATAATTAACAAATTTACTTTCTTGAGTTTAACTAAGGGCTCTCTTAATTTTTTATATTTTAATATCCTTTAATTTTTATTAAAATATATTTTAAAATGGTTTCTATGAATTCAGTTCAATCACCCCTGTAAATACTAATTGAGCTGGTCCACAAAGCCATATATTGTCAAAATGTTGATCGTCAATTTTATTAAATTCAACACTTAAATTACCTCCTAAAGTAGTTACCATTACTGTATTAAAACCTTTTTCATTGTGGGCAGATAATAAAGCGGCTGCAGTAACTCCAGTACCACAGCTGAGCGTTTCATTTTCTACCCCTCTTTCATAGGTTCTTACAAAAATTGAATCCTCCCCAGTTGATTCTACAAAATTAACATTAATACCTTGTTGAGCAAATTCTTTGCTGTATCGTATTTCATGGCCAGAATTAGCCACATCAATATTTTTAACCTCGGTATCAAATTTTACAAAATGAGGTGAACCAGTATTTATAATTGCATAGGATTTATGATAATCTACTAAATCAACATTTTGCATTTGTAAACTAACCGTTCCATCTGAATCAATTTCGGCTTTGTGATCACCGTCTATGGCGCTAAAATTATAGGTGCTTCTAATAATTCCCCGGTGATAAGCAAATTGAACCAAACACCTACCACCATTACCACACATTGTACTTTGATTGCCATCTGAATTATAATAAATCATTTCAAAGTCATAGCCATCTTTATTCCCTAGCAACATTAGTCCATCAGCCCCTACACCAAAATTTCGATCACAAATTTGCTTCACTTGTTTAGAAGTTAAATTTGTATACTCATTGGCTCTGTTATCTACAATTACAAAGTCATTTCCAGTACCTTGGTATTTATAAAATTCAATTTTCATTTTTAAATTTTTGAATCAGCAATTATTTGCAATGATTGTTTGATTAAATTTTCTACAGCAAGACCACTGTCCTTTGAAAAATCTTTTGTAATTCTATTGGCGATGATTGCATTCAAACTGAGGCATTGGTGTCCAAGCAATTTTCCGAGACCATAAATTGCCGATGTTTCCATTTCAAAATTAGTGATCTGATGGTTACCCAATCTAAAACTGGATAGTTGATCAATCAAAAGGGGATAGGCTAGCCTTAAACGTAATATCCTCCCTTGTGGTCCGTAAAATCCAGGGCAAGTTACAGTGATTCCCTGATGGTAGAGTTGAGTAAAATGTTTTAACAGTTGTATGCCAGCCATTTGAATATAGGGGTAAATTTTACTTGATTCTAATTGGGTATGTGTATTAAATGCTTGGAGCAATTGAATTTCAACTTCATTGCTTTCTCTACGATAATAATGCATCAAATTATCTAATCCTAATCCAAAAGTGGATGCAACTAAGCTATCAACCGGGATATCTTTTTGTAAAGATCCCGAGGTTCCAAATCTTATTATTTTTAGTGTGGTAAGATTTTCTTTTATGGTTCTTGTTTCAAAATCTATATTTACCAGTGCATCTAGCTCGTTTAAAACAATATCAATATTATCAGGACCGATTCCTGTACTTATGCAGGTAAGTCTTTTATGACCGATGAATCCAGTGTGTACAATGAATTCTCGATGCTGGTTTTCGTATTCAATATTATCAAAATACTTACTTACCTCTTTCACCCTTCCAGGATCACCAACAAGAATGATTGTGTCCGCGATTTCTTCAGGTCTGCAATTGATATGATATACAGCTCCTCTGTCATTAATAATTAGTTCTGATTCAGCTATTTGGTTCATATTTTTTATTTCGAATACCGAATTTCGTACTAAGTCTTTACAATTTCTAATTAAAAACGCCTATTTTTGCTGAGCAAATAAAATTCCTATTTATTTGCTAGAAAGTAGGTTTAAATAGTATCAACTTTTCTATTAATTGGAGTAAGTTCTTGTTAGATAATGATTATTGTAAATACTCAGTAAGTTATTTAAATTTTATAAGGTTCTGTGGCCGAGTGGCTAGGCAAAGCTCTGCAAAAGCTTCTACACCGGTTCGAATCCGGTCGGAACCTCTTGATTATCATCCCTCTCCCTATGGAGGGGGAATTTTTTTACTATGACATTAAAATTTTTACATTGGTTAGGTATCATCGCTTGCATTAGTCTGGTGATTTCTTGTTTTTTACCCTGGGCTTATTACGCAGATGCTCACATTGTAAATGAGGCCGACCGAACTTTTAATGGTTTTTATTCATTTCAAAATAATTATGGTAAACCTGGGAAAATGCTAGTGCTAACGGCTATCATTTCTTTCATTTTAATTTTACTACCTAAAATATGGGCTAAAAGAACCAATCTTTTTGTTTGTGCCCTCGGAGTTGGCTATGCAATTAAAACTTATATCTTATTTGTTTCTTGCTACAATGCCTATTGTCCAGAAAAGAAAATAGGCATTTATTGTATGCTATTTGCTATTATTACCATGCTTATTTGCTCTGCATTCCCTAGTCTTAAATTAAAGACAATTCGAGAAATAGGATAATATTAATTCCTATTACTGTCTATTTTTTTACTTCTTTAGCCCATGCATCTTTTAGTGAAACTGTTCTGTTAAAAACAAGTTTATCTTTAGTGCTTTCTTTATCTAGGCAAAAATATCCTTTACGTATGAATTGGAAATGGTTTCCAACCTCGGAATTAATTAAGGAGGTTTCTACAAAGGCTTGTGAAATAATTTGAAGCGAATCAGGATTGATATATTCTTTAAAATCACCTTCTTCTTGAGATGGATTTTCTACATTAAATAATCGGTCGTACAATCGAATTTCTGCTTGCATAGCATGTAATACGCTTACCCAATGAATGGTGCCTTTTACCTTTATTTCACTAGTGTCTGAACCACTTTTACTTTCAGGAATATAGGTTGCATGTATTTCACTGATATTACCGGCTGTATCTTTTAAAAAATCATTGCATTGAACGATGTAGGCACTTTTAAGTCTTACCAATGCACCGGGTGCTAATCTAAACCATTTCTTTGCTGCTTCTTCCATAAAATCTTCTCTTTCAATCCACAGCTCTTTACTAAATTGTATCTTTCTATTGCCATAAGATTCATCTGGTCCATTTTCACTGATCAATTCTTCAGTTTGTCCTTCGGGATAGTTGGTGATCACCAATTTAACTGGATCTAATACTGCCATTACTCTTTTGGCTTTGAGGTTTAGGTCTTCCCGCACACAAAATTCAAGTAAACTGACATCTATTAAATTTTCTCTTTTAGCGATTCCTATTCTTTCACAAAAATTGCGAATACTTTCTGGTGTATATCCACGGCGTTTCATTCCACTGATGGTCGGCATTCTAGGGTCATCCCAACTTTGAACATGACCTTCTGTAACGAGTTGCAATAATTTTCGTTTACTCATTACCGTATAGGTCATATTAAGTCGAGCAAATTCATATTGTTTGGAAGGGAAAATTTCCAATTGATTGATGAACCATTCGTAAAGCTCACGGTGAGGAATAAACTCAAGTGTACAAATACTATGCGTAATATTTTCAATACTATCACTTTGACCATGTGCAAAATCATACATAGGATAGATGCACCATTGGTCACCAGTGCGGTGGTGATGGGCATGTTTGATTCGATAAATAATCGGATCTCTCATGTGCATATTGTTTGCAGCCATATCTATTTTAACTCGTAAAACCTTTTCTCCGTCTTTATAAGCACCTGCTTTCATTGCAGCAAATTGGGTAAGGTTTTCATCAATACTTCTATCTCTAAATGGACTGTTTGTACCAGGTTCAGTAGGAGAGCCTTTTAAGGCAGCAATTTGATCTGCGGTTGAATCATCCACATAGGCCAATCCATTTTTAATAAGGGTTACTGCAAAACTATAAATCTGATCAAAATAATCACTTGCATATAATTCATTCGACCAATTAAAACCAAGCCATTTTACATCTTCTTTAATACTGTCTACATATTCAGTTTCTTCTTTGGCAGGATTGGTATCATCAAAACGAAGATTGGTTTTTCCACCATATTTAATGGCTAATCCAAAATTTAGACAAATACTCTTAGCATGTCCAATGTGCAAGTAGCCATTCGGCTCAGGAGGAAAACGGGTAAGTATTGATTTATATTGACCAGCTGCTAAATCGGTTTCTATAATTTCTTCTATAAAATTCAAGCTCTTTTCTTCAGACATTTTATTAATTTTCTGCTACAAATTTAAATAAGATATTTCAAATGACTTCTTTCTTTAATGATTACTAGTTGAATGATGAAATTGACTAATAAAAAAGCCTTTTCACCTACAAAGATGAAAAGGCTTTTTTATATCATTAAAAAACTAATCCGCTTTACCCATCTTGCGAAGGTAATTGGCATGAGATGCTATTGCATGACGCATTTTAGGATATTCAACGTAATTAATATTGAAATCAAAACAGGTTTGCTTAATTATTTTGCTAATGGCTGGATAATGAACATGAGAAACTTTTGGAAACAAATGATGTTCAATTTGAAAGTTCAGCCCACCCACTAACCAAGAAATCAATTTATTTTTAGTAGCAAAGTTGGCGGTAGTTTGAATCTGATGGATTGCCCATTCATTTTCAATTTTGTTTGAATCTACTGCTGGTAAAGGAAAAGCGGTTTCTTCTACAGTATGAGCCAACTGAAAAACAATACTGATAATGAATCCAGTAACCATACTTGCTGTTAAAAAACCTACTATCCAAGGAACCAATCCTACAGTAAAAATGGGAATTACCATAAATACTGCTGCATATCCAACTTTAGCAGACCAAAAACCCAGGTGTTCTTTAAAAGAAAATTTTTTGATAGGAACAGAACCAATTCTCTTTTTAAAATATTTTTGATAATCTGTCAGAAATATCCAGATCAGGTGTAATAAAGTGTAAAGAAACCAAACATAATAATGTTGAAAACGGTGCATCCAATAACGTTTTTGGGTAGTACACATTCTCAAATAGGGCTTTATTTCAATATCATCATCTACTCCGTCAATATTAGTGTAGGTATGGTGAATAATATTGTGTTTCATATTCCACATAATACTACTTGCACCAAGACAATTGACAGATACTGCAGCCATCTTGTTTAAAAACTTGCTTTTACTAAAACTCCCATGACCTCCGTCGTGCATTACATTAAATCCAATGGCTGCTGTAAAACAGCCTAATAAAACACATTCAATGATTGCCAGTAGGGTAGAAGGAGTAAAATAAACTAGATGAATGTATAACGCTACATAGGCCAAAAAGAAAAAAATAGCCTTAAAGAAAAGATTAAAATTTCCAGTAGAAGATTTCTTCCTGTCAATGAAATACTGATTTACTCTGTGCTTCAATTCCTGGTGGAAATCTGTGCCATTTTGAATGAATTTAGGGGTTGCCATTGAATTGAATTTAGAATATTAGCAAGTTACATTATAAAAGTAAGATAACTGATTTGAAATAATTGTATTTAGGTATTTTCTTTAACAAAACAGTCGAAATTGCTTAATCCAATCATTTTTGAACTTATAAACCCTTCACCATATTTAACGCCAATCATTTTGCCCATCATCTTGGCACGATAAATAATACTTTCTAAAAAGTCAGGCGTAGAAATATAGGTTTGTGGTTCAGTTAAACTAGGGCTATTAAACTGAGTTCTGTAAGCCTTAATTGCTGTTAATTTTTCATCCATCACATCCGAAATATCTATTACAAAATTGGGCGTCAGGTATTTATCCTGTATATAATTAAAAACATATTTTGGTCTCCAAGATTCTTGTAATTTGCCGTCGAGTTGGGTTTCAATTTTGACTAATCCTGATAAAAAAGCAGCATTTTCTACCAATTGAGCGCTTCTTCCATGGTCAGGATGACGATCAGAAGGAGCATTGCAGAATATAATTTCAGGTTTATATTTTCTAATAGTGGTTATTATCTTTCGTTGGTGCGCTTCGTCATTGACAAAAAAACCATCCGCCATTTGCAAATTCTCCCTCACATCCAATTGTAAAATTTTAGCAGCAGCTTCCGCTTCCGCCTTCCTTGTTTCAATATTGCCCCGCGTACCCAATTCTCCTTGAGTGAGGTCAACTACTCCCGTTGTTTTTCCATTCTTTTTTTCAGTAAGTAGTATCCCGCCACAAGAAAGCTCGGCATCATCAGGGTGAACAGCAAAAACCAGCAAATCTAATTTCATTCTATGGGTATTTTTATGATTCAATCTATATTTTAAAACTAATATTTTTTAATCCATTTTTCTTTAAACCTTATCCTCTAATTCCGTACAATCTTTCTACCTCTTGTACAATTTTTTCAATTTCAAAATCCTCTCCATTTTTATCATACGGTTGCTTTAAACTAGTTGAAAAGAAAAAGGCAACGGTTTGGTATAAGCCAGCGGTTAAACCACCTTTATATTCTTTTATAATTTCGTAACAATTATTACCTGTTTCACGATTGATTAATTTCATTAACACCTTGCCTTGGTAGATTGACAAATTAGTCAAAGGAGTGGTAAATTCTTTTCTCAATTCTTTTTCTCGCGTTTTAATGTAATTCTTACGATCCTTTTCAATGCTAATAGCTACTAGTTTTCTATTGATATCATTAATTACCATTCCAGCTCGTCTAGCATAAGGGTAGGTTACATAAACTGCATTTCTTAATCTATTCCATTTAGCTTGATTATCCCTTTGAGCCTGGGTGAGTCTTGAATAGAAATTGATATCAACTAGTGTTTTCGCTTCAATCGTATCACCATTATAAATCATTGCATAACTAAGAACAGTATCTCTATTAGTTAGTTGTTGAGCCAATAGGTTTACTTTCCCTACTTTCAAAAGGATAAATAACACTAGGAGAGTCCATAATTTATATGAAATAAAACGAACCATTGAATTCTAAAATTACAAAAATCAGCAAGCTGATAGTAACTATTTAGTTAATTGTGACGATTTGATAAAAAGATCTAAGAATATTTCGCTATCAATTTTTTAAAATGCTAATTAGCCAATAAAAACATATAAAATAGAGCGATTGCAGCAAATGCCATTACAATTGCCCCCGTTAATTTCGAAAGTCCTGCACGATTTATCATACTCATCACTATTCCAATTGCCATAATAATTAACCCTATCCAAACAAGGTTAATGTAGGGGAATATATAAGCCTTTAGCGTAACAAAATCAATGATAGAACTTGATTCTTTAACGCCAATTTTCATTTTTGTTTGGTCTGAACTTACCCCTGCAAATTTTACATAAAGATTCTGTGCATAAACCGTATCATCAATTTGATTGATGCCAAAGCTATCTACCACAATCATCGGAGCAGCATGATAGGTATTGCCTTCTGTAGATTTAATGGTGAATTCTGCTAAAACAGCTGGACCATTAACGGGGTAGTTGAATTTATTAGATACTGGATTTTTTACTACTTGATTCAATATCATATACCCCTTTGAATAATATAAAGTATCGCCTTCTGCCATCTCATTGATTTTGAAATTGGCGGTATCTTCATTGGACTCTGGATTAAGGGCATAGGATATATAAGTAAAAACGTCATGAGTCAAGTAATTTTTAGTATCTGGATTACTGCTCATGTTATTGTCCTTCATTAAATAAACATCTGGACTTAAAATAAAAGACTCCTTTACTTCATCTGAATTTTCATCCTTTCTTTCAAAAGCCAAATGATAAAAACGTCTTCCCTTTTCCTTGCCTACACTATCATGTAAATAAGTAACAATATAGGGCCCCATTTTTTTTGAAACCTGGCGAATCAGATTAATATTTTCTGCAGGGTTATCCTGTTGCTTGGTAAGAGGATCAACTCCCATTTGGATTTGAAAGTCCTTGAATTTCTCTTCACTAATTACTTTTTTATTTGCCGATGAAATTAATATCCCAACAATCATCAGAGCAAATCCAAGGTGAGACAAAGAACCGCCTGCAGATTTTAATTTACCATTCAAGCCAGACCAGATGTAGCTTGCATTAGCAATTACTGAATAAACCGTTGCAAAAATTGCTACATAAACTGCCCCTAAAAATCCAGCTCCTTGTTTGTAATAAGTAATAGGATAAAAAACAATCAATAAAGTAGTGATTACTATTGTAATGATAGTAGGCAGTACGATTTTTTTAACTACGAAGGAAGAGCCAGTACTTTTATATTTGAGATATTGGGTAATTGCACTTAAAAATCCAATAATAATTCCTACTAATATCATCACTTTATTGTAAGAAAATTCAATATCCTCAGGAGGAGCGAGTTTAGATCCAAATATCGCATTGATTACAGGAGTGGAGGTTTTAGCAATAATAAACATTGCTGATAAAAAGAAAACCAATGATCCAATAAACATCCAGAATTCGCGTGAACTACTATTTTCTTCCCTTAATTCTGCGGGCATTTTTTTATAATGAACGAAAAAATAAACCAATGCTGGAACTGAAAATGCGAATAAGAAAATCCGTATCAAATTAAACATGGGTCTTCCTGATTCTGCAAAAGCATGTACCGATGTGTCTCCCAATATGCCTGTTCGAGTTAAAAAAGTAGAGTAAAGAATAAAAACAAAAGTGAGAATGGCAAAAATATAACTAGCCCTTAATGAATGACCGGTAGCCTTATAAATGACCATGGTATGAAGACCAGCAATTAAAATCATCCAGGGAACAAGGGATGCATTTTCAACTGGATCCCAAGCCCAATAACCGCCAAAGGATAGGGACTCATAGGCCCATTTGCCACCCATCATTATTCCTACACCCAATACACAGGCGCTAAATAAGGTCCAAGGCAATACTGGCTTTATCCAATCTCCATATTTTTTAGATTGCAAACCTGCATAGGCATAGGCAAAAGGAACAATAGTAGAAGCAAATCCTAGAAATAAAACAGGAGGGTGAATCACCATCCAATAGTTACGTAATAAAACATTTAAGCCTACTCCATCTTTGATCATGCTGAGGTAGTTGGGCATTCCAAAAATTGGCCCATTTATTTCATTTCTTGTAAGTACGAAAGGACTATTGCCAATCTTGGTGCCAAAAATATAAACCCCCATGATCATCATGGCTAAAAAAAGTTGGGCAAAACTAATTACTGTCATTACGGGTGCTTCCCATTCCTTACTTTTTCTAATAAGAAACATTCCAATGATACTATGCCAAATACTCCATAGCAAAAAACTACCACTTTGATCTTCCCAAATAGATGCAAATAAATATTTAAATTCTAACTCTTTGGAGGTATGCTTGTAACCGAATAAATATTCAATATAATGATGCGAACAGATATAAAAAATGGAAGAAAAGACTATGAATACAGCGGCAGATTGTGAAATAAAGCTAATTCTAGCAAACTTTAACCAAGATGATTTTTCAAATTTATCCTGTTTATTACCAGCTATAAAAAAGGCAATAGTACTAAGCAAGGAAGCTGTGAAAGCTATTAATACAAAAATATGACCGACTTGACCTATCCAAAGGTGTTCTCCTTCAAATTGCATAATTTTTCTTTGGTTTTATTCAGGGGTTCAACTAAAGGAATGAACCTTTTAAAATATTTCAACTAATTATTTAGTAGTTACGATTTCTTTTTCTAGTTGCTTTTTATCATCCTTATATTTACTAGGACATTTCAATAATATGTCGGTACACTCAAAGATTTCTCCTTGCATTTTTCCCTTCAATACGATTCTTTCACTTTGCTCTAGTTCTGGCGGCTTGGTATTTAGGTATACTACTTTTGCTCTACCACCCAAACTATCAATCGCTGTGAAGGAAAGGTAATTGGGATTTTTTGCTGGATCGTATTCTAGCGGAACAGACCTATCAAGTCTAGCAATTAAATGAACAAATTTCCCTTGCTTTTTTTTAGCAGAAAGAATGGTGTCATAGGTTGAAAAATCAACCGACAGCATTATTAATGCTCCAATTGCAATGGCTATTCCTACCAGGACTATGATGTGACTTTTTTTCATTGATAAACAATTTAGAATATGACAAAGGTAGGTCAAAAATAGGCTTGAACAGTCCAATTTATTGATTCCTAGGGAAGGTTAGCGGATTAATTTATTCAAAGCACTGAAATCATTGAGTTTAATGGCATTTTTAGAAAATCAATAGGAAATAAGCACCACTGGGTCACTTAAAAGTGTTGTTTTTCAAATAGGCGTTATTGGAAATTTTGTTTAACGGATTTTTTCTTTAAAATCATTGCGATTATTGATTGCTGGCTTATCTTTGCAAAGTTTTAAATATCCATTGTCCCCATTCACCTTTTTTTACACTGTAAAAGTAATGACTGACCTTTCACTTTTTGACCCGAATAAAGTTAGTAATCCAAAGAATAATATTTTCGGTTTACCATTCAGTGAAGAAGATGCAAAATTAGTTATACTACCTGTTCCTTGGGAGGTTACGGTTAGCTGTATTGCAGGTACAGCAAGGGCTCCAGAACACATTTTTAAGGCTAGCTTACAAGTTGATTTATTTGACCCTGAGTTTAAAGATGCTTGGAAACAGGGATATTTTATGCGTGCAATAGACAGGAAAGTCTTAATGAAAAGTGATTATTTACGCAAAGAAGCCGAATTATATATCAATTATATCTCAGAAGGAGAAAATGTTCAGGATAATAAATTCATGTGCAAAACCTTAAAGGAAGTCAATGCGGGTAGTATTTTTATGAATGAGTGGGTTTTTCAGCAAACCAAAGAGTTATTGGATGCAGGAAAACTGGTGGGTTTATTGGGTGGTGACCATAGTACTCCATTTGGATTTTTAAAGGCTATTGCCGAAAAACATGGAGATTTTGGAATATTACAAATTGATGCGCATTGTGATTTGAGAAAAGCCTACGAAAATTTTAATTATTCGAATGCTTCTATCATGTACAATTCTTTGGAAGAAATTCCTCAATTACAAAAGTTGGTTCAAATAGGAATTCGTGATTACTGTGAGGAAGAATGGGATTATATTGAAAAAAGCAAACAACGTGTAATTACCTATTTTGATAAAGATATAAAGGAGCGGTTATATGAGGGTGAGACTTGGCAAAATCTTGTACTAGAAATGATCGAACACTTACCTCAAAAAGTTTATATTAGTTTTGATATTGATGGACTCGATCCTAAATTATGTCCTCATACAGATACTCCTGTGCAGGGAGGATTTGAGACCGAACAAATATTTTACCTACTTAAAAAATTATTAAATAGCGGTCGTCAAATTGTAGGTTTTGATTTAAATGAAGTAGGCTTAAGTTCCAATGAATGGGATGAAAATGTAGGTGCAAGATGTCTTTTTAAATTATGCAATACATTAATAGCTTCCAGTCAGTTGTATGATTCTAAATGATATTTCATTTAGAATTTCAATCAATGGGTTTACTTTTATATACGCTTCATAGATATTTATTAACTATGTATACCCTTCAAATTAAAGAGAGTAGGCCTCAATTGGAAATTACTCTATTTAGGGCATTATTAGCTTTTGCTGCATTGACAACATTGGTTTTAAAAACTAATTCAAATTATTTTATCAATTTAGTCGCTGCACTATTATTATTTTCATCTGCTGTATTTATTGAATTTCTACTTGTAAAATTGTCGACCCGGAAATTGTTTTTATTAATGGTTGCTTCAATTATTATTTTAGTGGCAACTCATTCTATCATATATTCTATAATTTTTTTATTGGCAGGTTTATTGGCGAGTAATTTTAATCAATCTTCTCAGATTTATATTTCAAAGGATCTTATTGAACTTAAAAAAGGCTTCTTTAATAATACCTATCATTGGAATGAATTTTCAAACATAATATTAAAGGATGAATTGATTACAATGGATTTTATAAATAATCGATTGATACAATTAATGGTAGATGAAAAATCTACTAAAATAAATGAATCTGAATTCAATGAATTTTGTAGTGTTTTACTAAAATCCAATCAATCACCAACTGATATTCTATAAAGGGTAATGAAATTAAAAATTGAGCAACTCCAACAAATTGTCGAAATTTGTACTTTGGATTATCAATTGGATCAGTAATTTATTTTTTATCATTAGCATTACAGTCAATTTTTTTTATGTCATTATACCAAAGTCCTTTCATTTTATATTCTGATGGCGAGGGAAATATTTTTGAGGATAATTCCTTGTATGCAACCGGCAGAAGTGGATGGGATGCATATGCAGTTCCTTTGGAGGAGTGGATAGATTTGCCAGATGGCGGTAATTTGTATGAGTTACCAGGTAGAAGAGGTATTGGAATTGATGTAGAGACTGGTAATATGCGTTTGTGTGAAAAGGGTTGGGCTGTTGCTGCATTTATTCCTCCTGCTCATACTGGATTGTATATGGCAGCCTATGAAACATCAGATGACGCACCTACTTTACCTTTATTTTGCTATACAGCCGCTGGTTGGTTAAATGATAAACTTTATGTACCAGCTGTTCGCATAGAGCAAGATATCCGACAAGAAACTATCGGATATGATGAAGCTAAAATAGTTTCAGGCACTTCAAATTTATTGGAAGCCTATCCGCACAATCGATTGGTGAAGCATTTGATGGAAAACTGCTGCATGACTTATAATTGTCCAGCGGCTAGAAATTTTGCATTAAGTCGCTGGGAATGTCCTGTACCTTCCTCACCTGCCTGTAATGCTAATTGTATTGGTTGTATTAGTTTTCAACCGGTAGAAGAAACGATTGTAAGCACTCAAGATAGATTAAGCTTTCGGCCTACTCCTGAAGAGATTACAGAATTTACCGTTCCTCATTTACAAACAGCTCCCTTTCCTATTATCAGTTTTGGACAGGGATGTGAAGGAGAGCCACTGTTGATGTGGGAAACTATTAGAGATAGCATAATTGAAATCAGAAAACATACTCCAAAAGGAAGTATTAATATCAATACCAACGGAAGTAAACCTGATGCGGTGAAAGCCTTATGTGAAGCTGGATTGAATAGCATGCGGGTAAGTACCAATTCGGCAAGGGAAAGTATTTATACACCTTACTATCGTCCTAATAATTATGTATTTGCAGATTTACTAGAGAGTTTAAAAATTGTTCGTAGTTATGGAGGTTGGACAAGTCTTAATTACTTTGTTTTTCCAGGGATGACCGATAGTATTGAAGAATATGAAGCACTGAGAGTTTTGATTAAAGAAACGGATCTATGTATGATTCAATGGCGCAATTTTAATATTGATCCTGATTGGTATTTGGGTAAAATAGGAGTGACAGATACTGGTGAATGCATGGGTATTAAACAAATGATGGAATTAATTCAGGAGGAATTTCCCCGTCTAAAATTTGGTTATTTTAATCCATCTATTGAAAGAATAAAAGGGGATTATGCTGTAGACTTCGCTCACTAATAATATCATTTAACAAAAAATGCCGCTGATTTTGCAGTGGCATTTTTTGTTAAAACTTAAATTGATTTTATTAAAATTGCTCTAATTTACTAAAGAAAAAGTCTCCCTCAATTGCTGCATTGGCATCACTATCACTTCCGTGAATAGCATTTTCACCAATTGAAGCAGCATATAATTTACGAATGGTACCTTCAGCTGCCTCGGAAGGATTGGTAGCACCAATTAAAATTCTGAAATCTTCTACTGCGTTGTTTTTTTCAAGAATGGCTGCACAAATAGGACCACTACTCATAAACCCAACTAGTTCTCCATAAAAAGGTCTTTCTCTGTGTACTGCATAAAATTCACCTGCTTTTTCTGCAGACAAGTGAAGCATTTTTAAGCTAACGATTCTAAAACCTGCAGCATTTATTTTTTCCAAAATGGCACCAGTATGACCTTTTTTGGTAGCATCTGGTTTGATCATTGTAAAAGTTCTATTACTCATATTATTTATTTTGAAGCGCAAATATAGTAAGTTTTGTGGCTGAAAATTGATTTCTTGGTGTCCCAATCAGCTTTTATAAGTTTGAAAATATATTAATGATCTAAACTTCATAAAAAAAGAACCCCCTTTTTATAATTCAATACCGTTGGCTAAAATTGAATTAATCTTACTTTACAAAGTCCAAACTGACATTTTTTCCATACTTTTGACCGCTTTATGCTTCAAATCAACGAAATATTTCCTCTATTAGGTGATCCCAAAAATGTAGTGATTACTACTCATCAAAAGCCTGATGGTGATGCAATGGGTTCATCGCTGGGTTTATTTCATTTTTTAAAGCAACTAAATCACAAGGTTACAGTAATTTCACCTACCAATTGGGCTGATTTTTTAGATTGGATGCCCGGAACGAAATTGGTATTGGATTATGAAAAACAAACAGAAGAAGCGAACGAGTTGATAGATAAAGCAGACTGGATATTTTGTCTTGATTTCAATACCTTGAGTAGGACAAAAAGAATGGAGGAGAAATTATCAAATGCTACTGGGAAAAGAGTTTTAGTTGATCACCACCAGGAGCCTCAGATAGAAAAATTTGCTTTTGGTACTAGTAATACCAAAAAAAGTTCTACCTGCGAAATGATATATGATTTGATCATCGATTCCGGTAATGAAGCACTTATTAATGAATCGGTTGCCGAATGTCTATACGCAGGTGTGATGACTGATACGGGCTCTTTTAGATTTCCAAGTACCAATGCCTCGGTTCATAGAATGGTGGCTACTTTAAAGGATAAAGGTTTGCAACATAGCCAAGTGCATGAAGCGTTATTTGACAATTATCTTGAAAATAGGTTTAGATTCATTGGACATGTATTGTTGAATAGAATGGAAATATTTTATGAATACAATACAGCTTTAATAGCAGTGAATCAGCAAGATCTTTTAAAGTACGATATTATTACAGGTGATACAGAAGGATTGGTAAATTATCCCTTGAGTATTAAGGGAATTCAATTTGCTGCAATCGTAATAGATAGGGGGGAAGAAAGAAAATGTTCATTTAGGAGTAAAGGTAGCTTTGATGTGAATACCTTTGCAAGGAAGTATTTTAACGGAGGGGGTCATTTTAACGCTGCAGGAGGACAAAGCAAGGAGACTTTAGATGCTGTAGTAGCTAAGTTTAAAGAGGCAATGACCGAAAATAAAGATCAATTAAGCAATTATCAATTTTAAACACATAACCATGAAACACTTTTTTTATTTATTAGCAGTAGCATCTTTGTTATTTGCAAGTTGTAGTAAACCTTTCAAAAAAGCAGAAGGCGGCCTACAGTACAAGATTATTTCCAATGAAAAAGGAAAACTATTGAAAAATGGCAATTTCTTTGAAATTCAATTTGACCAAGTTTATAGTGGAGCTGGAAAAGACTCTGTTCTTTTTGATTCAAAGACCACATCTAATCAGATCGTAAGTTTAGATTCAAATACAATTCCTCCAGTGTATTACAAAATTTTCAGCGAATCAAGAAATGGAGATAGTATTGTAGTAAAGCAATCTACAGATAGTATAATGAAAGGTGGTAATACTCCTCCATTCATTAAAAAAGGTGCATTTATTGTGGCTCATTATAAGATTGTGAATGTTTATGAAACAAAAGAATTAGCAGATGTTGCTTATCAAAAGCAAATGGTTTTAGCAAAAACTAGGGATTCTATCAAAGCTATTGAGCAAATAAAAGTGGATGACAAAATCATCACTGAATATTTGGATAAAAATAAGATCAAGGCAGTAAAAGCACCTCAAGGTACTTACGTTGAAATCATTGCTCCAGGTGCTGGTGATGTGGTGGATAGTTCTAAAGTTTTAAAAGTAAATTATACTGGAAAAGTTTTAGGGACTGACAAGGCTTTTGATTCTAATACCGACTCAGCTTTCGGTCACCTAGAAGTATTACCAGTAAATATGGGTGCTATTCCTGGTACACCGGGTAGTGTAATTAAAGGTTGGACTGATGGTTTGTCATTATTGAAAAAAGGTGGAAAAGCTAAATTATATATTCCATCCTCATTGGCTTACGGTTCACGTGGTGCTGGAGGACAAATTCTACCTAATGCAAATCTGATGTTTGATGTAGAAGTATTGGATGTTATGAGTGCTGCACAAGCAAAAAAAGAGGAAGAAAAGAAAATTGCTCCGCCACCGCCTCCTGCTAAAAAATAGAAATAAAAACTTTCAATTCTTATAAAAAAAGCGATCCGAATTAATTCGGATCGCTTTTTTGTTTAATTTATTTTATAAAATCTTGGAGTTATGCTTTATCAAAAGCTGTAAAAACTGTTATTGCTTCTTTGGCTTCCTTTACATCATGAACCCTTAAAATAGAAGCTCCTTGTTGTAGTGCAATCGTATTTAAAACAGTGCTACCATTCAGGGCATCTGATACGTCAATACCTAAGGTTTTGTATATCATACTTTTTCTTGAAAGTCCAGCCAAAATTGGTTGATCTAATATTTTAAAAACAGACAATTGTTTTAATAAGATAAAATTCTGATGAATTGTTTTTCCAAAACCAAAGCCTGGGTCAATGACCAGATCTTTTATACCAGCTCGCTTACATTGATCAATTTTATCAATAAAAAAATCAAGAACTTCTTTTACCAAATCCTCATAACTCGGATTGTTTTGCATGTTTTCTGGGGTACCTTTCATGTGCATACAGATGTAGGGTACATTGAGTGAACTTACACAATTGATCATTTCTGGATCTAAGGAGCCAGCACTAATGTCATTTACTAGGGATGACCCTGCATTGATTGCTGCTAACGCAACTTGGCTATGATAGGTATCAATGGACAAAATGGTTTGTGGATAGCTGGCAAGAATGGAATCGATTACTGGGATTACTCTTTTAATTTCCTCCGAAGCGCTGATTCTTTCACTGCCTGGCCTTGTACTTTGTCCACCAATATCTATTATTGCAGCTCCTTCCCTTATCATTTTCCCCGCCTGCTCAACTATTTTTTCCAAACCATCGTTTAAATCTCCCTTGTAAAACGAATCGGGGGTCGCATTGATAATCCCCATTACCAATGGTTGCTCGGTAGTTAATAATTTTCCTTTACAGTTAAGTGTGAACATCAGATAGAAATGGTATTTTTGACTTGTACAAAATTATACACTTACAGCAAACAATGAACACTCATCAACAATACGATTCAGCGATTCAAAGCTGCAGAGATATTTTTTTAAAGAAAACTCAAGATTACGGTACTTCCTGGAGAGTTTATAGAACCATTTCTATTGTAGATCAAATTTATATAAAGGCTAAGCGAATTAGAACCATTCAAGAAAAAGGAACTCAAAAAGTAGGGGATGACCTTATTAGTGAATTCAAAGGTATTTTGAATTATAGTATTATTGGCTTAATTCAACTTCAACTTGCTTCCGATGAGACAGAAGAATTACCGGTGCAACAAGTTGAAAATTTGTACAATGACCAGGTGAATATGGCCAAAAGATTAATGGAAGATAAAAATCATGATTATGGTGAAGCTTGGCGACAAATGAGTCAGGAAAGTTTTGCTGATTTGATATTGGCAAAATTGCTTCGCATCAAACAAATTTTGAAAAACGATGGAAAAACTATCGCTAGTGAAGGAATTGACGCTAATTTTTTCGATATAATGAACTATTCAGTATTTGCATTGATTTTAATTGACGAAAATGTTCATCGAGCATAAGGTTTTAATCGGTTTAGTTTTTTAATTATATATACTCAAAAATTTCCCATGAAAATTGTTGTTCATATCTCTAGATTACTAGTTGGATGCTTGTTTATTTTTTCTGGATTAGTAAAAGCCATCGACCCTCTTGGGTTAGGCTATAAAATGGAAGAGTTTTTTGAAGTGTGGGCTAGTGATGGATATTTTCCTGGTCTAATGAATTATTTGCATGTACAGTCCTTATGGTTTTCTATCACCATGATTGGTTTTGAAATTTTATTAGGAGTAGCTCTTTTGATTGGTTGGAGAAAAAAAATGGTAACGACACTCTTGCTTTTACTTACTTTGTTTTTTACTTTTTTAACCGCTTTTGTTTTATTCACTGGCAAAATAAGAGCCTGCGGCTGTTTTGGAGATTGTATTCCTCTTACGCCTATTCAAACTTTCACAAAGGATATTATTTTAACACTATTAATTATCCTATTACTTATTTATAACAAACATATTTCTCCTTTATTTAAAGATTCGGTTTCTTTAATTATTCTTTTTTCAGTCATAATCGGTAGTACCTTTTTACAGGGGTTTGTATTAAAACATTTACCATTAAAAGATTGTCTGCCTTATAAAAAAGGAAATAATTTATTAGAATTACGTAAAATGCCTGAAGGGGCCATTCCCGATCAGTATGATTATATATTTATTTATGAAAAGGGAGGTGTAAAAAAACAATTTTCAGCTGCTAATTTGCCAGATAGTAGTTGGGCATTTTCTGAAAGAATTCAAAAACTAATTTCGAAAGGAAAAAATAATGTTCCTTTAATAAGTGATTTTACGCTGGCTGATTCTACCGGAGTAAATATGACTGAAGAGATTCTTGGTCAAACGGGTGCTTATTATTTATTTTTTCTGCAAAATATTCAAGGTGGAACTTCTAAATGGTGGGCAGATTTTAAACAGTTTTATGCCAAAGCTCAAAAGCTGAATCGTCCAGTCTATATTATTACATCGGATCGAGAAAAAGTCAATAATTTATTTAACCTTACCAATAACTTTCATATTGATATCATGACTTGTGATGCTACAGCTATTAAAACTGCGGCTAGGGCAAACCCCACAATTTATAGTATGGTTGGACCAGTCGTTCAAGAAAAATATAGTTGGGCAGATTTAGAAAAAGTAATTAAATAATAAATTTAGTAGGTATCGTACATCGAAAAATTTTGGTAACCAAACATTGATACCCTTGTTACATAAATTAATTTATTCATTACTGGTTCTTTTAGGTGTAGTGAGTTTGGTATTTATAATGTTTCAGGGCTTTGGGGATCCCGCAAAAATGATTGTTGGCCAATCTGGAGATAAAAAAACACTGGAAAACATCCGTAAAGATTTGTATTTAGATCAGCCTAAATGGAAACAATTGCTTTTGTATGTAAATGATGTGTCCCCAATTTGTTTTCACCAAAAACAAGAGATCAAAAATAAAGAATTGTGCGGTTTTTTTATTGGTAACGAAACTAAATTTGGTTTAAAGATTCCATATTTGCGCAAAAGCTATCAGACGAAAAAAAATGTAGGATCCTTATTGTTAGAAGCTTTACCCGGGACTTTAATTTTAGCGACAGCTGCCATATCCTTTGCAAGTTTTTTCGGAATTTTATTGGGTATTATTGCTGCTGTTAAAAAGGGCAGCTGGATGGATAGTGCCGCAGTTTTTTCTAGCATTGCTGGCATTTCAGCTCCTTCATTTTTCATGGCTATTTTAATCGCTTATGTTTTCGGAGTAGTACTTCATCCCTATACCGGTTTATATTTAACGGGTAGTTGGTTTGATATAGATGAAGTAACAGGAGAAAAATATCTTACACTTAAAAATGGAATACTTCCTACTATTACATTGGGGTTGCGCCCTCTAGCAATCATTACTCAACTTACCAGAAGTTCGATGTTAGATGTATTGGGTCAAGATTATATACGAACTGCATACGCCAAAGGCTTGCCAAAAATTAAGGTTGTTTTAATTCACGCATTTCCTAATGCATTGAATCCTGTTGTAACAGCTATCACTGGATGGTTTGCAGAGTTATTGGCAGGTGCTTTTTTTATTGAATATATTTTTGGCTGGAGGGGCATTGGAAAAATAACTGTTGATGCTTTTGGAAAATTAGATTATCCAGTAGTGATGGGTGCTGTACTTTTGAGTGCTTGTATATTTATAACGATCAACTTATTAGCGGATAAACTATATCAAATTATTGATCCAAGAGTAGGAGAGAAATAAAATAATTTGGCTACTTAATTACCACATCATTGATTACTTTATCGCCAAGCGCTTCATTGACTCTTTCGATAATTTTATCTTTTTGATAAAGTAATTCGTTTTTTAATTGTGCAACTGAAGAACTTATAAATAATGTTTGATTGATAATATGGATATGATCGGTGTATCTAGCGATAGTTTTACCCATAATTTTTTCCCAAACTTCTTCAATTTGTAAAGCTTGTATGCCACCCTTAATTCTACTTTGCTTTAAAAACTGTTTTATTGCATCCTGCATTGAAAATTCTCCCATAAAGTAAAGTTATCTTTTATTTGATATTTATTTAAGCAAGACTTATAATTCTATAATTTGGTAGTCAGCTCCTAATTCTATAAAAGCATCTTCTAATCTTTTTCTGTGCGTATCGGTAATTAATACCTGGCCGTCATTTTCATTACAAACCCAATGTAATAAATTTTGCATTCTTACATCGTCTAACTTTTCAAAAACATCGTCCAACAAAAGCAGAGGAGCGAAACCTTTGTTGAGTTTAAGTAATTCGAATTCTGCCAATTTTAATGCAAACAATATACTCTTCCTTTGTCCCTGAGAGGCTATGTTTTTAAAAATCTGCCCATTTAAAGAAATGCCAATGTCATCTTTATGAATTCCCCCATTGGTGCGTTGTAAAAAACCATCTTTCTCACGATATTGTTTTAGAATGTTTTCAAAATTTAATTGATTTAAATGACTGTCATATTGTAAAGTAACCTGTTCATTGTTATTGGCAATCTGTTTGTAAAATTGTTGAACTAAGGGAATAATTTTGGTTGTATAGTCCTTTCTTATGGTGTAAATATAATTACCAGGTTGTATTAACTGTTGATCAAGAACTTCCAACAATGACTCATCTGTTCTACCTTGTTCTGCAAAGCGTTTTAACAAACTATTGCGTTGTTGTAAAATTTTATTATAATTGATTAGTTGCTGAAGATATTGAGCATCAATTTGACAAAGCAGGGTATCTAAAAACTTTCGTCTATCCTCGCTGCCACCAGTAATTAAACCAATGTCATCGGGTTCAATCATTACGCAAGGATATTTACCAATATGTTCTGAATATTTAGCATAAGGCACACCATTTAATGAAAATTCTTTTTTACCCACTCCTCTAAAAACACAAACTATTTGGTCATTTTCAGCGGAATCTGTTAATGGATTACTATTGGGTAAATGAGGTATTATCGAACCTTCCAATCTAAAGCCATCCTTTTCAAATTGAATAAATGCAGTGTCCGTTTTTGAAAAGTAGCTTTTTGTGAAGCATAAATAGTGTATTGCATCTAATAGATTGGTTTTACCCATTCCATTCAATCCGCAAATTCCCACGACCCTTTCGTTAAAAGAAAATGCCGATAGACTGTAATTCTTGAATTGGGTAATTGATATTTTTGTAAGCCGGAGCATTCAAGTGCAAGTTACTAAAAAGGTACTAGAAGCTTGGGCTTCAAGAATCGAGTTTTTAATAAATAGTTTGCCAACTTTAAGTCGTGAGTATTCATTTATTTTCTTACAAAATAGGGTTCATTTACTTTTTTGCCTTGATGCAAAAAAGTAACAAAAAAAATCAATCCTGCGAATAAAAAGGCTGAAATTTGAATTATCAGCCTAAAATCAAGGAACTCGCGGGTAGAGTAAGTTACTTTAAAGGGCGTGCTCGCTCAAACAGCCTTGATTTTTTAACGGCTGATAATTCAAATTTCTAGCACTTTTTATTCGAGGGCGTTAAAAGAGAATCGACTTTATATTAATACGAAATTAAAATACGTCGTTACTTTAAAGTTTTACATCCGCCGCGGCGGATTGATTTTTTAACGGCTGATATATCACATTTCTAGCACTTTTTATTCGAGGGCGTTTTAAAACTACAAATTAGGGCTGAAATAGTCTCTTTTGAATCTAAAAATATTAATATTATGTATGCTAAGTTGCCATTTTTATCATTGGCAATTTAAAACGTTGAATAACTGTTAAAAAGCTTCTATTGTCCTTGGTATAAATTCACGATTTCTCCCTTATCTTTGTCCCCTAAAATTACTACACCTTGGCTACAAAGTTTTCAAAAGAGACCTATTTATATTGGTACGAATTAATGCTTTTATTGCGCCGTTTTGAAGAAAAAACTGGACAATTGTATGGGATGCAGAAAATTAGAGGATTTTGTCATTTATATATTGGACAAGAAGCGGTAGCGGCTGGATGTATGACAGCAACCAATCCAGAGGATAAATTCATTACTGCCTACAGAGACCATGCACTTGCCATTGCAAAGGGAGTTACTCCTAGAGCTTGCATGGCAGAATTGTATGGTAAAGCTACTGGCTGCAGTAAAGGTAAAGGAGGTAGTATGCACTTTTTTGGAGTGGATGTTGGATTTTTTGGAGGTCATGGTATTGTGGGCGCTCAAATAGGCACTGGTGCCGGTTTGGCATTTGCTGAAAAATATAAGGGCACTGATAATGTAGCACTTTGTTTTTTTGGTGATGGTGCAGCAAGACAAGGCATGTTGCATGAAACTTTTAACATGGCCATGCTATGGAAGCTCCCAGTTATATTCATTTGTGAAAATAATAATTATGCAATGGGTACTTCGGTTGCCCGTACTAGTAATGTTTTAGATCTTTATAAACTTGCTGATGCATATGATATGCCAGGTGATAGTGTTGATGGAATGAGTCCTGAAGATGTTCACAATGCTATTGTTAGAGCTGTAAATAGGGCTCGTGAAAAGGGTGGACCAACTTTATTAGAAGTTAAAACTTATCGATACAAAGGTCATAGTATGAGCGATCCTCAAAAATACCGTACTAAAGATGAAGTGGAGGAATACAAAGAAAGGGATCCAATAGACCATGTTTTGAATGTTCTTAAAACCGAATACAAGGTGACCGATGCAGAAATTGATGCAATGAATAATAGGGTTAAATTACAAGTAGAAGATTGTGTTCAATTTGCTGAAGAAAGTCCATGGCCTAGTGATGACGAATTGCTCAAAGACGTTTATAAGCAGGAAGATTATCCATTTATTATGGATTAATTATAAAAATCAAACTTTTAAATAGTATTAATTTCTTATATTAAGTTATAACTCAATTTTTTAGAAGGGAATAAGGAAACAGTAAAAAAAAATAAAATGACAGACAAGCAAGCACCAGTAATAGTGGAAGAAAAAAATGAAATGTTGGACAAAGCCGTTGGCTTTTGGGCTAAATATAGCAAAGTAATTGTTTATGTAGGTTCTGCCTTCATTCTGTTAACTGGTGGGTTTATCAGTTATAAGTATTTAGTATTGGCACCTAAAGAAGAAAAATCTGCGGATGCAATTTTCCCTGCAGAACATTTATTTGACAAAATGACTCAAACTGGTTTTAATAAAGACACTATAAACCTAGTTTTAAACGGAGGTAATGGAATAGCTATTGGTGTAGTAAAGGTTGCAGCTAATTATAGTGGAACGGACGCTGGCAATAGGGCAAACTTTATAGCAGGAGCTTGTTATTTGCACAATAAAGAATTTCAAAAAGCGATCAAATATTTATCTGAATTCTCAACTACTGCTACACAGGTGCAAACTGTGGCTTACAGTATGTTAGGTGATGCCTTTGCGGAATTAAATAAAAATGAAGAGGCATTTGCTAATTATAAAAAAGCATCCGATGTAAATAAAAAAGATGAATTTATGACATCAGAGGCTTTGTATAAAGCAGCTTCTTTTGCTGAATCAATTGGAAAATCAAAGGAAGCAATTGAACTTTATAAAGAAAATTTAGAATCTTATCCTAAAACTTCTCGATTGGCTGATATTGAAAAGCACTTGGCTAGATTAGGTGATTTTAAATAATCTAGGATTGACCAATTATTTTGCATTTCTTTAATATAATATAAAATATTCATGTCAACTAGTTCATCTAATTTATATAATACAACAGGCATTCTTTTACCAAAGGATGCCTGTGTAGTAATTGTAAGAACTGAGTGGAATGCAGATACGATCGATCAACTTGAAAAAGGGTGTTTAAAAGTGCTAGAAGAAAAAGGTGTTTCTTTTAAAATTTTGACAGTTCCCGGAGCATTTGAAATAGCTTTTTGTATCAAAAATTATTGGGAAAAATTTAAATATCGTGAACAAAAGCCTCATGCATTTATTGCAATGGGTTGTGTTATAAGAGGAGGTACTCCTCATTTTGATTATGTATGTAAAGCTGTAACAGAAGGGGTGGTGTTGCTTAATAATTCATTACCAGTGCCCACTATTTTTGGAGTGCTTACTGTAGATAATCAACAGCAAATAGACGAAAGGACGGGAGGTATACATGGAAATAAAGGCGAGGAAGCTGCCATTGCTGCCCTTAAAATGATCGCTTTAAATTATTCTCTAAAATAGCAAAATACTGCTTTTATTTTAATCGGATTTTTCAAAATAACCTGTTCGATTTTACTGAGAATTAAGTGAAAACTACACCAATGAAAGTTCAAATTTTTATACCTTGCTTTGTAGATCAGTTATATCCGAAAACAGCCTTTAACATGGTTAAAGTGCTGGAAAAAGCAGGTTGTGAGGTACTTTATAATACGAATCAGACCTGTTGTGGTCAGCCAGCATTTAATGCAGGTTTTTTAGATGAGACAAGATCAGTTTGTAATAAATTTATCCAAGATTTTGATACTGCAGATTATATTGTAGCACCCAGTGCAAGTTGTGTTGGGTTTATAAGGAATTATTATTCTAAACTCTTTGATAATTCTGCTATTTATCATCAAGTTAAAAATCTAGCGTCGAGGACATATGAATTTTCTGAATTTTTAATAGATATACTCAAGATTGAAAAGTTCGATTCAGTTTTTAATGCCAAAGCTACTTATCATGATAGTTGTGCAGCATTGAGAGAGTGTAAAATTAAGGAAGCGCCTCGTAAGTTATTATCTCAAGTTGCAGGGCTAGAAATGGTTGAAATGAATGAGGTAGAAACCTGCTGCGGTTTTGGTGGTACGTTTGCTGTAAAATTTGATTCAATTTCCACTGGAATGGCAGATCAAAAAGTGAACAATGCTTTGGCTACCAAGGCTGAATATATTATATCAACTGATTTAAGTTGTCTGTTGCACATCGATGGATATATCAAAGGCAAAAATCTTCCTTTGCAAACAATGCACATTGCTGATGTGCTTGCTAGTGGCTGGGAGTAGCCATTTTTTAAATCCTATTTTCTTTATTTTTATCTAAATTATTTTTTATGGCTTATTGGCTGGTAAAATCCGAACCATTTAAATACAGTTGGGAACAATTTGTAAAGGATAAGCAAACATTTTGGGATGAGTAAGAAATTATGGTGCTAGAAATAATCTAAGAGCCATGAAAAAGGGCGAACAGGTGTTATTCTACCATAGCAATGAAGGGGTGGAGATTGTAGGAATTGCTAAAGTAGTAAAGGAATCGTATCAAGATCCAACAACTGAAGAGGAGGCCTGGGTAGTGGTTGATTTACAACCAGTAAAAAAATTAAAGTCTCCTGTAAGCCTTCAAAAAGTAAAAGCGGATACTCGTTTGAGTGAGATGGCATTGGTTCGCTTGGGCAGGTTATCTGTACAACCGGTCACTGAATCTGAATGGAAGATTGTAATGGAATTGGCAGGAGAAAAAAAGTAATTATAGCTTCTCCACAAAAATCGCCGAAATGTGTAAAAATACTGATCCCAAAGGCCATTTTTAGTAAGGTAAATTGAGGTAAAATTGGTATTTTTGGTTACTATAATTTTATATGGAAAATAACGAAAATTTAAATGAAGAAATGCTTCCGCCAAATGATGGGGGAGCAGCTAGTAACAGGGGAAGGGTAATACCTGTAAATATCGAGGAGCAGATGAAAACATCCTACATCGATTATTCGATGAGTGTGATTGTTGGGCGTGCTTTACCTGATGTGAGAGACGGATTAAAACCGGTGCATAGGCGCGTTTTATTTGGGATGAATGAGTTGAGTAACTACAGTAATAAAGCCTATAAAAAAAGTGCTCGTATTGTTGGAGAGGTAATGGGTAAATTCCATCCTCATGGCGATGCGTCAATTTATGATACAATGGTTCGTATGGCTCAAAATTGGTCGATGCGCTACACCATGATCGACGGACAGGGTAATTTTGGTAGTCAGGATGGTGATCCACCAGCTGCAATGAGGTATACTGAGGTAAGAATGGAAAAATTTGCTGAGGCAATGCTGGAAGATATTGAAAAGGATACGGTTGATTATCAACTAAATTTTGATGATTCACTTCAAGAGCCTACCGTACTTCCTACTAGAATTCCTCAATTACTATTAAATGGATCAAGTGGTATTGCCGTTGGAATGGCTACTAATATGTTGCCCCATAACCTCAGTGAAGTGGTGGATGCTTGTGTGGCCTATATTGATGACAGAGAAATATCCATTGATGATCTTATTAAGCATGTAAAAGGACCTGATTTTCCAACTGGAGGTATAATTTATGGTTTTGAAGGAGTAAAAGCTGGCTTTCATACCGGAAGAGGCAGGGTAGTGCTAAGAGGTAAAGTGAACGTTGAAACTTTAAAAACTGGCCGCGAAAAGATAATTATTAATGAAGTTCCTTATCAAGTAAATAGAGATGCACTTACAGCGAAAATTGGTGAACTAATCAATGATAAGCTGATAGAGGGGATTTCTGATGTAAACAATGAAAGTAACAATAAGGAAGGGACACGGGTAGTTATCGATTTGAAGAAAGATGTGGTAGCCCAAGTGGTAATCAATCAGTTATACAAATTAACAGAATTACAAACATCCTACGGAATTAATAATGTAGCCTTGGTAAGGGGTAGGCCTAAAATTTTAAATTTAAAGGATCTAATCAGTGAATTTATTATTTTCAGACATGAAGTTGTAGTTCGTAGAACTCAATTTGAGCTTAAAAAGGCACAAGAAAGGGCACATATATTAGAAGGTTATATAATAGCATTAGATAATTTAGATGCGGTAATTAAATTAATCCGCGAGTCTTCTACACCAATTATAGCTCAAGATGGGTTGGTTAGTAGTTTTGGAATGTCTGAAATTCAGGCAAAGGCAGTCCTAGAGATGCGTTTACAGCGTTTAACGGGAATGGAGATTGATAAGATAAGGGAAGAGCATGCCGAAATCATGAAATTAATCGAACATTTGAAGGAGATTTTGGCGAACGAATCTATGCGTTACGATATTATAAAAAAAGAATTGGCAGAAGTAAAGGCGAAATTTGGTGATGACCGCAAAACAGAAATTGTTTATGCCAATAATGAGATCAATATGCTTGATTTGATTGAGGAAGAGGATGTGGTAGTTACCATTTCTCATCTTGGTTATATTAAACGTACCTCATCTGCAGAGTATCGTCAGCAACGTAGAGGCGGACGAGGATCAAAAGGAAGCAGTACCCGTCAGGAGGACTATATTGAGCATCTTTTTGTTGCTTCTACTCACCATACCTTAATATTTTTTACCGAAAAAGGAAGATGTTATTGGTTAAAAGTATACGAAATACCAGAAGGTGATAAAACAGGAAAGGGCCGAGCTTTACAAAATATGATTCAAATTCCTCCGGATGACAAGGTAAAGGCAATTATAGATGTGAAGGATTTCAATGATGAGGAGTTCTTGAAATCTCATTATATCGTATTGTGTACTAAAAAGGGTATTATTAAAAAAACTGACTTAGAAGATTTCAGTCGTCCAAGGCAAAATGGTATCAATGCCATCAATATTCAGGAAGGCGATGAGCTTTTAGAGGCAAAAATGACTGATGGAAATTGTGAAATCATGCTTGCTATTAAAAGTGGTCGAGCCATTCGATTCCCTGAAGAAAAGGTTCGTTCAACTGGCCGGGGTGGTATTGGGGTATACGGAATTGAGGTTGATGATGAAAAAGATGAGGTGGTAGGAATGGTTTGCGTTAATAGAGAGGATAAGACACGTACTATTTTGGTAGTGAGTGATAAAGGATATGGAAAAAGGACGTTTTTGGATGATCCAGAAACTGGCGAAGCCAATTACCGTATTACCAATCGTGGTGGTAAGGGGGTTAAAACGATCAATGTAACCGAAAAGACGGGTAACCTGGTAGGTTTACTAGATGTAACTGAAAAGCAAGATTTGATGATTACTTGCGTTAGCGGGGTTACTATTCGAATGAGTGTGGCTAGTGTGAGTGAACAAGGAAGAGCAACTCAGGGAGTAAAATTGATAAAAGTAGATGAAGGTGATAGAATAGCAGCAATTACTAAACTAGATGAGGAACCAGAAGTTACGGATGAAATTATTGAAGAGGTTGATAATTCGATCAGTCCCGAAGGTTTAAGCGATGGCAATGAGATCCAGCAAGATGATGCACCTGTTTTACCTGATTCTGAATAAATTAATTTTTGTAATTTATTGATTTACAAATATTAATATAGATCAACTATATATTTAAAAGAGGCTTTATTTAACAAATAAAGCCTCTTTTTTTATTTAAGAAATTAATTCAAATTTGATATATTTTTAGTTAATTATTTGTTTTACAAATATTTATATAATTTATTTGAATTAAAATTTTATTAAATATTCATTTTTTCAAATTTTATAATAGTATAAATTATTGAATTACAATTTATTATCAATTTTTATTTAAATTTTAATTAATATAAATAATTAATTCCACTTCAATTTTATAATTTTTGTTCAATTAATTAGTTGACTCTCAAAACTCGGGTTGGGTAATAGAACTGAAATTTCTTTTTGTAATAGTGTCCATTTACTTTTTTTATCAAGAAAAAAAAGTAAATGGACGCTATTACGAAAGTAATTTATACTGTATAAACGGATTAGCTGGTAGTTCTTTATTGATTCAATTTGATTAAAAGATTTACAGAAAGGGTGCAAGAGACTTTTGAATGTTTTAAATTTAATTTATAAATCAATCCGAATCATTGAGTTACGTACCTTTTATTATAATAATATACTTAACATAATATTAATTATAGGAAAGCATACAAGTATTAAAAGATTAATTAAGGCTATTGGCAAAATACTGATTCAATCAGTACCATTCTCTTATTTTGCCCTTCGTTCAACAAGAACTACTTTTGCTTAGATGCAAAAAAATACAAATTCATTGGAAACAATACTTTCCAATTTGAAAATCGATTCTTTGAATGAAATGCAATTGGCATCCATCCAAGCTAATGAAAATAACGACAATATACTTTTACTGTCTGCTACCGGTTCTGGTAAAACGCTAGCCTATTTGCTACCCACCATAAAGTTGCTAGATTCTTCCCTGAAAAATGTACAGGCTTTAATTTTGGTTCCTTCTAGAGAACTTGCTATCCAAATTGACGAGGTTTTCCGAAAAATGGCAACTGGTTACAAGGTAACTTGCTGTTATGGTGGTCATAAGCGGGAAACAGAGGAAAATAATTTAAAGCAATCTCCAGCTGTTATAATTGGTACCCCTGGACGTGTAGCAGACCATATTAGACGAAATAACTTTAAACTTGAACAAATTAGTACCCTTGTATTAGATGAATTTGATAAATCACTTGAACTAGGATTTCAAGAAGAAATGTCTTTTATTGTCGGTTCTTTGCCTTCTGTTAAAAAAAGGATATTAACTTCTGCCACTGAATCAGTTGGTATACCAGACTTTATTGGCTTTAAAAACCCCACTAAACTTAATTTTTTAGGTTCAATAATTGATAAACCTACAGCAGATGAGTTATTGGTAATGACACTTTTATCACCGGATAAGGATAAATCGGATAGTTTATTCCGTTTAATATGTATGATTGGAAATAAATCGATGATTGTTTTTTGTAATCATCGTGAGTCAGTGGAACGAACGAGTAATATCTTAAAAGAAAAAGGTATTGTAAACGTGTTTTATCATGGTGGTATGGAGCAACAAGAAAGAGAAAGTGCCATGTGTAAGTTCAAAAATGGAAGTTCTAATGTGTTGGTAACCACAGATCTAGCTTCAAGGGGGCTTGATATTCCTGATATTAAATACATCATTCATTACCATCTGCCAGCTACAGCAGATGTTTATACTCATAGAAATGGCCGTACCGCAAGAATGGAATCTGGAGGAAAATCAGTCCTAATTCTTTCTGAGGAGGAAAAATTACCAGCCTATATCTCAGAACAAGTATTGGCGATCGAGTTGCCAGAAAGATTGGAATTACCTGAAAAACCCAAATGGTCGACTCTTTTCATTGCTGCGGGTAAAAAAGATAAAGTCAATAAGATCGATATTGTTGGGTTTCTATCTAAAATTGGTAATCTGAAGAAGGATGATATTGGATTGATTGAGGTAAAGGATTTCTTTTCTTTTGTAGCAATAAGAAAGCTTAAAGTAGGTGAATTACTTGAATTAATAAAAGACGAAAAGATCAAAAACAAAAAGGTGAAGTTTGCTGTTGCCAAATAGTAATATACATTCGTACTGATTGATTCTAATTTCAATCGATTTGCTCTTATTTAACTATTGGATTTTTTGAAATGAGTTCAAATAATCCTTCACAAGTCCGTAAAAACGGTCAGCGTCATTGAATAAAAAGCGATGTTCAATTGGCAGTACATAGATTGGATAGGATTTTAACTCATTTTCAAATTTCAATAATCTAACACTGTCCTTTTCAGTAGTAAGTATAATTTTATTGGATGATCTCAATCTCTCAAATTGACTTTTGATTTCATGCAGGTCGTCTATTGAAAAAATATGATGATCAGGGAAGCGAAGCATATCATAGGTGCTGACTATTGCTGTAAGATATTCTTTTAATGGTTTTGGACTTGCTATTCCGCAAACTAACAGCATATCCATTCCGGGAATGATTGTGTAATTTTCTTTGCTAAATAGATGATAGGGTTGTCCATAAACTATCTCTGTAAAAAAAACAGCTTGATTCGATTTTAGACGTAACTCGTTGATTATTATATCTCTCTTTTGGCTACTGAGTTCTTCTTTGCATTTGGTTACTATAATAATTTGTGCTCTAGATGCACTTTGTCTCGTATCTCTTAAATCTCCAGCCGGTAATAATAAGTCCCTGCTATACAAGTTCTTTCTTTCGGTTAATATAATATTCAACCCAGCATTAACTGTTCGATGTTGAAAGGCATCATCCAATATTATAACCTGCGTATCGGGTCGTTCCTGAAGTAATTCTGGTATTGCTGCCAATCTCTCCTCACCCACAGCAACGATTGTTTTAGGATATTTAAGGTGAAATTGCATTGGTTCATCCCCAATTTCAAGTGCGGTTGTATTTTTATTGGCTAAACCAAAACCCTTAGTTTTCCTTTTATATCCTCTACTGAGCGTAGCTAATTGATAATCATTGCCTAATATCCGGATGAGGTATTCTACCATCGGAGTTTTTCCTGTACCACCTACTGCTAGATTACCAATACATATGATTGGGAAATTAAATGTAGCCGATTTTAGGTATCTTTTATCGAATAACCAATTTCTGATATATAGAATGATACCATAAATTAGTGAAAACGGAAGGAATAAGTATCGAAAGCTTTTAAGCACAAGTAATGGGTTGAATTTTTTAAAAATCTAAAAAATATAGTTGCAAAAAATGCAATTTAGTGAAATTCATGGATGGCGTCCGGACTAATACCATAATCAAGGGGAACGTCAAATTCATTGATATCTTCTATTGGTTCTGATGGAGAAAAATGACTAAATCCAATTTTGATACAATTTTTACGGCATTTTTTTAAAAAACGATCATAATAGCCTTTTCCATATCCCACTCGGTTACCAGATTTATCGAAGCAGAGTAAGGGAACAATTACCAAATCAATTAGTTCAGGTGAGATTTCATTTCCTTGCGATGGTTCTGGAATTCCATAGGAGTTAGTAATAAAAATAGAGGCATTTGTTGCAGCAACAGCAACCATATCCGCTGAATGAATATCCTTCAGCAGAACTGGAAAACTAACATTTATATCTAAATTTTTAAATGAGCAATAATCTATAATATGTTGAGGATCAAATTCATTAGAACCTTCTTTAATTATGTATGACATAATATTGGACGGTATATCAATTGGTAATTTTTGAAACTGAATCAGTAATAGATCATCGAGTTTTAGCTTCATTTGATCAGTTAATTCGGATCTTTTTTTCTTAAAATTAACTCTGAGGTCTTCTTTTTTCATTATCAAGCTCTCTTGGTTAGCATCTATATTTAAAAATAATGTAAGAGATAGAGTAGGATTACATTACAAAAATTGAAAATATGGTGGTGCCGTAATTTCTTTCTGTCTTGTAATTAGCAAATTTTTTATAGTCATTTCTTGGAGTATGTTCTAATACAAACCAGCCACCTGGTTTTAAAAGTTTCTTCTCAATAATTTTTATAGGTAATTGGTCAATGGTAGCCAATGCATAAGGTGGACCAGCAAAAATAAAATCATATTGCTTGGTGGTCGAATCAATAAATTTAAAAACATCTGATTTTAAAGCCATAATAGTACTAAAATTCAGTTCAAGGGATGTTTTTTTTATAAATTCATACATTGTACTGTCTTTTTCTACTATCGTGATATCCTCTGCTCCCCTACTCGCCAGTTCATAGCTAATACATCCTGTACCTCCAAAAAGATCTAAAACAACTAGTGATTCAATTTCTAGATTATTTTGAATGACATTAAAAAGGCCTTCTTTTGCAATATCTGTAGTGGGACGAGTATAAGGCATTTTTGCAGGAGGGTTGATCCTTCTACCACCATGAATACCACTAATTATACGCATGCTGCAATTGAGAATAAATGACTAAAATAATGACTTGGATAGTGATTAATTTCTTTTGGGTATTGAAATTGATCGGATAAACCTTCAAATTTTATTTGATTAAAATATTTATATATTTCTTTATACAATGCTGAATTTTCAGTGATCATTCCACTCAATAATAGTTCACAATTAGTAACATTCACCTCAAAACTCTGACATAGGTTTAGTAAATGATAAATAGCATCTTCGGGTGTTTTAAATGCAAAAAGTTGAACTGCCTGAAGTTTGCCTTCCTTTTTCAAAATAGTTTTTAATTGACCGGGGCTAAAGATGCAATACAAATAGTTGCCCTGTCCTGAAACCAAATCAGGTAATAAAGAAAAATGATGTTTGTGTTTAGCATTGGTAAAATAACGAGTAATCGTCTGATTAATTACATCGGGTACACAATAAATATTATGTATAGAGTAATGTTGAATAAAATCAGACTTTATAGTATAATTATTACAATTTCCATGTACTAATTCAAGCATAGCTTTGTGATCTGTACTATAAAAGAACTCCTGGGGAAGCAAAACTGAAGATGGGTAGCTATATACAATTTTTACAGATTCAAAATTTTGTTGTAAAAAAGGTTGTTGAGTTATTATCTGCTCAATTTGTTCAGCTGCCTGCTGATCGGTTGGTCTATCATTGAAATTATAAATAGTCAATGCTGATACAATTTTATTGCTCAATATGACATAGCTAAGTCCATGTGAACTAATTTCTACGCATAGTCTAGCATTAGAACAATCAATACTCGGCGGCTGAATTTGAAATAGTGGATTCAAAAGTTAAATTTAGTATAGCAAAATAAGATAATTTTACTGATATATGGAAAGCGTTGGTACAATAAAAAATTTAAAAGTAAAGGTTAGCTATCAACAAATACTATCTATAGCAGTTCCAATAACTTTGGCTTTGCTGATTCCGCAAATTAATATGCTTACCAACAGTATATTTTTAGGCAATTTAAGTACTGAATCATTGGGAAATGCTGGAATAACAGGGGTTTATTATTTAATTTTTGCTGTGGTTGGCCATGGACTTAGTAATGCAATGCAGTCGGTTTTTTCAAGATATGCCGGTAGTGGTGATTCGGGGGCATTCAAAATTATTTTAGCGCAAGGAATTCGAATGAGTTTGCAATTTGCAGCAGCAGGAATTCTTTTAACTTGGTTCGTTGCACCGTATATTCTTCAAAAGTCGGTAGCACCTGGTGCTTTTCCGGTTGAAATGAGTTTTTTAAAAATTAGGATTCTAGGTCTCCCCTTCCTGTATTTATTTCAAATGGGAAATGCATTTTTGGTAGCTTCTCTCAACAGTAGATATCTTATTATTGGATTTATTTCAGAAGCGCTGTTGAATATTTTATTGGACTACCTGCTAATTTTTGGACATGCAGGATTTCCTGCAATGGGTTTTAATGGGGCTGCTCTAGCATCTGTTATCTCGGAGTTTACTGGCTTTATTGTGGTGCTATTGGTATTGTATAAAACTGGTTTGCGCAAAGAATATTCACTTTTTAAGCAATATAGTTTCGATAAAACCAAAACCAAAGAAATCGCAAAAGTAGCCGTTCCGCTTGTCGTTCAGTTTGTTATTAGTGTGGGAACCTGGTTGGTGTTTTTCATTTTTATAGAAGATAAGGGTACGGAAGCCAAGGCAATCAGTAATGCAATGCGAAATGTATTTGGTCTGGTGGGAGTATTTGTTTGGGCATTTGCCGCTACTTCCAATACGATGGTAAGTAATATCATTGGACAGCAGCGAAATGATTTAGTAATGGTGGTGATTAATCGAATCATGATTCTAAGCTTTTCTTGTTGCTTAATAATGTGTTTAATAATTAATATTTTTCCAGAGCAATTCTTTACTTTGTTTGGCCAGAATGATCAATTTATTTCCAATGGAATTCCAGTGCTAAGGGTTGTTTCAATAGGTTTAATGATGATGAGTATTTCTAATATTTGGCTAAATGGCGTTACAGGAACTGGAAAAACAACAGTTAACCTGCTAATAGAAATTTTTGCCATTCTATTTTACATGAGTTACACTTGGATATTTATGAAAGTAAATTATCTATCACTTGAAATAGCCTGGGGTAATGAAATCATCTATTGGATTTTTATATTCTTAGCTTCATTCATTTTTTTAAAAAGGGGAAAATGGAGAAATGGAATCAAAGGCTAAGTGAATGATTAGGTGAGTCACCGACAAGAAAAAAAACTATCAGCCGATAAGCCGGATTCTGTAATTCCAGTAAACTGGAATGGCCATCATTTATCTTGCCACAACATTACTGTTATGATCTTGCTGCCTACCCTCCAACGCTGTTTTGGTATAAACCGAAACATTGAGCGAGCCGCTCTGTGGCATTGGTGTACATGGCATTACAGCACACAAGGTTTACCCACTAATACGGTTACCCGTAATAATCGTGAGCTCTTACCTCACGTTTTCACCCTTATCTAGCTAATGATAGCTAGACGGTTATTTTCTGTGGCACTTTCTGTTCCCGTTTATCACGGGTCCCGGCAATTAACCGGTGTGTTGCCCTTTGCTGTCCGGACTTTCCTTCCTCCATTTAAAGGGAGAACGATGACCTGGCTGATAGAATAGTAAAGATAGTAAAAGGTTTCCTAAACAGATAGTTCTCTTGGCTTGTGAAATCGAAATCCTAAAGATGGAAAGTGCAATATTTTTTTATTACACTATTGCTGAGCAATATTTTACTAACACTTATTAATAGGTCTTTTCAATATCCGTTGATTACAACCATTCTTTATAAAAACAAATTGTTACCATTAATTATTGGCATTGTCTTATTATTGATAATTTTAATATTGAATATCTCTTTTATCAATAACTTGTTTCAATTGGTTCCCCTATCACTAACTAATTTATCTGATTGCATAATATTGGCAATGATTGGTACTTTGTGGATGGAAGGATGGAAAATTTTGAAACTCAAAATTAAAAAGGTAATTACTAGTTTTTTCTCTTTAACGATAGGTTAACATGCAATTAAGTAATTTTAAGTCGTTGGTAAAAAATCAATCTGTGAATGATAAAATAATAAGCAGATTGACTATTTTCAAAAGCTACAATTACTAAAACAAATTTAATTATTACATATTTTTTTAATTAAAAACTTATCCATGAACATAAAATCTTTATCTACAGTTTTATTAGTAGGCTTATTTTGTATGTCATTCTCTACTATTAAGTGGTATAATAATTTGGAAGAAGCCAAAAAAATTGCTAAAAAAGAACACAAGTATATTCTACTTAATTTTTCTGGATCCGATTGGTGTGGTCCTTGTATAAGACTCCACAAGGAAATTTTAGAAAATGAAATATTTCAAACATTTGCTACTAAAAATCTTGTGATGGTAAATGCTGATTTTCCTCGTCTTAAAAAAAATCAGTTACCAGCTGCTCAACAAAAATTAAATGATGGAATTGCAGAAAGGTATAATTCACAAGGTATTTTCCCTTTAACTGTTTTACTCACCGAAAATGGTAAAATTTTAAAACAATGGGAAGGATATCCTAAAGTAAGCACTAGTCAGTTTGTGGACGAAATTAAATTATTGATAGATCATGCTGAATAACCGGGGAGATGAAAAATAAAATATTCAAGGTTGCGGCCTTATTGATGGGTAACCAGTTTGAAATTAGTGCTGTATCTGACAATGAAGAAAATGCTAATAAATGTATCAATGCAGGCATTGAAGAAATTAAAAGAATTGAAAAATTGTTGACTACTTTTCATGACAGTAGTGAAACTAATTTAATCAATCGCAATGCAGGAATTGAAGCAGTAAAAGTAAGTGAAGAGATATTTAATTTAATTGAAAGGTCTATTCGAATTTCTTCAATCACTCAGGGAGCCTTCGATATTACTTATGGTTCAATTGATAAAAGTCTTTGGAATTTCGATACCCAAATGAAGTCTTTACCCGATAAAGACACTGCAAAGGAAATGGTTCGACTAATCAATTATCAAAATATAGTTTTAGATAGAGAGCATACTACTGTCTTTTTAAAAGAAAAAGGTATGAGAATAGGATTTGGAGGAATAGGAAAAGGGTATGCTGCAGAAATGGCGAAAAATAAAATGCAACAATTGGGTATTACCAGTGGTATTGTGAATGCTTCTGGTGACCTTACCACCTGGGGGTTTCAACCCAATGGAGAAGAATGGACAGTTGGTATAGCAAATCCGAATATTTCAGGAGAAGTATTTTCATTTTTAAAAATATCGGGTTTGGCAGTAGCCACCTCTGGAAATTACGAGAAGTTTATAATGGTTGATGGTAAAAAGTATTCTCATACCATTGACCCTAGAACGGGATTACCAGTAACGGGGATAAAAAGTGTTACGATCATCACCAAAAATGCCGAGATTGCTGATGCAATGGCAACACCAGTCACAATTATGGGTGTTAAAGCAGGCTTACACATGATTAATCAGATGAAAGATATTGAGGTTGTTATCATTGATGACCATGATAAAATACATCATTCTACTAATATTCGTTTTAATTAATACTTTTCAATTATGAGAAATTACTTTCTTGTATAGCGTTGATTTTATTCTTTTTTTTATTGTTATCAGCGCTGAATGTTGAAATAATTTTTAGAAATTTAGAGAAGTAAATAATTGTTTGATTAAAACTTTTTATTTCTTTTTAGCGTTGGCTTTCATTTTGTTAAACCATTCTAATTGTTCTTTCATCGCAGCTACTCTATCAACTGGTTCGGTCCTTGCTTCTAGTAAAATCCATTCTTTGTAGCCGTTCTGTGTAAACAAATCAAAAAGTTGTTGGTATGGATAGCTTCCATCATTGAGCTCTCGAATATGAACGGTATCACCAAACCATTTCTTTACACTATTAAAATTGGGCTCAAGTCCTGGTGGTAATAGATCCTGTTCATTACAATTCCAACAAATTTTTACATTTGATTCAGTAACCTGATCAAAAATTGCTTTCATATTTGGAATTTCTTGTGTAAGATTCCCATGTACTTCTACTCTTACTAACTGACCATAATCTTGTGCAAATTTTCCACACTCATTGAAAGATTGGGCGATTTGAGCAATCGTTTTTTCTTTGGATACTTCTGGTGGAAGATAATTTGGTTTTATCTTAATGCCAGTAGCTCCAATGTCTTTACACAATTTTATATATTCTTTTGTTTGGTCAATATTTTTTTTAAGAATAACTGGGTCGGTGCTATGATATTCAAAATTAGATCCATAACCTATACATTGAACGCTACTATCATTGAATCTTTTTTTAACTTCTTTTCTTTGAATGGCAGTCAAATTACTTTCAACCTTATGTGCATGTTGCACTCTTAATTCAACTCCGTGATAACCTGTTGCTTCGCAATTAGCAATCAGCGTCGGTAGGTCCCAATCTTTGCCCCATTGATAAGTAACCAATCCTAGTCTCATGCCTTTTGGCTTTATCGACGAAAAGTCGGGCAAATTACCTATTGATGTGAGTGCAAGACTTGCACCAATTCCATTTTGAATAAAGTGACGTCTCGATAAATTATTTTTCATACTGTTTGCGATTGGTAAATGATAAAGGTTTACTTATAAATTAAACATACACCCTTTTTTAAATAAAGCCAAATAACCTATTGAAATTATTTTGGAATTTGAATCAGGGTGATATATTATTTAAAATAAATTCGATAATAAAGTTTGCAGGGCTTTATTTTTTGCAGATTAGTTGGATACTTGATCTTATTGATTTAATTCAAATTTTTCTAGTCCTTCCCATTGATAGGGCTCATTTTTACGCTTTCCATCTGGTCGAACTTTATTGGTTCTTATGCTGAATACAGTATTGTAATTCATTTCATCTGGATTTATTTCAAAATTTATTATTTCTTGATAGTCTTCTTGTTTCAATTCTTCTTCTATCCATTTTTTTGCTGTATCAGTCGGAAGTAACAATGGCATTCTACCCTTATTATCTCCATCATTGTGAATCTGTTGCATTAGGTTATTGGCTGCGCGAGTAATGATAGTAAATGTAAAGCGACGAATCATCTCTCCTGTTTGTTTATCTGGTAATTCTACCACCGAATACAGTCCAGGCACAAAAAATACGGGTTGTTTTTTCAGTGTAATGTAATAAGGGATTTTATTTTTAAATCCTTGTACCTTTCGATGCTCATAAAATCCATCGATGGGAACTAGGCAACGACGATTTCTAATTTTATGCCAATAGCTATTTTTGTCTTCTAATATTCGTTCACTTCTAGCGTTGAGCATAAAGGCACGTTGCTTTAAAAAACTTGCTTCGTCTTTTATGTAAAATGGAATACATCCCCACTCCATCAGTCGGCAGTGCAATTGAAGGTCGGCTCGATTTCTAAATACAATGGGATGCTCACCATGGCTATGCCCAATGACATGAATACTTTTTTCTGGATCCATTGAAATTTGTTCATCCATTATTATTGCTGGAAAATTAGTAGCTACTTCTGTAAGTGGAGTGATTAAAGAAATATCGTAACACATCTAGTAAATGGTGAATGGTGAATGGTATTTAGTCGACCCTCAAAAAGTCATAATCGCCCAATCGGTTATACTTTTGATCAAAATGAATCCATTAAGAACTACCAGATAATCAATTAAATGGTTAATAACCTTGTAATTCGTATTGGTTTTAGTGAAATATAAGTGAACTATTTAGTTCTTATATTTTTTTGTAATAGAGTCCTTTTACTTTTTTGCCTTGATGCAAAAAAGTAACAAAAAAAATCAAGCCTGCGAATAAAAAGGCTGAAAACTTAAATCTCAGCCTAAAATCAAGGAACTCGCCGGCAGAGTAAGTTAAATTAGAGAGTATGCCGGCTCAAACAGCCTTGATTTTTTAACGGCTGAGATTTAAGTTTTCTAGCACTTTTTATTAGAGGGCGTTTAAACAATTATTATCTCAAATTGCTTAAGCTGACTTTTTGAGGGTCGACTAGTTAGTCTAGGCCTCTAAACTTCTAAACCCGAAATAAGAAGAACAAATAATTATGATAAACTAGCCTAAACTTCTAAACCCGAATTCAAAAGAACAAACAATTATAATAAACTAGACTAAACCCAAATTCAAAAGAACAACCGATTATAATAAACTAGACTAAACCCGAATTTAAACCCAGAACCAATTATAATACCCACCTAAACCCCCATTTAATGCCTAAAGTTAAATATCTTTCTCTTGAATCCGCTAGTGATTTTTTTATATATTGCCCATTCACCATTGCCCATTCACCCCATTCACCATCTTGCCAATTTCCAATACTTCATTGATATCAGTAGTGTAGCGTTTGGATAAATGTGCTGATTTTAATTTATATTCTTTTTTGTATCCTTGTACGGCAAAGCGTAACATATCTTTTCCAAAATTTTTATTTACCTGATCTAGTGCTTCTAAAATCTTTTTTTTTCTGCCGTCTGTGGTACCCATAAAAAGGCTTAGCTGTACTTCATTATCGGGTACTATATCCAACACAATTACCCCGCATTTCATGTATCGATAACCAGTTTTAAAAATAATATCTAAGCCCATTGCTGCATGCTTGATTAGTAGGGAGGTATCATTGGTAGCGGTTTCTAATTGCACTGTAACGCTTCGGCTATACTGAGGTTCAGTTGATTTGTGTGGATTGGTATGGATGAATACAAGGATGGCGCTGGCACAACTCTTTTCATTGCGCAATTTTAGAGCACAGGAGGCAGTGTGGTTACTCACTGCCTCTAGGATGGTACGTTTATCGGTGAGTAATTTCCCAAATGATCTGGAGGTGCAAATGTTTTTTTTTCGCTTTGGATCGAACTCCCATTCTTTAGATGGGATGCCTCTTAACTCATTTAATAGCCGCTCTCCCTGCACTGTCATATTTTTCCTTATCCATTCATCGGGAGCTTGTTTCAAATCATAGGCTGTTTTGAATCCATTGCTATTTAGAAAGGAGGCATATTTTCTGCCCACCCCCCAAATATCAGCTACTTCTGTATATCGAAGCATTTCGTCTATCATTGAATCGTTGCATGCGTAATAAACACCGATTGCACGCAACTTTTTTTTTGCATATCGATTCGCCATCTTCGCTAGTGTTTTAGTAGGCGCAATTCCAACGCATACTGGAATACCAATATCTTGTTTTACTTTTTCACGAATGGTGGTGCCTATTTTTAGAAGATCCATCATTTTCATATCATTCATATCTAAAAAAGCTTCATCAATGGAGTATACTTCCATTTGTGGTGCAAATTGGGTGAGTGTAGCCATCACACGGCTACTCAAATCTCCGTAGAGGGTATAGTTGGAACTAAATACGGCCACTTTGTGCTGCTGAACCAAGTCTTCCATCATAAACAAGGGAGTACCCATTTTAATGCCAATGGCCTTTGCTTCCTCACTTCTGGCTACTGCGCAACCATCGTTATTAGAAAGTACGATAACAGGTTTACCCTCGAGCATTGGATTGAAAAGCCGCTCGCAGGAAACATAAAAATTATTACAATCTACCAGTGCAATCATTGGTTATACGCTAAGAATAATTTTAGTTACTGTTCCCCAAATACTGAAATCCATTCCCTCGGTAATGGGGATGGGTGGATATTTTTTATTGGCTGGCAACAAACGTATTCCGCTACTGTTTTTGATGAAATATTTAAGTAAAAATTCCCCATTCACTACCGCTACCACTATTTTATTATTAGAGGGAATTACCGACTTGTCAACGATTAACAGCGAGTTGGGAAGTATATGGGCATCAATCATAGAGTCGCCGATATTGCGTACGATGAAAGTGGATAAAGGATTCGGTCTTAAAAAGTGCTCTAGGTCGATGATCTCCTCTAGGTAATCCGCTGCGGGTGATGGAAATCCCGCTTGTACATATCCTGGAAAATGTCTTAGAAATATTGGACTTCCCTCCTCTGATTGAATTAGTTGGATTTCATGCAGTTTTGTCATTTACTAAAATTTTTAGCAAATTAAGGTATTTTTTGAGGCTACCAATTTTTTCTTTGGGATCTTTTAGAATTTAAATATTTGTTATTTAACTGTAATATTTTTTCAAAAGCAAGAAGTTTGTTAATTTTAAAAATATTATTTAAAAATAAAATATTACAAGTAATTTTTTAAAATATTAAAATTCACTTGTATTTATTACATTTGACATGATGATTTCCAATATTATTAAAAAAGCATTTCTACCTTCTATTTTTTTGTTGTTATCAGCCTGTGCTTATAATAATACTGGAGCACGGAAATCTGCTCCCCCCTTGTCGGGTACTTTTTTTGCCTACCATACAGCTCTTGGTGCTGGAAGGGGAATAATTTTCAGAGTACCTATCCCTGCCAATATGAAGGAACATTATTCTGTTGATTCATTTTATCTGAATGGAAAATCACAGAATTTTTCAATAAGAACCATTCGAGATACATTGTATTTGGAATCAAATTATTTTGTATCAGCCCCTAGTCGAACGGTAGGAGAACCAATTGGTGAACATAAGAATCTTACCCAAATAGTATCGAATGATTCAATTCTTGCAAAACGACAATTTTATCCCTCTTGGATTATTTTTTCGGGTAAAAAAGAGACTAGTCGCATTGATATTTCAGATTATAAAGAAATTTTTACACAAACTAAATTATAGCCATCATAGCCATGAGAGAGCGAAAAAAAATCCTACTTAGCAGTATAGCGATTGCTTGCTTGTTATTAGTTGGCTTTTATGCTTATCGATCTACATTATCTAATTTAGTGACAGGTTCATTGGGTCAAAAATTAATAAATAATAGTAGCTCTACTATTGTTGCATCTATCTATCCAGCCAATTCTGCCAAGACGATTAATAAAAAATATCGGGTACTATCTGAGCGCGAAAAATATGAATTGTATTTACATCAACACCCTTACAAAAATAGGGTGCGCGACATCGATGACGGTGAGGTAGAAACAGAACTAGCAGAAAATAGAGAAGAAAAAAAGGAAAGAGAAGAAGAAAGCGAAAATCGGCCAGATCGGCCAGACCTAGCCTATGAGCAGGACTTTTTGAGAACCATGAATCCTAGTTTAAAAAGACCTACATCTGAAGTTTTGCCTAGTATCATTAAAAGAAATAATAATTATGGTGCCAAAGCCACTACTTTGCCTGGAGACAATTCTAGTGCTGCTACTAATTGGACTGAGTTGGGGCCTAATAATGTAGGAGGTCGTACAAGGGCATTGGCCTGGGATCCTACTACTGCTAATAAAGTTTGGGCAGGTGGTGCAAGCGGAGGTCTTTGGTATAATACGAATATTACGGATGCCAATTCGGGTTGGGTAAAAGTGAATGATTTTTGGTCAACGTTATCTGTAACAAAAATTGCCTTTGACCCCACCAATGCCAATGTTGCCTATGTGGCTACAGGAGAAGGCTTTGGTGTAGGGGCATCTATTGGTGCCGGAATTTGGAAAACTACAAATGGAGGTAGTACCTGGAGTCAAATTTCCTCTACTGCTAATATGCGGTATATGAATGATTTAATCGTTCGAAGAGAAAGTATTTCAGGTAGCTTTATTGGTGTGATTTATGCTTCTGTTGACATAGGGAACTATAATGATAAATGGTTTGATGAATTTGGCCAGGGTTTGTATCGCTCTACAGATTTTGGGGCTTCTTGGACACAGGTAATGCCGATTGCTGCAAATAATGCCAATTATGTACCTGCATCCATTAGTGTGAGTGCTTCCAACAGAATATGGGTAGGAACTAAATCAAATAATTACAGTGGAACTGACCAAGGTGGTGGACGTGTATATTATTCTGATAATGGAACTACTTGGACCCTTTCTAATACACTTACAAATGCAACCAATGGCAGGGTTACTGTAGCTTGTGCTCCTTCGGATGCAAATTATATTTACAGTTTTATGGGAAATAAAACTGCTACTGGTACTGGAACCCCAATCATTGTTCTTCGCAAATCAACTGATAATGGGGTTAGTTGGTCAAGCATGACTCTTCCAGTAGATAACGATACAGAAATTAGTGCAGATGATTTTACTCGCGGTCAATCTTGGTATGACCAAGCACTTTCAGTAGATCCAAATAATCCGCAAAATATCATCATTGGTGGGATTGATTTATTTGGTTCCGTAGATGCAGGAGCTAGTTGGGGCCAAATTGGCAAGTGGTGGGATTGGTCTGGACTTAATTGTTCCGTTGTACATGCAGATCAACATGCTATTTGCTTTAAACCGGGTTCTTCCACTACAGTAATTTTTGGAAACGATGGAGGAGTTTTTTATTCTTCCAACATTGCTTCTTCAGCTACTACTAAAAATATTTTAGCTCGCAATAAAAATTATAATGTTACTCAGTTTTATTCCACTGCCATACATCCTACAGCTGGTAACAATTATCACCTAGCGGGTGCGCAGGATAATGGTACCCAACAATTTAATTCAGCCAGTTCAAATTCTACTCGTCAAGTGTATGGTGGAGATGGGGGTTATTGTTTTATAGATCAAGTAAACCCTAATTATCAAGTAGTGAGTTATGTAAACAATAATTTTTTCTTGTATTATCCTAATAGCAACGGGGATACCACTTTAATGGATTTGATAGCGAGTGATAATACAGGTAGCTTTATTAACCCTGCTTGTTATGACAATAACCGACATGTGCTTTATACTTATAAATCAAGTGATCCTACTACTGGAGGAAGCATCTATCGTGTAAAAAATATTACGAGCGCTCCTAATATACTTTTAGATAGTTTAAATGTTACCAATTTAACTGCAGGTGCTACTGCATTTAAAGTTTCACCCTATACAACCTCTTCTACTACTTTATTTATTGGTACTGCCTCTGGAAAACTTATTAAATTAATTAATGCGAATGGTAGCTCTCCAACGGAAACAGATATTACTGGTACATTGCCTACAGGTTCTATTTCATGTATTGAAATTGGAAGTACTGAAAATGAATTGTTAGTAACATTTTTTAATTACGGATTGGCAAGTAAAATTTATTACAGTTCCAATGGAGGTACTACATGGGTTAGCAAGATGGGCGATTTTCCAGATATGCCAGTTAGATGGGCTATGTTCAATCCAAATCACGTATCTACTGAAGTAATATTGGCGACTGAATTAGGTATTTATGGCACCACTAATTTCAGTAATACCTCTCCTACTTGGGCTGCTAAAAATACTGGATTTTCCAATGTAAGAACAGATATGTTACAAATTAGAAGTTCAGACAAAATGGTAATTGCCGCTACTTTCGGAAGAGGTCTTTATTCTTCTATGGGATTCTCTGAATCTTCTCCTACTATAACTTCTTTTACTCCTACTTCTGCTGCTGCAGGTGCAACTGTAACTATTACTGGTACTAATTTAACGGGTGCTACAGCAGTTAGTTTTGGAGGTACTGCGGCTGTTTCTTTTACTGTGGTAAATAGTACAACTATTACAGCAGTAGTTGGATCAGGAACCAGCGGTACTCTTAGTGTGACCACTCCTTTGGGTATCGCTACTAAAACAGGCTTCACCCTTATTTCTGCTAACACTCCTACCATTACAGCGTTTACTCCAACGAGTTCAAGAAGCGCAGAAACTGTAACTATTACTGGAACAAATTTTACGGGTACTACAGCAGTTAGTTTTGGAGGTACTGCGGCTACCTCCTTCACTGTATTAAGTAGTACTTCTATTGCAGCAGTCGTTGGAAACGGAACTAGCGGAAGCGTAAGTATTACAACAGGTGTAGGAACCGCAAGCATAGCAGGGTTTGTTTACATTCAACCTTTAGCGGCAACTGTAACTGCTCAACCTACTTGTACTTTAGCAACAGGTACTATTACGGTTAGCTCACCTACAACAGGGTTGACATTTAGTATAGATGGATTAACATATTCTAATACTACTGGAGTATTTACTGGAGTTGTAGCCGGAACTTATAGTGTTACTTCTAAAAGTTCAAGTAATATTGTTAGTCCTGCTGTTAGTGTAATAGTTTTATCTCAACCACCAATACCAGCAACACCCACTGCCAGTGTTACGGTTCAACCAAGTTGTAGCATTGCTACTGGAACAATTAAAGTAAGTTCATCCACAACGAGTTTGACATTTAGTATTAATGGTTCTAATTATGATAATACTTCGGGTATATTTACTGGAGTTGTTGTGGGAACTTATAGTGTAACTTCTAAGTACACTGGTGGATGCGTAAGTACTGGCACTAGTTTAACTGTTACGCCACAACCCGCAGTACCTTCTGTTCCCATCATCACTGCTGCATCTGCTACTACATTTTGTTTAGGAGGCTCAGTTATATTAAGTAGTAATGCAACTACAGGAAACCAATGGTATAAAGATAAAGTCCTAATTGCAGGAGCAACGAATGCTACCTTTACAGCTTCAGATGCTGGATCTTATAGTGATTCGGTAACTAATTCAGTAGGTTGTAAAACGGGTTCTCTTTCAACTGTAGTGGCTTTAAAATCTTCTTTATCTAAACCTGTAATAAGCTGGAATGGATCAAATTTGTCGACCAATTCAACAGCAACTTCTTTCCAATGGTTTCTAAATAATGTTTCTTTATTTGGTGCAACAACGGTAAGTTATAAACCTACCGCTATTGGTTCGTATAAAATTCAGATCACCAATGCAGAGGGTTGTAATACAATCAGTGATAGTTTTAATTTGGTAGTTACTGCTCTTAATAATCCAGCAACTACTATTGTCAATAATTTGGCTAGTGTATTTCCAAATCCTGCTTCTCCTGTTTTACTTGTCAAGTTTAGAGATGTTCCGAATACAACGATAGATATTCGTTTAGTAACCAATGACGGAAGAACTATTAAATTTGTGAAAACAAAAGATAAATTAACAACTATTCCAATTAATAATGTTCCTTCTGGCAATTATTTTATAAGAATTACAGGTAATAATTATAATCAAACAGAAGGTGTAATCATTAGTAAATAATCTATTTATATGAAAAAAATAATCGCTTTTCTTCCAATTTTAGTCGGTTCTTTTATTTCTTGTTCTAAGTCTTCTGATGGAGGAGGAACTACTCCAACTCCCCCATCGACTCCAACTGAAACGCCTGTAGCATTTACTATAAATGCTTCTAATAACAGTGTTTCATTGACTAACGGATATGCAGTAACTGTAACTCTTACTTCAATAATGCCATCTTCAAAAGGCATCACAATTGAAACAACTTTAGTTGATCAAACAAATAGTGCCAATATTGCTCAAAGTGCTGCTGTTACTGGTACTGCAGCGATAAATAATATTCAGTTTATAAATCTTCCCCAACAACATTGGTGTACTGCTACCGTTAAGGTTTCTTCGGTGGCAACTCCTTCTAATAGTGCATCACAGAGTTTTACAGTAGTATACAAGTAATAATATTTTTAATTCAGGGAGGAGGTAATATTAGATTACCTCCTCCTTGGATTCTCTTATTTTAAATTAGGATTTATATAACTTGAATCTTAACTAGTTAGTCGTCCTTCAAAAAATAGTGATTGTCCAGAGTTAACTGTATAGGTCTGAAATTCCATCCGGAATAGAGTGCTTTTACTTTTTTGCCTTGATGCAAAAAAGTAACAAAAAAAATCAAGCCTGCGAATAAAAAGGCTGAAATTTTAAATATCAGCCTAAAATCAAGGAACTCGCGGGTAGAGTAAGTTACTTTAAATGACTTGCTCGCTCAAACAGCCTTGATTTTTTAACGCCTGATATTTAAAATTTCTAGCACTTTTTATTCGAGGGCGTCAAATAGAATATCTAGTATATATTAATAAGAAATTAAAACACTTCGTTACTTTGAAAGGTATGCCTCCGCCGCGGCGGATTGATTTTTTAACGTGTGATATTTAAAATTTCTAGCAATTTTATTCGAGGGCGTCAAATAGAATATCTAGTATTTATTAATAAGAAATTAAATCACTGCGTTACTTTAAAGGTATGCCTCCGCCGCGGCGGATTGATTTTTTAACGTCTGATATTTAAAATTTCTAGCAATTTTATTCGAGGGCGTTAATTAGAATTTTGACTATTTATTAATAAGAAATTAAAACACTGCGTTACTTTGAAAGGTATGCCTCCGCCGCGGAGGATTGATTTTTTAACGGCTGACATTTAAAATTTCTAGCACTTTTTATTCGAGGGCGTCAATTAGAATTTTGATAAATAATTTTTCCGTTGATCATGGTCATCGAAACATTGATATTTTTATCAAAAATTATTATATCTGCATCCTTCCCTACTGTTAACGTTCCTTTTTTATCAAGTACTCCTAATATTCTGGCAGGGGTTGCTGATATCATTTTAATAGCATCCTCTAGAGGTACCTCAGCTAAATTTATCATTGATCTTACCAATCGATCTGCTGTCGCTATACTTCCAGCAAAAGCAGTACGATCGGGTAGTTTTGCTACTCCATCTTCGATGATTACTTTTAACCCATTATCGATACTTCCTAAAATACTTTCACTAACATTGGTTCCTGCTGGTCTAATTGCATCTGTTATCAATGCTGTACGATCAGCCCCTTTAATTTTATAAACCAATTTTAGTAATGGAGCAGGAAGATGAACACCATCTGCAATAATTTCAACATCCATATCATCAATGATAAAAGCACTTTCCACTACACCAGCAAATCGAAATGAATTTCGCCTTGTCACACCCGACATAGCTGAATATAAATGGGTAGCTAGGGTATAACCATTTTCAAATGCTTGTATAACTTCATCATAAACAGCATCTGTATGCGCTAAAGCTGGAAGTACTCCTTTTGATTTGACATATTTTCCAAATTCAATGGCACCTTTTAGTTCAGGTGCAGCGCTCCATCTTCTTATGCAGGAAAACTTTGATAATATTTCTTCATACTCTTCTGGTAAAGGATCCCTAATATACCTTGGGTCTTGCGCTCCCTTCTGATTCATAGAGATATAAGGTCCTTCTAGATGCATTCCAAGAAATTGAGCACCTTTATCATTATTTCTATTAGCATTCTCATAAACTCCTAAAATTTGAAGCATTGCCTCTTTGGTACTAGTGAGTGTAGTAGGTAACATGGAAGTGGTGCCAAATTTAGCATGTGTTTCTGCAATTTTTAAAAACGCATTCTCATTGCCATCCATAAAATCATGACCTCCCCCACCGTGCACATGAATATCAATGAAGCCAGGTGAAATAAATTTCCCCTGTGCATCAATTTCTATACAATTGGCAACTTCAATATTTCCATTGCTGATTGCTTCAATTCTATTGGATTGAATTAGAATGGTCCCACCATCAATAATTTTATCAGGGGTTATAATTTTTCCGTTGAATATTTTTATTATTTGATTCTCCCCCATGGTTACTGATTGCTATCAATTGAATTAGATTTTTTATTTAAAAAAACAAAAATAAAATATCAGCTTTTTTCAATCGTTCGATTTGTATTATTTTATAAAAGAATAATTGTAAATTAAATTTTAATAAAGATTTTTTTCTTATACATCCAATTAAGAATTAGCCAAAGTATAAACAGTGTAATACCTCCACTTACTAAAGTTGCACAAGGATTACCTAAAATTTTATCAAAATTTTTTCCAAAGTGAATAAAAAGCGACTTTCGGATTAATGATCTAAAACCTGCGTCAGCCATTACATAGGCGGCTATTGAGTTAGCACCAATCACCATTAAAAAATAGGACCATTTCCTTTTTCCTGCTACATCGACAATACTAAAAAAAAATGCTAGAAATAAAAAGCAGATGCCCCCGCTAAATATAGTCCAGGCTGGAGTCCAAATGCGTTTAATAATAGGATTAATGCCTGTGATATGTAATACAAATCCAACTAATAAAAGAGCAAGCCCCATTTTTATAAAGAAATTTAATTTTTCTTTAGATGTTTTGGACGAATGTAATTGGTTACCTGCTAGCAGACCTAAAATCATGGTGCCTAAAGTAGGAATAAAGCTAAGGGTAGAATATCCTCCACCGTTATTTGTAAAGGGTGCTTTTCTTGGGAATAAGTTTAAAAACCATTTATCAAATTCCCAAGCTAGATTGGTGTTTTTATTCCAGTGTGCAGCAAAACCAGTTAGGTTATGTCCCCAATCTGCCGTTACTCCAGCTGCTGCATAATCAAAGTCTGAGCCAGGAAGTGGATACAATGCAAAGGCAAGCCAATAACCTACTAAAATTACAATCAACGAGATAATTTGTACCCTCTGAGAACTAAATCCAATTAATACCAAAAATGTATATCCTAAACCTATTTGAGTCAATGTATCTTCAAATGTAAAATTGGTTTGGCTTGCATACATCGATCTTAAAAATATGCCTAATAATATAAGAATAAATGAACGAGTAATAGTATGTCCCATCAAGCTTCCGAAACTTGCACCTTTATTTTTTCGACTCTCAAGAGAATAAGGTAATACTACCCCTACTAAAAATGTAAAGGAAGGTTGAATCATATCGTGTAATACAAGCCAAGTCCATTCAACGTGACTTTGTTGCATATCCATAAAGCTCCAAAATGGATTTCCAGGTATGGCTTCTGATACTGAGGAAAAGGAAAGTATTTCAGCCATCATTAATAACATAACAAAACCACGGTAAACATCTACTGATGCTACCCTATTAAGTGATGAAGAGTTGGTAACATTTTCCATTTTTAGATAGTTTTTATATTATTGTTATAAAGAAGTCAAAATATGTAAATGGTCAACTTTATATTTGAGGTAATTATTCAATTTGTATTATTTAACTAAAATAAATACTTCTTGTTTTTTAATGCGTTTCCCTTGCATATCAATACCAGAAACATCCATAATATAAGCATCTGCATTAAGAGGAACTCCATTTCGGGTCCCATCCCATTTATCATTCATATTGTTGGTAATAAATATTTGGCGATTGTTCTTATCAGCAATTCTAAAATATTCTATATATTTAATTCCAACATATACTGGCTGATAGAAATCGTTTATTCCATCCCCGTTGGGAGAAAATGCGGTAGGTGAATAAATTTGACTTATCGGTAGTGACCAAACTTCTTGTTTATCAATATTAATACATCCAGAAGAGTCTTTAATAGTAATAGAATAGATTACTTTTCCTGAATCAATACTGGTAGTAGGATTCTTTATTTTAGAATCATTCAGACCCGTAAAAGGGTACCAATTATAATTGACTCCTCCATTAAAGGCATTTAGTTGCCTAGGTTCAAATTTGACAGCATGAACAATTGGATAAATTAAATTATTTCTAGGGTGTACTATAGTGTAGTTGACAATTGTATCTGTATATAAGAATGGACAAGTTGCACTATATGCTCTTAGTTTAATTTTATACGCACCATATTGATTATAGGTATGCACTGGATTTTTTAAATTACTAATCGCTGTGGAGTCACCAAAATTCCAAATGACTTGCCCTATACTGTCAGGTAGATATTTTGTTAAAGAATTACCAAACATATTTACCGGAAATCCTTGACAACTGTCTTTAATAGAAAATTGTGCCAATGGATTTCCGTAAACCATAAATGATTTAGAGATCGTATCTGATACACAACTACTATCAGCTGAAACAGTAAGGGATATTTTTTTCTGACCAGGAGTTTTAAATAAATAAATAGGCGCTACATATTTATTGGTTACTATTGTAGTGTCACCAAAATTCCAAGTGAATTTAGTGAATTTTGAACTACCAAATCCTAGAGAAGAACTATTAATAGGTATTGATTGTAAAGTATAACAGGTATCATTAATTGTAAATGACGCAGTAGGTTTACCATAGTTAGTTACATATTGATAAACAGTATCTGAAGCACATCCTTTGGTATCGGTAATAGCATGTAAAATTTTATATTTACCCGGTTGAGTGAAAATCTGATCTACAATACTTGCATCTTTTAAAATCAAGGAATTTAAGGGACTATACCAATAATTATGTACAATATTAAATAAGCCCTTAGTGGTATCCACTAAATGAATTGATAGATTTCCTGTACAAGCATTTGCTGTATCAACCTTAAAACCAATTTTAGGGTAGTTCATAACCAAATTGGCAATAGGGATTTGTATAAACCCACAATTATTACCAAATTTTAAATTGTAAGCACCAACATCGCTGCTATTAAAAGAAGGAATAAATAGTTTGTCTTTGTTAAAGTTTAGTAGCTGACCATCTTTGTACCAGCTGTAGGTTGATGTATCATCATTATTCAGTAAGCTTGTTTTATTATAAGTTAAAGAAATACTTGATCCATGACAGATTGTATCTGATGTAGCTACTTGGGTTGAAATTGGTGCTACCCTATCTATTAATTTAATGGTAGATGTAGCAATGAGTCCGCAATTATTTTTAACGGTAGCATAATATTTTCCATTATTGTTAGTGGTAAAATTGCGAAATAGCAATGAGTCATTCGTTTGACCAATGATAGGTAGGTCATTTTTATACCATTGGAAAGTAGTAGGTAATATTGAATAAATCGATGGTTTTAAAGTGATAGCTGTTAAGTCACAGATCTTTAAAGAATCAGCAAATGGTATTGTTTCAAGGGGTATATTCGCCATTTTCAACTCCATTGAATTAGACAACATATTTCCACATTGATTTTGAATGAGCACCTTGTAAAATCCTGTTTGTGCTTTTTGCAAATTCGCTATTTTGTAAACTGAATCTATTCCATTGGGTATAATTTGATCAGAAAAATACCATTGATATCCAAATTGTTGATTGGGATTACGTCTTACTTGCAAACCAATTTCAACGGCTCCACCTTCACATATATTTAAATTGGTAGGCTGTTGAGAAATGAAAGGTGATCCATTTACATAGATAATTTTTGAAGCATTTCCTACACATCCTTTTGAAGAAATAGCAGAAAGTTCAACATTGAAAATATTAGAAGTATTGTAAGAGTGCTGAACATTTGAGAGACTACTAGATGCGCCATCTCCAAAATTCCAATTAATAAGTGGGGTCGAATTATCAGCCAATTGAATAATGCTATTAAAATTGAAACTATTTCCATTAAAACATTGACTTATAGGAGTAGTCGCTTGTATTTGCAAAATTGGTTTTGGATTAATTTGCAATGAAGTAATAACACTTTGAATGACTCCACATTGATTAGAAATATTTACTTGATATTGAGCTTGATCAGAGGTGGTTGTATTATTAATACTATAATTACTGGCGTTTGCTCCAGGAATTTGAACGTTATTTTTTAGCCATTGATAATTGTTTACTAATTGATCAGGATTTGAAATAACCACCGCATTGTCAAAAGTACTTCCTTCGCAAACAACACCAGAAATAGGCTGGGTTGTTATTGAGGGAACACCCTTTACCGTTAATTCAAACAAATCTATTTGAGTAGCCCCACAGCTATTTTTTGCAAAAATGGAATAATTACCTGCGTCTGTCTTTGCTATATTTTGATTTTGTAAATTAATAGTATTTGTACTTGTGTAATTTAGATTTATATTGTTTAGTCTCCAATTGAATGTTGTGCTATTATCTAAATTATTCAACTGTCCTGTTAGGTCAACATTCAATAAGCTACCAACACAAATCGTTTTATTAGCTATCTGGGAATTTAAATTAATTAATTCTTTGACTGTTAATTGTATCGTATTTGAAGTAACTGAATTGTTACATCCATTGGTTATAATAGTTTTATAACTTCCTGCATCGCTAGATGATATTGCATTAAAAATCAATTGTGAGGTAAGTAAGGATGGTTGGATTACTCCATTTTTATACCATACATAATTTAATATATTATCTGAGGAGTTGGCTATAACTGGATCAATCAAAAGTGTATTAGAACATACTGTCATATTAATAGGCTGCTGAGATATGATAGGATTTCCTACCACCACTAGAGATGCACTGCTACTAATATTGCTACCACAACTATTAATTACTTTAAGAGCGTAAAGCCCCGAATCCTTTAATTGTAAATTATTAAAATAAATAGAACCATTCTGTATCATTGCTGTTCCACTATAGTCGACACCATTTTTTACCCACTGATATAAATCATTATTGGTAGTATTTTGAATCAATGCAGATAGGACAGCATTTCCATCTACACATGCAGTAGTTTTAGTAGGGCTTTTTGTAAACTGTGGTACATTTTGTATTGAAAATCTTACTGAGTCTTTTGCTGAACCACAGGCATTGGTAACTTGTAAAAGATAGAGGCCAGAATCAGAAACACTTAAGTTACTTAAACTTAATTGTAAACTATTTTGATTGTTTATCACTTGGTTGTTGTGTGACCAAGAGATAGTAGGGGTCGTTTTTCTTTTTGAATCAAAAGTTGATGAAAGTTGAATATTCGAATTAACACAAATACTACCCAAAATTGTAGGGGAAGACAAAATCGGTGTTATTGTAGGTACAGTTTCATCTCCTAGGTAAACTACGTTACTATTTGTTGTTCCTACGGTGTTTTTTACTGCTACATAATAGTAGCCCACCTTTGCTTGTGAAAAAGAACCTAAGGATAAAATATTAGTTACCGCTAGATCAATTGGCAGCGGCCCACTTGAGAGAGTTTGTTGAAAATACCATTGATAAGTAGGAACAGAACCATCATTTACACTTGCTGTTACACTCAAGCTAGCATTACTTCCAATACATACACTTTGACTTATTGGCTGTGTAGTAATGGAAGGAGCATTGATTATAGTAATATTGACAACGTTACTAATTACTGTACCGCAAACATTTTTCACAGTTACATAATAAGGCCCAGCATTTGATGAGGAGGAACTTGTTATGTCATAGGTACTTTTAGTTTCGGTAGGTATTGTATTACTATTAAAATACCATTGATAATTGAGGGTGCTTACATTTGAAATACTATTGTTTAATGCACTTACCGATAAGTTAATAGGACTTCCCGATTTTACTATTAAGGCGGTTGGTAAATTCGTTGAAATGCTCGGCGCTCCATCAATTTTAATAGCGGTAGCGGTTGCGTTAGATGAACTAGAGCATCCATTGGCTGAAGTTGTAAGATTAACATTGTACGACCCTATTCCAAATTGATGCGTAACATTTTGACCTAGCGCAGTGGTATTATCGCCAAAATTCCATAAATAAGTTATACCGGATGTAGGGGGAGCATTGGCTGTAAAACTAAAGTTGGAATTATTAGCACAGGCTATTGCTGTAGAACCTGTAACATAATTAGCGGATTGGTTTAAGAAGGTAAAGCTTGATGTCGGAACTACTTGGTAACGCACAGCTGCTGTAAGTGATGTTGCATTTAATCCACATCCACTATTATTTACTTTCAAAATATAATTGCCTGCATTGGCAGGACTCATGATTGCAATTGTATAATTTGCTTGCGTTGCACCGGTAATAGGATTATTTAAATCGTTAAAATACCATTGATAACTTACACTGCTGTTTCCACCATTATTAACACTGGTAGTTAATTGGTAGGAAGATCCAGAACAAATAGTTGTATCAAGTACTGGCTGTTTTGTAAAAATGGGGGAAGTTTGAACAGTGAGGTTAAGTTCTTTAATGTTGCTACAGCCAAGACTATTTGTTCCTGTGAGTTTAACTGTTTTAGCTCCGCCTGTACTATACGTATGATTATTAGGTGCTGCTAAACCTGTTATGTTTTGAGTTTGTCCATCTCCAAAATCCCAAACATAGGTTGTTAGAGATGGATTTGAATTATCAAAATTGGTAGATGTATTTACTAATGAAAAGCTATTACCTAATAAACACTGTGAATTTGAACTGGTAATTGAAAAATTAGCAGCTAAGTTCGGATTAATCGAAATGGGTATCGTAAATGGTGTAGCCATAGCCCCACATACATTTGATATGGTTACTATAAATGTTTCAGATGTTGATGTTGTTTCTAAGGGAATATACGATGAATAGATTCTTTTATTTAGATTATTGAAAGTAGTGCTTTGTACAATACTGGAGTTTCGTGTCCAAGAGTAATCAGCAAAATCTGGAGCGGTACTATTTGTTGTAACACTCAGGTTAATAGAATTTCCAGCACAAAAACTATTAGAAGGTACTTTAGGTGAATAATCAGTAACTGTAGGCACATTCATTTCAGTTTGAACATTCACCTTTGAAATATACACACCGCAAGTATTTGAAATTTGATAATCATAGTTTACAGAATATTGTGAAGTGGTAGGTCCTACGGTAATGCTATTATTTACGGGATTACTTAATATATTTCCACCGGTGGTACTCCAACTAACCGAAGGGGTAGTTCCGTCATTCGAAAATGGAACAACTGTTATAACTTTAGTTTGGTTGGTAGGAGAACACAATGCAAAATCAGCTGTATATGATGAGGCGCTTGGTAAATTATAGGATGAGATCACTGAAGAACTACTTTTTGTACTACCACAGTTGGTTACAGAATTTGTTACTGTCACATAATAAGATCCTGCGGCTGAAGCTTGATAAGTTGTTGCATTTGCTCCACTAATTGGTGTATTATTAAAATACCATTGATATACCAAATTAGTAGTTGTTTTATCTGCATTTTCAGCTGCAGCAGTTAAGGTTACATTATTAGGACTTCCATTAGTTGTCTTACTACAAAAAGATGCCGTTGCTCTTGGTTGAAGGGTAAATGTAGGCGCTGTGTTAACTGTAACTTTAAAAATAGTACTTGCAATTGTGTTGACACAACCATCGGTGGCAATAATTTGATAACTGCCTTGATTACTAGTTGAAATACTGCTAAGCGCTAAGCTGGATTGGGAATTTGTTGAAGTTATATTTTGAGTTAACAAAGTTCCATTTTGATACCAATTAAATGAAATAGGCGACTTAACTGTACCACCATTACTAGCGTTCACAGCGGCAGTAATACTTTTGCTGTCTCCTACGCAAGAAATTAAATCCGTTGGATTGATTGAAAAAATTGGAAGGGAATATAGATTAACTGTCGCAGTACTTGAAGTCACTTGATCACAAGCGGAAGTAATGATAACTGAATAATTTCCGGTCGTGTTTGAATTAACACTGTTAATAATATAGGTTCCATTATTTGAGTTGGCTATTGGAATATTATTTAATAACCAAGAATAGGATAAGTTATTATAACTACCGGTCAAACCTACAGACAATGTGTAACTTTTGTCACTACAAACATATGCACTAACTGGTTGTGTAGTGATAGCGTTAGTTAAGGAATTTTGTAAAGCTATAGTTACTTGGCCACTGGTAACCGTTCCACAACTATTTGAAATAACTACATGGTAGGTTCCTGAATTTTGAGCTGTAAAATTGTTAATTGTGTAATTGTTTTCGGTTGTTGTTGTATTTAAATTATTTACCCCTCCCACCCAATTATAAGAGAGTGATCCTCCATTATTTGAATTAGCTCCTACCGATAAAAGCACACTAGAGTTTAAACATGCATTTGCACTACTACTTGCGAAGGCCGTGGTAATACTTGGTGGGGCCATTGTAGTAATATTGATTTTATTACTAGTGATCGATGCACAGGTATTGGATACAACTAAACTATAAGTACCAGCCACATTGCTTGCAAAATTACTTAAAGCAAGAGAGGCTTGTGTTCCAACAAGTGTTTGATCACGATACCATGAGTAACTCAAATTATTACCAGTTACACTAGAAGTAAAATTAATAGAACCTGTTACAATACAATCAGTCAATTTATTTGAAGCAATGCTTACTGTTGGCGATTGATTGACTACCAAAGCAACCGAATTGGAAGAAACAATTCCACAGGCATTACTAACTTTAACCATATAATTATTCGAAGCATCATTGGCAGTTGCAGATTGAATTGTATAAGAAGAACCGGTAGCTCCTGATATCTCAACGCCCGACAGATACCATTGATAAGTTAATGCAGTAACGGGGCTCGTACTTGCAGTTACTTGGAATGTTGCACTAGCGCCAGCACATACAGTTTGTGGTAGAGGTTGAACAGTAATAGTAGGTACAGTATTGACGGTTACTACAGCAGCCGAACTGGTTGTAGTACCACAACTATTTGTAATGCTCACCGTATAATTACCTGCATCAGCTTGCGCTATAATGCTTTTTGAATAACTCGCATTGGTGGCTAAATTAATTGATACGCCATTATATTTCCATTGATAGCTAGTAGCTCCTGTTGCAGCTACACTAAGGCCTAAGGTTACACCTGCACAAACAGTTTGTGTGGTTGGCTGCTGTGTAATAACAGGCAAACTATTTACTACCACATTGAATAAATTACTGGTAGTAGAACCGCAATTATTGGTAGCCATCAAATAGTAACTGCCAGCAACTGCTGTTTGTATAGAATTGATGACCAATTGCGAACTAGTTTGATTTGCAATCGCTTGATTTGAATTATACCATTGATAGGTAGGGCCTCCTCCATTATTGGTAGTTACAGAAGAACTAACTGTTAATGATCCATTTGCACATACTGCACTAGGATCACTGATAGCAGCGATCGTTGGCAAAGAGGACAATGCTAATGCTACATTTTGTCCACTAAGACTAGTAGTAGTTCCACATGAATTAGACACGCTTAATGAATAGGTGGCTACACTTGCCAGCTGAAAATTAGCAAGACTTAGTACATTACTAGCACTGGTTCCCAACCCTACTGCATCCTTTGCCCAAGTATACGACAAGGTATTATCTCCATTGCCACTCACTATAGCCGTCAATGAAGTATTGGTTCCACTACATACCGAACTGCCAGACCCTATACTGGTGATGGTAGGCGCAAACTTTGTAACTAACACTGCACTGGCACTCGTCACACTGCCACATCCATTGGTTGCAATTAATGAATAAGAACCTGCATCAGTACTTTGAACAGAACCTATCGTGATAGTAGAACTGGTGGAGTAATTTATATTTTCTTTTTTCCATTGATAGCTTTGGGCGCCAGTAACCGTAGGGGTTAGAGAAAAACTAGTTCCTACACATTTTGTACTCCCTATTGGCTGAACTGTAATCGAAGGTGCAGTAGTTACTGTTAATGTAGTAGCAGAAGAGGTAGTTGAACCACATGAGTTTGTTACAACTACCGTATAATTTTCTGAACTTGCAGATGCCGTTGTATAAGAAGAACCGGTAGCCCCTGATATCTCAACACCCGACTGATACCATTTATAAGTTAATGTAGTAACAGGGTTCGTACTCGCAGTTACTTGGAATGTTGCATTAGTGCCAGCACATACTGTTTGCGGTTGTGGTTGAACAGTAATAGTTGGTACCGTGTTGACTGTTACTACAGCGGCCGAACTAGTTGTAGTACCACAACTATTTGTTACACTCACCGTATAATTACCTGCATCAGATTGTGCTATATTAATTTTTGAATAACTCGCATTGGTTGCTAAATTAATTGCTTGGCCATTTAAGTTCCATTGATAGGTAGCAGCTCCTGTTGCAGCTACACTAAGGCCTAAGGTTACACCTGCGCAAACATTTTGTGTTGTTGGCTGCTGTGTAATAACAGGTAAACTATTTACAACCACATTAAATAAATTACTAGTAGTTGAACCGCAATTATTGGTAGCCATTAAATAGTAACTGCCAGCAGCTGCTGTTTGTATAGAATTGATGACCAATTGCGAATTAGTTTGATTTGCAATCGCTTGATTGGAATTATACCACTGATAGGTAGGGCCGCCTCCATTATTGGTAGTTACAGAAGAACTAACTGTTAATGATCCATTTGCACAAACTGCAGATGGATCACTGATAGCAGTAATCGTTGGTAAAGATGATAATGCTAATGCTACATTTTGACCACTTTGACTTATAGTAGTTCCACATGAATTGGATACGCTTAATGAATAAGTGGCTGCATCGGCTGACTGAAAATTAGCAAGGCTTAATACATTACTTGCACTGGTCCCAAACAATACTCCACCACTCTTTGCCCAAGTATACGATAACACATTATCTCCATTACCATTCACTATAGCCGTCAATGAAGTATTGGTTCCACTACATACCGAACTGCTAGACCCTATACTGGTGATGGTAGGCGCAAACTTTGTAACTAACACCGCACTGGCACTCGTCACACTGCCACATCCATTGGTTGCGATTAATGAATAAGAACCTGCATCAGTACTTTGAATAGAATTTATCGAAACACTAGCACTGGTTGAGTAATCAGCATTGTTTTTTTTCCATAGATAACTTTGAGCGCCCGTAACCGAAGGGATTAGAGAAAAAACATTTCCTACACACAATGTTGCACCTAAAGGTTGTACCGAAATGGATGGCTTAGAAGTTACAGTTAATGCAGCACCAGAAGAGGTGGTTGAACCACATGAGTTTGTTACTACCACAGTATAAGTTTCTGAACTTGCAGCTGCCGTTGTATAAGAAGAACTAGTAGCTCCTGATATCTCAACACCCGACTGATACCATTTATAACTTAATGTAGTAACAGGGTTGGTACTAGCAGTTACTTGGAATGTTGCATTAGTGCCTGCACAAACAGTTTGCGGTTGGGGTTGAACAGTAATAGTTGGTACTGTGTTGACTGTTACTACAGCGGCCGAACTAGTTGTAGTACCACAGCTATTTGTAACACTCACCGTATAATTACCTGCATTAGATTGCTGTATATTACTTTTTGAATAACTAGCACTCGTTTCTGTATTAATCGCTTGGCCATTTAAGTTCCATTGATAGCTAGTAGCTCCTGTTGCAGCTACACTAAGGCCTAATGTTACACCTACACAAACAGTTTGTGTTACTGGCTGCTGTGTAATAACAGGTAAACTATTTACTACCACATTAAATAAATTACTAGCAGTAGAACCGCAATTATTGGTAGCCATTAAATAGTAACTACCAGCCGCTGCTGTTTGTATAGAATTGATGACCAATTGCGAACTAGTCTGATTTGCAATCGCTTGATTTGAATTATACCACTGATAGGTAGGTCCGCCACCATTATTAGTAGCTACATCAGAATTAACTGTTAATGATCCATTTAAACATACCGCAGAGGGATTGCTGATAGCAGTGATCGTTGGTAAAGAAGATAATGCTAATGCTACATTTTGAGCACTTTGACTTATAGTAGTTCCACATGAATTGGATACGCTTAATGAATAGGTGGCTGCATCGGCCGACTGAAAATTAGCAAGGCTTAATACATTGCTTGAACTGGTTCCCAACCCAGAACTACCCTTTGCCCAAGTATACGATAACACATTATCTCCATTACCACTCACTATAGCCGTCAATGAAGTATTGGTGCCTTTACAAATAGAACTGCCAGAACCTATACTAGTGATAGTTGGCAGATCTTTTATAGCTAACACTGCACTGGCACTCGTCACACTGCCACATCCATTGGTTGCAATTAATGAATAAGTACCTGCATCATTACTTTGAACAGAATTTATCGAAACACTAGCACTGGTTGAGTAATCAGCATTGTTTTTTTTCCATAGATAACTTTGAGCACCTGTAACCGTAGGAGTTAGTGAAAAACCAGTTGCAACACATTTTGTCGCACCTGAAGGCTGAAGCGAAATGGATGGCGCTGAAGATATAGTTAATTGATTTGCAGTAAATGATGCAGCACCGCATGAATTAGAAAGAGTAACCGAATATAATCCAGCATGAGATGATTGCAGACTCGCAATATTAAGAGAACTAGATGTTTGTGATACAATTGGAACTCCAGCTAAATACCATTGATAAGTAAATGGAATACTATTAGAGTTTGCTATTACTGATGTTGAAAAACTAGATCCTACACAAAGTGATTCAGCTGCATTGTCAATGCTAGAAATACTAGGGATAGCACCAACAGATAAATTGATAATGGATGAAGAAGTAGGTGTTACACATGCATTACTAACCTTAACATAATAACTAGATGCATCAGCTAATTGAGCATTTGTTATGGTATAAGTTGAAGAAATTGCATTTGCAATTACTGCACCGTTTTTATACCAAGAATAACTCAATGTTGAATTGTCTGGTGAACTGGCTACAACACTAAATGTGGTATTTGATCCTACACATATACTAGTACTGGAAGAAATATTTGTTATTGAAGCACAACTCTGCGCATCAATTTTTAATGATCCAATTAAAATTATTAAAATCGCTAAGAACCAAATTTTCATATCAACAAATTAAAAACGAATTTTAAAATACATTCGAAAAAAATATAAAATAATTATCAACTGGTATCATCAAATATTTTTTTAACTTAAATTCCTGACTATCTGAAGCAACTTACATGTTTTCTCGACATAGTAATATTGTCCGATATTTTTGAAAATGAACATTGAATACCCAATTCCATTGATCTTGAATTTTGCAAATAAGAAATATTTGGTCCCATTGGTACATCATATGAAAAAATGAATTTTAAAGAATTTGCGTTCAATTTTAAGTAGGGAGAAAAACAATTATTGGCTTGGTAAACTAGTCCAAAATCAATTCCTACAGAATTGGTGAATTCGGGGGAAAGGGAATAACCAGCAATTAATGAAAGCGAATTTCCAGCATTAAGATAACTGTATAAGCCACCAACAAATAATTGGTTCGACGAACTTAAATACCGCGAATATCCTATATGTGCCATGTAGGTCCTTCCGTATCGTAGCTGTAAATTTTTTTGTTCTGTACTCACCTGATTCAAATTATATACTCCTAGTCCAGCCTCAAAGGATTCGTCGTCATTGAAGTTTGTATATAATATTCCTGTATTAATATCGAAATAATTTGAGTTTAAAACATTAATTGGTTCATTATTTGACAATTGATTCGTAAAGCCAGTAATAGAAAATTGATTAGGGAATAAGAGTTTTGTATAGTCAACCCTTTTACTATTATAGCGAAATTGGAAGCCTAGAGCAAGGGCCTCAGAACTTTCACTATTAAGCCCTTTTGAATAAGAAAATGTACCTGAGAATGAATTTTGTGAATAAACAGATAAAGACTTCGTAGAATACATGTCTATACCAACGGCAAAGACATCTTCGGGTGATATATAATCTTTAAAGGGTTTAAATTGTGCTTCGGCGTTTAAGAAGTTGGTAGTTAGGATTTTATTGTATGACTGATATTTGTACAGCGAATTAAACTTTGTATCGCCATCATAATTTCCTGCCAAAGCAGGATTAATATTCAGCTGGTTTTCCGAAAATTGGGTAAAATAGGGTAATTGTGCAAAGACATTATTAAAATAACCCAAAAACGTTACCAATAAAATGATTCTAAACTTGTGCATAAATCCGTTGTTATAAACTTATCAGCTGCTACTTTATTTTAAATCTTTAGAAATTAAGCTACTCTTTCGGCTATTTAAATACTTCTTTGTTTCTATTTTAAAAGATGTTTTTCTATAGGTGACTGATATTTAATAATTTCAATTTCTCTTATAATATAGCTAAATAGATGATTATCCCTTTAGTAAAATAGAGCATCAAATATAGGGATTTATTATATAATCATGATTTTTGAATTTCGCTGTATTAGCCTAGCAGATCGCTTTTAATAAAATATAAAACAAATGATAAAATGTTTTTTCGTTTTCAAATGGACTGATATATTATTAAAATATTTAATTATTTTAAATACATTTTTTTAATCAATTGTTTAGTGTTTTTGTATTTATTATGAATAAATTTTATTATTCAATTACAGTTAAAAGTATTTATTTTAGCTAAATCAAACTTATTAAAAATATCACTACCAACCGACTAAACTTAAAAATGTAATTTTTATCGGTTGAAAGTATTGGTTTTGTTGAATTGTTAATTTATTTTAATAGTCGACCCCCATGTTCATTTTGGAAAAAGGGATGGCAATACAAGGTTATTTTTTACTTT
>CAMCMP010000010.1 GCA_945876095.1 Chitinophaga pinensis
GGTTAAAGTAAAAAATAACCTTGTATTGCCATCCCTTTTTCCAAAATGAACATGGGGGTCGACTATTAAAATAAATTAACAATTCAACAAAACCAATACTTTCAACCGATAAAAATTACATTTTTAAGTTTAGTCGGTTGGTAGTGTTAGTTTTTATAATTTTATACGCGCCCTTTTTAATTAGTCTTCCTGTTACTGGATGCGTGTGGCGGATATTTACAAAATACTGTCCTGCTTTTAGGCCCGCTAGGTTCCAGATTTCTAGAGCACCCATGCCATTATATACAACTATCTTCTCTTTTAATTTAGTTCCCTTTTCATCCAATAACTCTATTAAGTCATTGCCCTTACTGGCATGAAGAATATTGATATACAATTCATTTTTTATTGGATTGGGATACATTCTTATTTCATTGGTTAAAAAAGAAGCAATCAAGTTCGTTTCCGTCTGATTTTGAACGCTGTATTGCAAAAGCCCATTGGTAAAAACATATTTATCACTGTTATCCATAATATTAGTGGCGGCAGATTCACCGACACTCCACTCAATAGCATAATTGCCTTTGGTAACCTGATTGCCGGCAATGTTAACTGCATAAGGGCCTGTAATTTGGGCGGAAGAAACCACTGCAAAAATTAAGGAAACTAATAGCAGAGAATATTTTTTTGAAAACAGCTTTTCGGATAATCTAAACCAAAGAACCTGATTGGTAGAACAGCCATTTTCAAACAAATTATGCGTAAAAAAGGCATTGTTCAATTCAATGCATTTAGGTGAAATAGGGCAGTCGGCTGCCTGTTTACTGAAGGATATAGAAGGTAATTTTAGTAACATGTAGGCAAATTTTAGCGTAATAGCACTAAATCAATTACAGAAGATTTAGATATTAATTTTCGTGGAAATTAACTTAGTGGTGATGGCGCGCCAAAAAATGCTAGAAATTAGGGAGATTTCCCTGTATTTTTTTACAATTCGATGTAAATCAGCTATTTATGGAATGTATAAATTCCGTTGGACTGCAGTTTTTGAATTTTTTAAAGGCTAAATACATGGATTGTCTAGTGCCCAAACAGGCCATCTCAGCCAAAGCGTCAAATGTAAAGGCTAGATTATCCTTAATTTTTAATAGTTCAACTAGATAATCGACCCTGCTTTTTTGAAGAAAATCTTGGAAATTTAATTCTTCCTGTTTGAGGATAAAAAAAATAATATCTTCTTTATTAAAGTTCAATTCACTTGCCAAGCCTTCGACATTGGCTGCTGGATTTAAAAAAAATCTTTTTTCATAAAATATATGATAAAATTTTTCAATCTCAGCACGAGAAAATTGTTTTGCTTTTCCAGATAAGCTACCCTCAGGACCATAAAGCAGTTGCGGAAAAAAAAGAACCCAAAGGGAAATTATAAGAAAACCTACATCATTGATAAACCAAATGTTTTTAACTTTTTCAAGCATTTGAATTGAACTGTTGGAATTTAAAAAATAGTGAAATCCAAAATATTGAGATATTGATAATGCGAATAAAAACAGGATTAAAAATACCAACCAACGGTATGATCTAATAAATTTTAGTTGTCCAATTCTTTGCGATTGCTTTCCAGAAGGATTAAACCGCCAAATAGTATAAAAGCACATGGTCATACATGTAAAAAATAACAGCATTCTTAAAAAGGCATTAAAAGCAAATGGGTAAAGCGAATTAATAGCCAATGAATGTATCAAAGTTGAGTTTTGGTAAATGGACTGGGCAATTTTCAATTTGTAAGAAAAAGGGGTGATCCAAAAAGGAAAACTGTCTAAGATAGAAATAAAAAAAGGCAGAAAAAGCCATGCATCTCGAAGACGAATCCTGTCTTTTCCGCTGAGGGCTCCTCTTACAAAGAAATATAGAAATGGCGGTGCTAAAAAAGAGGTAGGAGTAAAATTCTTGAAAAGTACCACAGTCCAAAAAATTGAATGTTGACCTATTATGAGATGCGAGATAATAACGTTGAGATTTAAAAAAAACAGACAGATGCCTAAATAAAGGCTACTTTTATTTAGGCGAAAATTGTAGGCTATAATTATAATAGCCAATAAAATAGAAGTTATATTGAAATAAATACCCATTAAAAGTCAGGAAATTGATTTAAGTGATACTGAAACGGTCTAAATTAGTGCTTCCGTTTCAAAGTTCACTGAAATTTTTACTGAATTGAGGACAATCTATCAAAAGACTTTTTGTTTAAGCAGATGAATAAGTACGGAAATTCACATGGATTGTAGAAATAACTGAAGCTATAGAGGCTTTTTTGAAATTATATTAATAATTTATAAACTATTCAATCATTTATCTCTTTTCAATATTTTTAGCAGCCATCCATTCATCCCACTCACTATCGTAATCATCAAAGTGTACTAGGTGAAGACATAAGAATTTTTTAATTACTTTTCCAGGATACCACTTTTGATCATAACTACTTAGCGCTTTTACCTTGGTTCCTATTTTTAAGTCTTTTGAACAGGCAAATGGTTTTAATCGACTCAAATTGAGCCATTCTGATTCGTGGTTTGTATAGCTATAAAAACGAATATTAAAATTATTTTTAGCATCTGCATCCTCCACAAAACCCATATAATCTTCTCCATCATAATCTACCATTACACGTGATCCAATCAATAAATTTTTCTTGATGGGCACGTTGTTAGTTACTACCCAATTTTTCATAGAAGCGGGAATATAATAATACGCTTTTTGTCCCTCTACCACCGCCATTTCTTCGTCAATATATTTTGCTAATTCTTCTAGAGATATATTGCCATTGTTGTTAAAATCTATAAAATTTTTGCCTTGTAATCCGTAGAGTAGGGCGTTGGAAAAAGTCCAATTTCCTGTAGAGGTGCTGGTTGGAACAACAGAATTTAGTGCCGCGTATTCGCGTTGAGGATACTTTTTTACTTCTATTGCTAATTCTCCTGAATTACAACAATCAGCTGTAAAAAAAGCTTTGTCACCCGCAAAATTATTATTTACAGTCCTTACAATTTCTTCTGCAGACCATTCATCCCCTTTATAGGTGGTAAAACACACTTTATCATCATCATTTTTATATCCATGCCCAGAGTAATAAAAAAATAATTTATCACCCTTTGTCGCTTTTTTTAAAAATTTTGCAAACTCCGCACGCACTGAATTGGTGCTGGCTTGTTTATCTTTTAAGTAAATCATTTGATTTGGAGGAACCCCATTATTTTTAAAGAAATTAAAAATTTTAGAATCAATCCGACCTTCTTTTTCAAAAGTAGCAAGACTAGTATCGGCCCACTCTACCAAGCTCACCATAAAAACCCAGGTTTTACTAAAACCAGTTTTGGTTTGCGCATTTACAAAAGAATGTGACCATATTAGAAGCACAGTCAGTAAAAAGTTTTTCATGTATATTGGTTTTAAATAATATTTTAAATCAAAATAACGAACGGTAAAAAATGAAAATTATTGAAAATAAATTAAATTTCAATATCAACTTTTGATAAAATGTTTTTTGTTTAAATCAACAAATAATTAAAATACTTTATATTTAATTAAGTTTGCTACAATCCGTTTGAGAGGGTATTCAATCTTTGAGTTATTTGTTTTAAAAACGAAAGGGATAGTACAGATTTTTTTGTTTTCATTTTTGCATTTATTTTGTGAGGATCAATCCACCTAATTAAAAACTATTATATTCCTTTGCTTATTTTTACTACTAACTAATTTTCTTTTTATTGTTAACGAATTTGATATTAAATTCCCCGTTATGCCTATTTTATCTAAATTTTATAATAAAGAAACCAAAACCTTTTTTCAATTTTCAATAGCAATAGTTTTTATTTCCTTACTGTGTTTTCCTAAGTCAGCGCTCTGTTTGTCTGATACTTTAAAGAATAAGGGTACTACAATAAATTCTTCTTTTAATCCTTCTACTTTTTCTTGGAATGTCGATTGGCCTGGACGAATCTCACAGTATGATGTGGTCTATAAAAGTCCACCCGTTGATCCGATGCAAGGGATTGCTTTGGGAAATGGGGAGGTGGCTGCATTGGTATGGTGCGAAGAATCTAAAATAATTATCATCGTTAACAAAGGTGATTTATGGGATGATTCAAAATCTGACAAACCAGAAACTTGGACTGAGAAATACGATTATTATACTACTCAAAGGCAGGCTTGTCGAATAGAAATAGATTTTAAATTCCCTGTTTTTAATACACTTTATCTTTCTGATTTCAAGGGTAGGCTTAGTCTAGCAGATGCCAAATTATTATTAGATGGTTCTTCTCCATTTGGACATTTTGCCTTTAAAGCATTCATTGATCATCAATCAGGATTGTTGCTTTGTGATTTGGAAAGTTCTTTTGAAGAAGAGGTGCCTATTAAAGTTTCGGTTGAAAGATTTGGCTCAAGAACTTTTTCTATGTGGTATACAAGAATGAGAAGAGATGCTGAAATAGGATTGGCTGGAACGGAAACTTCGGTTGGAGATAAGACGGTTTATATTTCTCAAAAATTAGCAACTGGTAATTTTGCAGTTGCGGGTTCAGTTATTAAAACGAATGGTTTAACGGTTACCACTAAACGAGAGCACTCAAGATTAGCTTCTATTGAACTGAATGGAAAAAAAGATAAGCAAGTGCAATTGGCTTTCGCTGTTTCTTCACCAGTAGTAAGTGATCCAATCGTGGAAGTGAAGAAAATGGTTGCTTTATCCGATAATGAGCTGTTAGCAAAGTCTTCCGCTCATTCAGCTTATTGGAAATCTATCTGGAATCGATCTTTTGTTGATTATACAGATGATTATCTTAATAACCTTTGGTATTTGACAATGTATTATGCGCATGCTTCGCAAGGAGGAAAATATCCTGGTCGCTTTAACAATGGCTTATGGGGCTGGAATCACGATGTTCAGCAGTGGAATTTTTATTTTCATTGGAATCAACAACAACTTTATTGGCCATTGAATGCTGCTGGTTTTCATGATATTGTTACTCCGTATTTAGACTTCAGATTTAATTCACTTCGATTTGCAAAAAAAGATGCGAAGGATTTTTATAAGTCGGAGGGTGCATTTTTTTCAGATGTTACCAATCGCAATGGCTACAATAGAATCGATAATGATGTGAAGGACAATCACACTCCCGTTGCAGAGATTGCCTTAGACTTTTGGCGGCAATATCAATTTACCAATGATAAAATTTTTTTAAAAGAAAAAGCCATTCCTTTTATTTTAGAAGCAGCTAAGTTTTTTCAATCTTTGTTAGTAAAGGAAAATGATGGATTGTATCATGCAAAAGAAGGCACAGGTTATGAAGGACATATCAAACTTCGCGATGGACTTACTGAATTAGTGTATGCTAAAAAATTATTTACTGTTGCACTCGAGGCGCTTAAAACTGCTGGAGTAGAAGGTCCTGAAAATAATATTTACAAGGATATCATTGATCACTTAGCACCAGTTCCTATTGTAAATGCCTCTCCAACATTGATAAGTAAGGATGAGAAAGGATTCATTATTAATACAGGAATATTTAAAGGTTATCCAGCTCTAGGAAATCAGATTGTAGCTGCAGGTTGGGGGATTAAAGAAAAAAATTGGCTTACCACTTGGTATCAAACAGATGACCCTCAGTATTCATATCTTTTAACTGAAGATGAAAAAAATAAAAAGACCCCTGAATTTAAAATCTACGAAGGTATTTTTCCAGCAGTGCCTTGGGTACCCGTTTTTCCTTCGGGATTGGTTGGGTTAAAACAAAAAAATGAATCTTTATTTAATGTCATGACGTCAACACTTCGTTTGTATGGAACTGAAAATATGGGATGGGAGCAAGTGCCCATCGTAATGGCACGTTTGGGATTAGCGAAGGAGTTGGCGATTAACCTCAAACAATTTCCTGCAAAGTGGCAGTTTTTCGTAAATGGTTGGGGGCACATTAGTTCAGAAGTTAAAGAAGATGCTCAAGGAATATCTTATTTTAAAACCAATCCTGTAAGTGTTATAGGATCTACGAAAGGAGAAAAAGTTCCCCTTCCAGCTTGGCCTTTCCGTCACATGTCGATGGAGGCAATGAGTGTAATGGCAACTGCAATGAATGAATCTTTGCTTCAGAGTCAGGAGGGTATCATTCGATTGTTTCCTGCATTTGATCTTAGTAAGAATGGCAGATTTACATTGCATGCGCAAGGTGGATTTATCATTTCATCAGAAATTTATTCTGGGAAAATAATATGGATTGCCATAAAAAGCATCCATGGTAATGATTGTAGCTTAGAATTACCTTGGACAAAAGCAACAATGGTTTCCAATAAGTATCCAAAAAATAGAATGGTGAGTGGTGGGATAACAAATTTTAAAACAAAACCTAACGAGGAGATTTTACTATTGCCGAATGGAATTAATCTTGAATCATGGAAAGTATTGGTTGAAAATCCTTCAGCCAATGAAAATGTAAAATACCATTCATCTGGAAAAACGCAATTGGGGATACCTAGGATGTTTTAGATTTAATAATTTTTATTTCCATTGCTTCACAACAAACACGATGGATGAATAATTATTTTTTTCATAAAGTATTCCAACCCTTCGATTGTCCATTTTCACCAAATCTGAATAGGCAGTATAATCATTTTGCTTATCCGCTTTATTTGGATTGGCATCTATTAAAAAACTTTTTTTCCAACTCTTTCCTTCGTCATAACTAATGCGGAGCGTTAAGTTATTTCGGTAACTTGTATCTGCAGCATTGCTAAAAGCTAATATTGCTTTTCCATTTCTTTTTCCAATGGTTACAATGCTTCCTTCACAAATAGGGTCGGGTAGTTGTTTGTCAAAATAAGTAGTATCCCAATGAATACCTCCATCACTGCTGATAGCGGTAATTCTTTCTTTCCTATCTCCTTTTTGATTTCTTACATTTAGTAGAAGTCGGTTGTTTGAAATTTCCGCAGCAGTTGATTCATTGCTGCCAGGAATATTTAAGGATTCACTTAAATGAAATGATTTACCATGGTCATCAGAATAAAATGCATGGGCATCGTAATCTTCAGAATTTTTCTGTGGAGAATTGGCAGAATGATTTGCAGGGATATAAATTCTTCCTTGATAATTCCCTTGCAAAATCTGCATAGCATGTCCAGGGGTATTTGCATAGCTTCTCCAGTCTTCTGTAAAATTATAGTCAGCGTTTATCTTGGGTTGTTTGGGACGGTGCACAGAAGTACTGATATTGGTTGGTGCCGACCAAGTTTTGCCATTGTCGATGGACGTTTTATACCATACTTCTCTTATTCCATTTCCTTTTCTTACTTCGCCTTCATGGTTATTACCAGTATTATAAAACAAAAAAACTCTACCATTCGGATAGGCTGGATCTTTAAGGTCTACCACTGGCGCAGGATTTCCTGCTTGAAGAATGTCTACATCTACAATAGTTTGTAAGCTGCTCCATGTTTTTCCATTATCAACACTTCGCTTCATTACAATATTAATATCACCAAAGTCATTGTCGCTATTCACCCTGCCTTCGCAAAAAGCAAGTAGTTCATTATTAGGTAAAATAATAATTGAAGGAATTCTAAAAGTAGCATGCCCATCAGAGCCAGAAATAAATACGGGTACTGGTTTTTGCTGAGCTTGAGTAGTAGCACCCATGACAAGCAATAAAAAGAATAAAAATATTTTATAAAAATTATTTTGTTGCATGGGTCGAAGCGTTTCTTGTATGCGATGGCTATTTAAAATCCTAATACGTCCTTCATGCTGAAGACGCCTTTTTTTTCTTTGATGAATTCGGCGGCTAATACAGCACCGGTAGCAAAGCCTTGTCGGTTATGAGCCGTATGAATGATTTCAATATCATCTATACTAGAACTGTATTTTATTTTGTGAGTACCAGGAGCAGGATCTATTCTTTCGCTGATGATAGACAGCTCTTCAGGAGTTCCATTGAGTTCATTTACCCACTGTTTTTTTCTTCCTAAGTTTTCCAAAATTTGCTCTGCCAAGGTGATGGCTGTTCCACTAGGAGCATCCTTTTTTTCAGTGTGATGAATCTCTACCATGTTCACTTCATAATCGGTATGAGGATTCATTAGTCGAGCTAATAATTGATTGACCTCAAAAAAAACGTTTACGCCTACACTATAATTACTAGCATAAACCATCGAACCTTTGGAGGCTTCACATGCTTGTTTTACTTCTTCCCAGCTCGCAAGCCATCCAGTGCTACCGCATACGATTGGAATACCAGCCTCGATACAGCTAAGAATATTTTGAACGGCAGTATGCGGACTAGTGAATTCTATAGCAACATCACAATTTTGTAGATTTTCTTTTGTAAAATCATTCAAACTATTAATGTCTATTTTCAGTCCAATGCTATGTCCTCTCTTAACAGCAATTTCTTCGATGGCTTTACCCATTTTTCCATATCCAATGAGCGCAATGCGAAGGGGGTTTTTGGTAACAGCGGTCGAAGTATTCATTGAATCCATGGTAATTAATTGAAGTATAAAAAGCAAATATAATTATTTACTTGCGTACATTTTTTTTGAATGTATATCCAGCACTAGGCTAAAGCCCGTAGTATTGGCCATTGGACTATAGCCTTGTTTAAATTGTAAACTCAAATTGTCATTTACTTCAAATGCTTTGAGATGAGCATCTACAGTAGCATCCACTACGTTGAGTCCCCAAAAGGCAATAAAAAATAAAACAGTGTAATCTACATTTTGGCGAAAAGCAGAGCGATAACTATGAATTGCATTGGTTGAAAGGTTTTTGAATCGAGGGTCTATCAATGCGTCATTGGCGCTAATAGTATCTGTTCTGTATAAGAAGGCTTGCCGCAATAAATTGTAATTTTTTACATTGTACTGAAATACACTAGCGGTAATACCCAGTCCCCCATAGACCAATGGTAGTTTCCAGTATTTTTTGTTGTAGATCTGCCCCCATCCTGGAATCATCGCTGACCGGCGGGTGGCAATGCGAGGATTAAATTTTTTTACCTTTTTTTTATTGATGCTGTCTACATTATTTGACTTCGATGAGGTATTAATGCTATTGGTTGTTTGAGCAGTTATTTCACCACTAAAAAAATATAAACTAATGAAAATAAATATGGAAACTATTTTCGGCATTAACTTACTTTGATATTCAATTTATCCAATAGCCCGTTTAATTCTTCTAACGAGTAGTACTCAAATGTAACGGAACCAAAGCCTTTTTTGTTGTGAACTAGTTTTACTTTGGTACTGAATTGTGAGGATAAGTTGTCTTCAATTTTTTTGAATGCCGGAGGCAAGGTAGCCTTGGCTGTATTTTTTATATTTCCGCTTCCAGTATACATTTTTCTAACCAATTCTTCCGTTTGCCTTACAGAAAGTTCTTTTGTTTTTATTTCTGAAAATATAAAAAGTTGTTTATCTACTACATCAACACTAATGAGTGCCCTAGCATGTCCCATAGAGATAACGCCGGTCCGAACAGCCACTTGAATATCAGGAGGTAATTTTAGTAAGCGAATATAATTGGTGATAGTGCTACGTTCTTTACCCATTCTTTCTGCTACTTGTTCCTGCGTATAATCCAATTCATCCATAAGCCTTTTATAACTAAGGGCGATTTCGATTGAGTTTAAATTTTCTCTTTGTAAATTTTCTAATAATGCTAGTTCCAATAACTCTGAATCGTTTACCTGGCGAACATAAACGGGTACATCCTTTAGTCCAGCAATCTTTGCTGCTCTAAAACGCCTTTCTCCTGCAATTAACCGATATTTTCCTGTAGGCATTCTGCTCACAGTGAGGGGTTGAATAATATCATGTAATTTGAGTGAAGCGGCTAGTTCACTTAATGCAGTTTCATCAAAATCTTTCCTTGGTTGCTTAGGATTTATTTCAATTTGGTCTAGCGGAATTCTATTAGCAGATGTGGTTTTCTCAATAATATCAGATTTCAAACCGCCTTTATTATTTTTGAAATCCATATCCATATTTTGTAACAAACTGCGGATACCTTTACCTAATGCGTCTTTTTTATTGGGAGGTGTCATAATTGAATACTGATTAATTATTTTTTTTATTTCGGGGCTCCAGGATAACAAATAGCTGAATTAATTTTTACTACTTTTATTAGAAGGGAATAGTAAAAAAAACAGCTTTTTATAATATTTATTGTATCACCCGGTCTTGTTGCTGAATTTTAGTGAGATTATTTTTTTGTAATATTTCTTTGGCAAGGTTGAGGTAGTTAATAGAGCCTTTGCTTTCTGCGTCATACAAAATTACAGGCTTCCCAAAACTAGGCGCCTCACTCAATCGAGTATTTCGATGGATGATGCTACTGAAAACCATGTCGTCAAAATGTCTTCTTACTTCTGAAACTACCTGATTGCATAGACGTAAACGGCCATCATACATCGTCATTAAAATACCTTCTATTTGAAGTTCGGGGTTTAGTCTATTTTGGACAATCTTAATCGTGTTTAATAATTTGCCCAAACCTTCCAACGCAAAAAATTCTGTTTGAACAGGAACTGCTACACTATCAGCTGCTACTAGTGCATTGACAGTAATAAGCCCTAGTGATGGCGAACAGTCTATAACTATGAAGTCGTAGTCATCTCTGATAGGCTCCAATATTTTTTTCAATACTCCCTCTCGATTAGGGTAATTGATCATTTCAATTTCAGCACCTACCAAATCAATATGAGACGGTATCAAATCGAGATTAGGCACCTCCGTTCTTAGTAGTACATCTTTTGCATTGACTTCATTAACCATGCAGTCATATAGGCTCTGGGTAATGTTATGTAGGTCAAATCCAACACCGGTAGTACTGTTTGCCTGTGGGTCGGCGTCTACCAATAGAGTTTTATATTCTAATACAGCTAAACTTGCTGCTAGATTAATTGCGGTAGTGGTTTTTCCTACCCCTCCTTTCTGGTTTGTAATGCCTATTATTCTTGCCATACTGACTCCCTTTGGGAGAATTGATTATTGTGAGTAAGCTTTAAATTGCAGTTACTATATGTATCTCAACAGAGTAGAATACATAAGGCTAACAAACTTTACAAAGGTACAGTTTGAAATGCAACAATAGTAAAGTTAACAACTTTTTAAAACTCTGGTTCTATTGGGTATAATTAGCGCTGAAAAGCTTTCTTTTTCTAAGTGAATTTTACTATTATTTCACAAAATTTATTTAAACATTGGTTATTCAGCTTAATTTTGACAACATTGTCTTCACTTCGTTGTTAAAAATTTCAACTTTAAAAGGGGTGAAGTAAGAAATTTATATTTGTAAAAAATTATATATGAAATAGTTTTTTAGATTTAAGTAACCATTATTGGAAGAGGTGCAAATTTAGAAAAATGAACGGATTGCATCTTACTCAGTTTATATATTTGCTGCTCCTTCAATGAATTCTATAAAAACCCCCAAATAATATTATTATGCGATCACCTCTTGGAGCTTTTATTTTTCTAACGTTTATGTTTCTCTTAGATGTGTATGTTTTTCAAGCAGTAAAAACAGTCAGCCACTCCGGTTCACCCAAGACCAAGGCTATTATTTATAGCATTTATTGGGGTATTACCGTAATCACTATCATTGGTTTTCTAATTTTTGCTTTTGGTGGTCCTGAATTATTACCTAGAAAACTCAGGACTTATTTATTTGCTATAATCATGGGATTTTTTCTAGCCAAACTCGTCGCGATTATTTTTATTTTGGTAGATGATATTCGACGGGCTATCCAATGGGCGGTTGGAAAAATATTTAGTTCTAATTCAGTAGCAGCGGAAGGTAATGAAACAGGAATTACGCGTTCGGTTTTTTTAAGTTGGTTGAGTTTGGCATTGGGAGGAACTTTATTTACGAGCCTTATTTATGGCTTTGGTAATAAATATAAATATGATATTAAACGAGTGCAACTTTCCTATGATAATTTACCAAAGGGATTTAAGGGGATGAAGATTTTGCACATCAGTGATATCCATAGTGGAAGTTTTACAGATAAAGAAGCTGTGCACCATGGGGTAAAAGAAATCATGGGTGAAAACGCAGATCTTATTTTATTTACGGGAGATCTCGTCAATGACAAGGCAACCGAAATGGATGATTATTTGGATATTTTCAATCAATTGAAAGCGCCAATGGGTGTATATTCTACCTTAGGCAATCATGATTATGGAGATTATGTACGTTGGCCAATTGATGGAATAAGTAAGGAACAAAATTTAGAAAATCTTAAAGGGGTACATGCTAATTTGGGGTGGAGATTACTAATGAATGAACATGTGGTATTAGAAAAAAATGGTGATCAAATTGCATTGTTGGGTATCGAAAATTGGGGCGCAAAAGCGAACTTTCCTAAATACGGCCGAATGGATTTAGCGCATTCTGGCACTGGAAAATATCCATTTAAAATATTGCTGAGTCATGACCCAAGCCATTGGGAAGCGGAAGTAAAAGTTAAGTATTCCGATATTGATTTAATGTTAAGTGGTCATACGCATGGTATGCAGTTTGGTATAGAAATACCAGGTTTTAAATGGAGTCCGGCGCAATATGTTTACAAGCAATGGGCAGGCTTGTACGAAGATGCAAAGCAAAAATTATATGTAAACAGAGGCTTTGGTTTTCTCGGATATCCAGGAAGGGTAGGGATTCTGCCAGAAATTACTGTCATTGAATTGGTATAGAAATTAGATTCTCTATTTTACGCCCTCGAATAAAAAGTGCTAGAAATTTTAACTGTCAGCCGTTAAAAAATCAAGGCTGTTTGAGCGGGCACTTCCTTTAAAGAAACAAACTCTACTCGCGAGTTCCTTGATTTTAGGCTGATAGTTAAAATTTCAGCCTTTTTATTCGCAGGATTGATTTTTTTTGTTACTTTTTTGCATCAAGGCAAAAAAGTAAAAGCACTCTATTCCAGATGGAATTCAAAGCAAATATAATTTTACTAAAAAGCAAGAAGAAATTATTTAATAGATTATTTGATAATTCTTTATAGATTCATTTTGATCAAAAGCTTTGCCGAAAGGGCGCTTACAAATTTTTATTGAATATGATAAATTATCTTTTATCTCTCATCGGAATTCTTTTTCTTCCTTCACTTCTGTTTCCGCTATCATTGCGAAAACTTCTATCTCCACCTCCATCATTTCTAGAACTTCTATCACTTCTTCCTTCATCGGTGGGCCTTTTAAATCCACCGTCTGCCTCATTCATTCTTACAAGGCGTCCATTGTATTTTTTTCCATCCAAACTTTTGATCATTTTTGCTGAGGCTGCTTTATCAACTTCTATCCATGCATTCATTTCACGGATATCAATTTTTCCTAGCACCTCTTTATTTAAATTACTTTCATCTAAAATGAATTGCAAAAAGCTAGCCTTGTAAAAGCCATCTTTGGTTCCTAGGTTGATAAATAATCTACTAAAGCCGTTGTCGACTGTTCTACTAAAATTGCTGCGTTCTTTTCTTTCAAATGAACCTGTCTCTCTTCCACTATCTCTTCTTTCTCTTGAATCTGTTTTGGTATTTAAGTCTTCGGAATTTTGATAGTATTTTAAGAAATGATTAAATTCTAAGGCAGCTACTCTTTTTAAAACATCTTCTTTGCTAACCTCTGCAAATTTTTCTTGTAGGTCGGGTAAATAATTTTCGTATTCACCATTGGAAATATCAGCTGACATTAATTTGTCCATGAAGTGAAAAAACTGTTTACGGCAAACATCTTTACCACTTGGAATATCAAGGCGATGGAATTGCGCATTAATCATTTTTTCAATCGACCTTATTTTGTAGGCTTCTCTGCTATGACAGATGGTAATGCAAATACCGCTTTTTCCAGCTCTTGCAGTTCTACCACTTCGGTGAGTATAAACTTCAATATCATCTGGCAATTCAAAATTGATTACATGGGTAATACCGTCTACATCAATACCCCTAGCAGCCACGTCGGTAGCAATTAAAAGCTGAATGCTTTTTGCGCGAAAACGGCCCATTACCTTATCTCTTTGTTGCTGTGTAAGATCGCCATGCAATGCTTCAATATCATAACCTTCTTTCACTAAGCGCTCTGCAACTTCTTGTGCATCGGCTTTGGTACGAGTAAAAATAACGCCGTACATTCCGGGATTAAAATCAACTAGACGTTTCAATGTATCAAAACGACTATGTGCGGGGGTAATAAAATATTGGTGATCGATATTTACGTTGGCTGTATTCTTTTTGCCCATGGTAACCTCAATAGGGTTAGTCATAAAGTTTTTAGAAATTGCTTTTACGGCTGTAGGCATGGTAGCGCTAAACAACCAAATACTTTCTCTAAGTATTGTATTTTTTAGAACAAAGTCAATATCATCTCTAAATCCCATGTTCAGCATTTCATCTGCTTCATCTAGGACAACGTATTTTACTTTTTGTAAGTCAATTGCTTTTCTTTCAATAAGATCAATTAGACGACCTGGAGTAGCGACCACTATTTGAACACCTTTTCTTAATTCACGTATTTGCATTACGATGGAGGCGCCACCATAAACGGGCTCAACATTTAATCCTTTCACGTGTTTTTTGAAATTCATCAAGTCATTGCAAATTTGCAAACACAATTCCCGGGTAGGGCACACAATGAGTGCCTGGGGATGTTTTTGACTGACATCAATTAAATGTAAAAGGGGTAATCCAAAAGCAGCGGTTTTGCCGGTACCTGTTTGTGCTAATCCAACAAAATCGGTTGTTCCTGATAATAAAACGGGGATAGCTTTTTCCTGGATGGGAGTGGGAGTTTCAAATCCCATTTCTGTAATAGCTTGTACTAATTGTTCGTTTAAGCCTAAGGCTTCAAATGCATTCATGTAAATGTTTTTGTGTTTACATGATATGCTATTTTCCTGTTGTTGCGCTACTTAATTCCTACTAAAAAAAATCTAAAGTTACTAATTTCAACAGCCTTTTGGGCACTTCATGCAATACTCGTTATAAATAATTTGCAAATGTACTACTTATTTTTTAGAAATAGCATTTTTATTAAATGTGAGGCAGTTCGTTTTTTATCTTTTAAATAAATTGATAGATATTGCATTGTAATTTTTGTCGTCAAAACTGTAAATCATCCTATTGTATGCGTTCATTGTTCTGTTGCTTGTTTACGTTTGCAATTATAGTGTCTAAATCCTATGCTCAGGATCAGCCAGAAAAAAGTCTTTCTGAAAAGGATTCAATTGAGTTAGAAAATCAATTGAAAAATTTATTGGGTGCAGATGAAAAGCCAGTTAGTTATTTTTATGCCAGTGTAGGATTGGGAAATCGCCTCTATAGTTCTAAAAATAATTCACTGAATGCTAATCAAGGTGCTGCTTCAACAGCTGTTTATTCTCCTTCAATTTCTTATTTTAATAAAACGGGTGTAGGTATTACAGCTGGAGCTAATTTATTAAATGATTCAAAACAAATTGGTGTTAATCAATATTCAATTTCTCCTTCCTTTGATTTGCTTGGAAATGAAAATATTTCTTTAGGTATATCCTTTACTCATTACTTTGTTAAAGACAAGTATTCTACTTATTCTTCATCGGTACAAAACGATCTTTTTGCTTCTGTGGGCTATAAGAAATCTTGGCTTAAACCGTCCTTTGCGTTGGGTTTTTCGACTGGAGCATATGGAGAAGTTAAAAATAAAGACACTTTAATAAATGGAAGAAATGTACATTTTTATGACACCTTGGATTATAAAACCAATTCATTTTATACGATATTTTCTGTTGGTCACGATTTTTTATGGAATTCCGTTTTCGATAAATCTGATGGTTTAATTCTTAGTCCATCACTGATGGTCAATGCTGGGTCAGGAAGTTATACTGTAACTCATTTAACGAATGCTTCCTCGATGGGCGGTGCTGATATTTTCAGAACGCAATCCAAAAAGCGCAGACAACCCCGAACACAAACTAGCAATTTTAATGTTCAGTCTATTGGGCTTAATCTAAATCTAAACTATTCAATTGGCAATTTTAATATAGAACCTCAGTACTACTTGGATTATTATATAGGTTCTAATGTTACCGACAAAACGACTTCTATATTTATGTTAAGGTTGGGTTATTCTTTTTAGCGTATTTTTTTTACATTATTAACTCTTTTTCAATCCTTGGCATATAATTTGTGATATATATTGTAAATAAAAAATGGAATTATGAAAACATATTTTCTACTGTTTTTTTTCTCAGCACTATTTTTATCTAATTTACATTCTCAAAGTGTTCATCTTGGTATTAAAGTAGGTGCTAATGTAAATAAATTGTCAGGCCAGTCTTTTGCTGATAAATTTTCTTTCGGTTATCATTATGGTGGATTTATTGAAGTAGGCATCGGCAATAAATTTTTTATTCAACCCGAAGTTTTTGTGAGTCAAGTTAAGCAAGATACTTCTAGCCAATTTAGAGTTATTTATAATGGCCTAATGGGTACTGCAACATCAAAAGTTCAATTAAATTATATTAATATCCCCGTATTAATAGGCTACAAAGCATCCGACAACTTGACGATTCAAGTTGGTCCACAGTATTCGATCTTGATGAGTAAAAATGAAACTTTATTACAAAATGGAAAAAATGCTTTTAAGAGTGGTGATTTTAGTTTATCAGCTGGATTGCAATTGCAGGCTTCAAAATTTAGGATCTACGGTAGATATGCTTTAGGGTTAAGCAATTTAAATGACATTGATAAAATGGATAGTTGGAAAAGCCAAAGTATACAGATTGGAATTGGCTTAGCATTTTTTTAAATTAATTACGAATAATAGTTGGAATTCCATTGTTATTCCACTTTATAATTGCTGAAGGAGCAGCTAAATTATAATCATCCTGGCGGTGTTGAACAATATAGTCAACACCGTTTTTTATTTCAGTGTCTATGTCAGTAAAAATAGTAGGGGGTGGATAACCAGATAAATTGGCTGAAGTAGAAACAATAGGTTTTTTAAATAACTGTATTAGTTGTTCGCAGAACTTATCTTTCACTATTCTAATAGCAAGGGTGCCATCTTCATTCACTAAATTTTTTGCTACTCCAGTTGCCCCTTCATATATTACAGTTGTAGGTTTGGATACCCCTTTTATATAATCAAATATTTGAAGATTCGGTTGCAATACGTATTTTGATAAATCTTTTTCTTCAGCAATCAATACGATCATAGATTTACTGGCAATTCTTTTTTTGAGTGCATAAATCCGAGCTACCGCTTGCTCATTCGTCGCGTCGCAGCCAATACCCCAGATCGTATCGGTAGGATACAATAGTAAGCCGCCTTTTTTTAGTACCTCAAGGCATTGTTCTATATCATTCAAAAATTGACTCATTTCAAACTTTTATAAACTTTTATTATTTGATTAGCATAGTTCTCTGTACTAAATTTTTTTGCTTGCATTTGTCCCTTTTCTTTCAAAATTGTCACCAATTTTTCATCTGATACAAACGCTTGCAAATGTTGAGCAAGCTGAATGGTGTCATGAGGTGAAAAGTAAAGAGCCGCATCTTCCGCAACTTCTGGCATGCTTGAAACGCTGCTACAAATGACAGGCAATTCGCTCCACATGGCCTCTAATATCGGTAAGCCAAATCCCTCGAAGATGGAAGGATATACAAGTGCAAGCGCTTGCTGATAAATTGCTGGAAAATCTGCTGCAGTGGTAAAACACTCTTCTTTGGCGGCAGCCAATTCATTTAGAAAGAATAATCTTTGTTCCATTCCATTTTCTTTCATCAACTGTTTTACTTCATCTTTTTCAATTTTTCCATCACCAATGATTACTAGTGGAATATTGACGATATCTTTCAGTATAATCATTGCTCTGCAGACGGCTATCAGGTTTTTTCTTGCTGTTATTGAACTTACAAATAAAAAGAATTGATCGGGCAATTGATATTTTTTCTTAACATTATTTTTCTCTATTTCACTAATTTTTTTTTCAAAAATTGGATTACAACTTTGATAGCAGACAGTTATTTTTTGTGGAGATACTTTGTAAAAATCAATCAGGTCATTTTTTGTTTGCTCGCTGATCGCAATAACAGCATCTGCAATTTTACAGGCTCGTTTTATTTTCCATCGGTGAGTATAGCGCTCATCAAAATGATAAGTTTTAGGAAAGCGTTCAAAAATTAGGTCGTGAATGGTGACAACCGTTTTAATATTTAATTTTTCTATGCCCCTTGGCAACTCATTACTCAGTCCATGGTAAATATCTAAGTTGGCTAGATCAATCTGTTTTACAATTCCTATTCTGCGCCAAAGGGCGGGCAGTTTTTTATAAAAAAAATTCTGAGGTTGTATGGTTCGAAAGTTAATGTAAGAATTTATATCAAATAAATTAGTTTTCTTGGGGGCAAATAAAGTGTATTGCAGCGCTGGAAAATATCGGTTTAAAATACTGAGCAAGGAGCGAGAATAGTTGCCTAATCCCGTTTTGTTTTGAAATGCTCTTTTACCATCATACCCTATAATCATACTGTTGAATGCTTAATTAGTTGCAAGATATAAAAAAGCGAGTGGTTTCTTTTAACCTAGCACTAGGTATTGCCAGTGTTGGTGATTTTATATTTATGATTATTTATTTCTATACCACTCAAGATCATTTTCTTTAACCCAAAAAATGGTGAAGAAAACCTTCTCAGCTAAATTTTTATCTTTTTGTATCTTGCACATCTGATATCAAATTAAATCTAAATAAAAAATCACTATGGAATTAAAGGAATTAATACTAGCCGCCTGGGGAGACAGGGAATTATTAAAAGACAAAAAGTATGCTGATGCAGTAAGAGCGGTAATAGAAGAGGTAGACAAGGGAAGACTTCGCACAGCTTCGCCTGTTGGTATGACTGCTGATGGTAGCATTGAATGGCAGGTAAATGAATGGGTAAAACAAGGGGTACTTATGTATTTTGCTATTCAGCAAATGGAAACGATGGTATTACCTCCATTTGAGTTTTATGATAAAATGAAATTGAAAAGTGGTTATGCGGAACTGGGAGTAAGGGCCGTTCCTCATGCAGTGGCAAGGTATGGTGCTTATTTGGCTAAGAATGTAGTATTGATGCCCTCTTATGTAAATATTGGAGCCTATGTTGATGAAGGCACCATGGTGGACACTTGGGCTACTGTAGGAAGTTGTGCCCAGATTGGCAAGGGTGTTCACCTGAGTGGTGGTGTAGGCATTGGTGGTGTATTAGAGCCACTTCAAGCAAGTCCAGTGATCATTGAAGATGGTTGTTTTATTGGAAGTCGTTGTATCGTAGTAGAAGGTGTGCGGGTAGAAAAAGAAGCAGTGTTGGGTGCCAATGTAGTATTGACACAATCAACCAAAATTATTGATGTAAGCGGCGCCGAGCCTGTTGAAATGAAAGGAAGGGTGCCTGCAAGAAGTGTGGTAATCCCTGGATCTTATACTAAGAAATTCCCTGCTGGCGAATTTGGAGTAGGATGCGCATTAATCATTGGACAGCGCAAACCTTCTACAGACCTTAAAACAAGTTTGAATGATGCATTGAGAGATTTTAATGTGTCGGTATAGAAATTAAATTAATTTTAGTAAGCCTCCTAAATAATTAGACTGCCCCCAAAAAGTTAGACACTTTAGACTGCCCCCAAAAAGTTAGACACTTAATGGGGGCATTTTTTATTCTCCCGCTTCCTTCAATGCAATTAATTCAAGTTCAATTGAAAATCTAAAATCGGTTTCTCTTATTTTTAATAGTAATGGTTGAATACTTGGAATGATTCCATTTAATTTAGCTTTAACGATTACTCCAATTGTACCAGTAAAATTCAAGCCCAACTGGTTTGCAATTTTGCGGGCTTTAAAATCGTCAAGAATCATAATACAGTTTGGGGTTTCTAATGCCAAGGCAATTGCACTCGATTCCCCCTTATCAATTTGCATTTCCAATAATTGTTGGCGGTACTTATCGGTAACAGCATGATCCTCAAAAACCCTGGTGAGGTAATTTATAGTTATAGTTGTTTGAAGGCCCTCGAATAAAAAGGCTGATATTTCAAATTTCAGCCTTTTTATTCGCAGGCTTGATTTTTTTTGTTACTTTTTTGCATCAAGGCAAAAAAGTAAAAGGACTCTGTTTCAGAGGAAATCACAGATATAGTTAACTTTCTTTTACTAAAAAGCAATACGAATTGAAAAGTAATTAATCTTTTGACTGATTACCTGATAGTTTTTTATCGATTCATTTAAATCAGAATTTTTAACGAATTTGAGCTTAGAGGTTTTTAAGGGTCGACTAATTATTTGCATATATACTTTTTGTAAAATGGGATTTGTATTAAATCATCTATAATTTTATTCGCGCTTTGAAAGAAAAAATCGATATCAAATATTTATGCATAAACGCTTGCTTAAAATGATCTCTCCAAAAAAATGTCATCTATTATAGATGACATTTTTTAAAATTAGGCTTCAATTGATTCGAAGTAATTAATGAGCAGTATGATCATTTTTATAATGTTGCAATAAATCATCCCCACCAAAATCATGTTTTAAATCACGAAGTACAGAGTGAATATGGTTTGAATTGTTTTGTGTATTGTCATATTCAATTAAAATAGTTGGCCCTTGAACTCGATAATAAGATCCATTGCCATTTCCCATTTCAGCTTTTGTATGTCCAGCCCATGAAAACCAAAGTTTGTCGAGACCAGCCTGTTGAATTTCTTTCAGCATCTTATCTGCAAATAAGGTAGTAAAACGATGAACATAGGCGCTTACTAGTTGTAAAAGGAGCGCTTGTTGACTCTTGTTTAAATCACTGTATTTAATTCCTGCGGGATCTCCCAACATTGCATTTCTTTTATCAAAACTCAAAATATCTTTATAGGCAACCGTATCGATGATTGTTTTTTGTAACTGCGCTTTAGAAAGGGAATTTAATAAAGCGAAACCTCTTTCGGTTTCATCTTTCAAAACCTGGGTGCCAGTTTTTGATCCACTCAAAACGATTGCAGGATTGGTACCTAAAAAAGCAGGAGTGCCGGAGCTAAGATTTTTTTTGTCGAAAGAAAAATTAAATGAAATATGATGTCCTTCAAAACGCCATCCCCAAATCGTTTTAGCAGAAGGAATACCGAAAATTGAAATATGATAATTCCCTGGATCACGGAAATGATCATCTGGTTTTCTTTTTTCCAATTCAATCAAAACATTCTCGAGTTGCATGATTTCTTTGGTTTTGTTATAGGCAGCCTCACTCAAACAGGTTTTTAATAAATCAAAAGCAGCTGTTTTTTGATCGGCATTCATTTCATTGAATGTAATTCCCTTTCTTTCATAGGGTACAAAATGATAATTGTAACGCTCTTCCCCATCAAAAGGAAAAAGAGTATTTAATTTTTGGGATTCGTTGATTAGGCTAATAAAATGATTAGCTTTTTCTACTGACCCCTGACTTTTAATATTTCCTGTAAATAAAAAAAGAAGAGTGGTTAAAAAAATAATAGGTCTCATAATTAATGATTCATTTAAGATTGTAATATGAATGTAGGCAATAATTATAAACAATCGGCTTAAATAAGAGGAATCGCTGAAGCAACGGCCTATCAAATATTTTTTTTTTCAATATTTATTCATAGGGAATAGCTATTTTGGATGTATCTAAATGAAAATTAGAATAAATACAGTTTCATATTTTTTTATTTCATACATAAAGCTTAGTTTTCAATTTCTAAAATCACTTGAATTGAAATAGTTAATGACTTTTTTTATTTCAAGTGGTCGGGAGCCGATTGTTTTTAAAATCACTCTAAATTTCATCCCTTTAAATAGGGTTTTTTTCACTAATGAGTAAGTTCAAGTGTATTTCACTGCCTTAGTCATTAAAATTTAAATTGCTATGATGAAACTAAAATCATCCTCAGTTTGGTTGTTATTATTTACAACTGTATTTATTATTATTTGCATTTCATTTACGATTAATCGTGAAACAGAAGTGCAGGTTTCTACCGATCCGAAAATTGCTAATCTTAAATTACCTGCAGGTTTTCATGCAGACCATTTATATGGTCCTTCTGAAAATGGAGAAGGTTCTTGGGTTTCTATGACTTTTGATGACAAAGGTCGTATCATAGCATCTGACCAATATGGTGGATTGTTCAGAATGAAAGTGCCTGCAATCGGAGATACAGTTACTAAAATTAAAGTGGAGGCATTGAAAATTTCATCTGATACTGGTATATCCATGGGCTATGCACATGGCCTTCTATATGCGTTCAATAGTCTTTATGTTGTGATAAATAATCATGTTGGTCCTAAAGCTACTTTTAAAAAGGGAAGTGGTTTGTATAGATTGCAGGATACCAACGGTGATGATCAGTTTGACAAAGTTACCTTCTTAAAAGCCATGGATGGAGATGGAGAGCATGGACCGCATAGCGTGGTATTGTCGCCCGATAAAAAATCTCTTTATGTAATTGCTGGAAATTTCACTAAAGTTCCAAAAATGGATAGTTATCGCAATATTCCAGATGGCAATATTGACAATCTTTTCCCACTCATTAAAGATCCTAATGGTCATGATAATACGGTAACTGCACACGGTGGTTGGTTAGCTCATGTAGATTCTACTGGAACTAAATGGGAAATGATAGCCTCTGGTTTTCGTAATCCATTCGACCTTGCATTTAATGACCAAGGCGAAATGTTTGCCTACGATTCTGATATGGAATGGGATTTTGGTACACCTTGGTATCGTCCTACCAGAATATGTCACGTAACGAGTGGTGCAGAATTTGGCTGGAGAGTGGGAACCGATAAATGGTCACCTAATTATCCAGATAATTTACCTGCGGCGATTAATGTAGGCCAAGGCTCTCCAACTAATTTGGTTTCAGGAGCGAATGCTCGTTTTCCTAAAAAGTATCGTAAGGCATTGTTTGCATTTGATTGGAGCTTTGGAATTATTTATGCCATTCACAATGAGCCAGATGGAGCATCTTATAAAACAACAGGAGAAGAATTTATTTCTGGATCTCCTTTACCATTAACGGATGGGGTGGTTGGTCCGGATGGAGCGCTGTATTTTTTAACAGGTGGTCGTAGATTAGAATCTGATTTATACAGGGTTTACTATGGTGACAATACTGGAAATAATGAAAAATTAGCAGTACCAGAATTAACTGATGCACTAAAAGCAAGACGAAAATTAGAAGAGTTTCACGGTGCACCCAAGGCAGGTGCTGTAGATTTTGCATGGCCATATTTAAAAGATAAGGATCGTTTTGTAAGATATGCTGCAAGAATAGCTGTCGAAACTCAGCCTTTGGCTCAGTGGGAGAATAAGGTGCTTTCAGAAAAAGACCCAATCACTCTAATTCAATCTACCATTGCACTAGCTAGAAGAGGTAACCCAGCGGTTAAAGCGCAGTTAATAAAATCGTTGACTAATATAAATTTTATACAGCTTGCTGAATCTCAGCAATTGGATTTATTGCGTGCCTTTGAATTGGTTTTCACTCGTATGGGAGAACCAGATGCCGCTTCTAAAAAGTTAGTAGGATCTTATTTAAATCCACAGTATCCTGCAAAATCGAATTACCTCAATCGTGAGTTGAGTAAACTGTTGGTTTATGTTGACGCACCCAATGCGGTTGAAAAAACAATGGCATTGTTAGCCATTGCAAAAGACAACACCGATACTCAACAGAAAACAATTTCTGAATCAGCTGATTTGATTCTTAGAAATCCACAGTATGGTATGGACATAGCTGCTATGCTTGCAAGGATACCACCTTTGCAGCAGACTTGGTATGCAAACGTGTTGACACAGGCTAAGAATGGTTGGACACCTGAATTACAAGAAAAATATTTCCAATGGTTTTACAAAGCCTTTGGATATAAGGGTGGTGTTAGTTTTGTAGGCTTTATCAATACTGCAAGAAAAACTGCATTGGCAAATGTTTCAAAAGATAAGCTTGAGTATTTCAATAAAATTTCTGGAGACTCGATTGTATTGAATTCAAGAGCAGGCATTAAAGTAGGAACAGTTATGGCGGTTGGTCCTGGAAGAGATTGGAAATTGAAAAATGCTACCGAAGTGGTAGATAGCGCAACCGGTAATCGTAATTTTGAAAGGGGTAAGTCAATGTTCGCAGCGTCTATGTGTATTTCTTGTCACCAAATTAAAGGCGAGGGAGGTATATCTGGACCAGATCTTACTCAACTTGGATCAAGGTTTTCTACTAAGGATATGTTGGAAGCGATTATTAATCCAAGTAAAACTATTTCAGATCAATTCGGCTCTACCGTATTTTATTTAAGGCAGGGTGGATCCGTATTAGGTAGACTAATTAGGCAGGACAAAACTAAATATTATATTTCTCAAAATCCTTTTGCTCCAGACTTTGTTAGGGAGTTGAATAAAAAAGATGTTTTAAGGACTAGAGTTTCTGAAATTTCTCCGATGCTTCCTGGTATGATCAATAGATTAAATAGCGATGAATTAAAAGATTTGGTCGCATATCTTAAAACTGGTGGTAATCAAGACAGTCCGATTTATAAAGAAAAAAAATAGGGGGCTGACAGGATTATTAGATTAAACGAAAGGTGATTTGCCTTTCGTTTAATCTAATAATATAATCGATTTATAAGAATCAATTCAATGGAATCACAATTAGAAATCTGGAGTGATAAGCTTTCCAATGTGTCACAGGTGGGTGGTATTGAAACTGCTGTACTTGATAATGGCTTAGGCAGGGGTGTACGAATTGCATGGATCAATACTGGTTCGGGACTTCGATTTAAAGTGGTGATTGATCGTGCAATGGATATTGCCGATGCTTTTTATAATCAATACAGTCTTGCTTGGCTCAATCACTCTGGCATAAGTGCTCCTCAACCCTTTTCTCATAAGGGTTTAGACTGGTTAAGAACATTTGGTGGAGGGCTGCTTACTACCTGTGGACTTTCGCATGTTGGCGGGCCTGATCAAGATGAATCAGGTGAACGTGGTTTGCATGGAATGATTAGTAATATTCCTGCAGAAATTGAATCTATTATTCAACCTGATCCTGCTAAAGGAAAATACACCATGAGCATAACGGGTGTCATTAAACAAACGCAAATTTTTGGCCCAAGTCTTGAATTAAGAAGAACCATTACTGCCACTCTAGGCAAACCCACTATTCATATTCATGATGAAGTGATCAATCGTGGAAATATAGCGGCTCCGCATATGTTGATTTATCATTGCAATTTCGGTTGGCCATTAGCGGATGAAGGAGCTATTTTACTTTATCGTGATCAAAAGTCGGTTCAGGAAAGTATAGTAAATAATGAGACCTCCGTTTCAACAGATCATTTTAAAAAATGTCCTGCTCCTTTGGAAGCACACAACGGTAGTGGAGAGGCAGTAGATTTTATTGATATCGCTGCTAACAAAGAAGGCAATTGTTTTTGTGGAATTCAAAATAAAAAAATTGGAATTGCGGTCACTTTGCAATTTCCAAAAAAGCAATTACCCTGGTTAACGAGTTGGCAACATTTTGCCAAAGGGGAATATGTTACAGGGATTGAACCGGGTACCAATCCTCCCATTGGACAAGCGAAAGCTAGAAAAGAGGGTACACTTTTATTTCTTGAGCCTGCAGAAAGTAGACACTATGATTTAGAACTGAATGTTTTGACGAATGAAAATAGTATTCAATCTTTTATAAATAATTTATAATATTTTTTTGATTTAACAACCCCAATTAATTTTCTATGGACAAAAAAAGTTTAGCAAAAAGTGCGCTTGATCAAGGAAAAGGAATTTTACGTTTAGCACCTACATGGGTACCTAGGTCATTTTGTGTACCTGGTCGCAGAATTAAATTGCATCCTGATGACTACTATGTATTAGGTGGTGAACGTGGAGGCATAGATGAACGCTGGCTTTCATCTACTACTCCCGCAAAGAACGGACCATTAACAGGTGAGAATGAAGGACTGAGTGCGGTAGTTTTTAATGATGGTGGAAAAGAGCAACTTTTTTTATTGAAAGATGCTATTGATGAACTAAAAGGTGAATTAATTGGAGACCGTCTTTGGAATGAATATAAAAGCTGGCCGATGTATTCAAAGTTTTTTGACAACATGGGACCATTGCCACATCATGTGCATCACAACGATGAAAAAGCAGCATTGATTGGTCAGAAGGGAAAACCAGAAGCTTATTATTTTCCACCGCAACTCAATAATCATGGTGGTGACTTCCCTTATACTTTTATTGGTATTGCACCTGGTACTTCCAAAGAGCAAATTAAAGAATGCTTAATTAATTTTTCAAAGGGCGATAATAAAATCACTAACTATTCACAGGCTTATCGACTTGAGCCGGGCACTGGCTGGGATGTACCGCCAGGATTACTTCATGCACCTGGTAGTATGTGTACCTACGAGCCTCAAAAGGCATCGGATGTATTTGCGATGTATCAATCTCTAGTGAATGAAGCAATTATCCCAGATGAATTGTTATGGAATGGAACACCTGCAGAAAGCAAAGGTGACTACGATGCTTTAATAGATGTATTGGATTGGGAATTAAATGTAGATCCCAATACGATGGCTAATAGATTTATGGCACCTAAGCCCGTAAAAGCAATCGATGAAATGAAGTCGCAGGGATATATTGAAAATTGGATTTGTTATAAATCAGATGCTTTCGGAGCTAAAGAGCTGACCGTTCTTCCGGGTAAAACTGTTACTATAAAAGATAGTGCAGCCTATGGAATTATTGTAATGCAAGGACATGGAAAAATGGGTGTTTGGGATATTGAAACTCCTGCGCTTATTCGTTACGGTCAGTTGACCAATGATGAATTTTTTATAAGCGAAAATGCAGCAAAAGAAGGGGTAACTATTACCAATGCTTCCGCTACTGATCCAATTGTAATACTAAAACATTTTGGCCCTAGTAATCCAGATATGATATTGTAAATCGATATCTATCAAGCTAACAGAAGCTCAATGTTAAATAAATTTTAATACCTTACGTTGATATCTAATTTTTAAAAATGAACCCTATGCACCTCTTTACGAAGAAAAAAAAGTACCTTAAAATTTCTTTTTTTGCGATTGCATTAGCAGTCTTGTCTGCTTTTATGCTGCAAAATTCCGATACCACTGGTCTTAAAATAACCGAGGGTTCGCATATTATTTTAATTGGAAATAACCTAGGTTCCAGGATGATGAATTACGGTTATTTCGAGACTGAGATGCAGCTTCGTTATCCTGACAGCAAGTTGTATATCCGCAATATGTGTGATGGTGGAAATACGCCAGGGTTTAGGCCTCATTCTGGAAGACCTACCCCATGGGCTTTTCCGGGTGCTGAAAAATTTCAAACCGAGTTGGCTAGGAGCCCAGGTACGGAAGGTTTTGAAGAATACCCTGACCAATGGATCACTAAACACAAAGCAGATATCATCATTGCATTCTTTGGATTCGATGAATCTTTTCAAGGTAAAGATGGGTTGGAAAATTATAAGGCAGAGTTAGATGCATTTATAAAACATACGCTTAAGCAAAAGTACAATGGAGTATCAGCTCCTCAGCTAGCAATTGTTTCACCGATTGCTTTTGAAGATCTTTCAAGCAAATTTGATTTACCAAATGGTAAAGTAGAAAATAAAAACCTAGCGCTATATACTGCTGCAATGAAAGAAGTAACCGCTAAAAATAAAGTTCATTTTTTAGATGTATTTACTCCTACTAGTCAGTGGTTTAAAAATGCTACTCCTTCTTTAACCATTGATGGATCTCAGTTAACAGAAGCTGCATATGCTAGGTTTGCCCCTGTGCTAGCGGATGGAATATTTGGAAAAAAAATAGCTAAGGCTGAACAGAATCGAGAATTGGTTCGCGCTGCAGTTTTGGAAAAAAATTGGATGTGGCACAATGATTATAAAATCCCTAATGGAGTGCATGTTTTTGGTCGCAGATACGATCCATTCGGACCGGATAATTATCCTGCCGAACAGGTTAAAATTCGTGAAATGACTTTGATAAGAGATGAAGCCATCTGGCAAGCCGTGAAAGGAGTAAAAATGGATCTAGCTGCAGCAGATAAAAAAACATCTCCTTTAACAGAAGTAAAAACAAATTATGCTACTAGTACTGGTAATGGAACGCTCAGTTATCTTTACGGTAAGGAGGCATTGGATAAATTTACTGTACCTCCAGGTTATAAAATTGAACTATTCGCTTCTGAATCTGAGTTTACTGACTTAGCGAATCCGGTGCAGATTTCCTTTGATAATAAAGGTCGTCTATGGGTAGCCGTTATGCCTACTTATCCTCATTGGAAACCAGGAGATCCAAGGCCAAACGATAAATTAATTATTCTAGAAGATACAGATCATGATGGCAAAGCTGATAAACAAACCACTTTTGCAGATGGATTGCAGCTTCCTTTGGGATTTGAGCTGGCTCCTGAAGGGGTGTATCTTTCTCAGGGTACCAACTTTTATCTTTTAAAAGATACCAATGGAGATGATAAGATGGATTCAAAAGAAATTCTTTTAAGTGGTTTTGATGACCATGATACGCACCATGCTCACCATGCTTATACGACCGATCCTTCGGGTGCTATTTATATGGGGCAAGGAGTATTTCTTGTCAATGATGTTGAAACATCTTACGGACCTGTGCGCGGAACCAACGGTGGATTTTTTAGGTATGATATCAATCGTAGAAAATTAGATCGTATTGCACAATTGTCTATTCCTAATCCATGGGGTATTGCTTTTGATGAATGGGGTCAAGTTTTTTATGAAGAAACATCTGGACCAGATGTTACCTGGATGATTCCTGGAACGGTAAAACCAAGGTATGGAGAATATACACCCAAAGGGAAAAGTTTGATTGAAGAAAGTCAGCGTGTAAGACCAACTTCTGGACTTGAATTTGTATCTAGTCGTCATTTTCCTGATGACGTACAAGGAGATTTATTACTTAACAATACCATCGGATTTTTAGGAACTAAGCAACATGCTATTTCTGATGATGGTACTGGTTATAAAAGTAAATTTCGTCAAGATCTAGTGAAATCTTCTGATATGAATTACCGTCCGGTTGATTTAGAATTTGCTCCTGATGGTTCGCTTTATATTGCTGATTGGCACAATGTACTCATTGGTCATATGCAACACAATGCAAGAGATCCATTACGTGATCATACACATGGAAGAATTTACAGAGTTACGTATCCTTCGAGACCATTGGTTGTTCCAGCTAAGGTAGCAGGTGCAAGCATCGAAGAGTTATTAAATAATTTAAAACTTCCAGAGTATAGAACTCGTTACCGTACTCGTAGAGAAATCAGAGCGCATAAAGCTGCTGAAGTTCTTCCGGCACTTACAAAGTGGGCAGCTAATTTGGATAAAAAATCATCTCAATATGAACATGATTTGTTAGAAGCATTGTGGGTGACATGGGGACTTAATAAGGTAGATCAACCATTGCTTCGCCAGTTGCTTCATGCCAAAGATTTGAGAGTGAGGGCTGCTGCTGTGGAAGTACTTCGTTTTACTGGACATCAAGTAGCCGACCAAGCAAAATTATTAATGGATGCTGCTAAAGATGAAAGTGGTCGAGTAAGATTGGAATCCATCGTATCTGCTTCTTGGTTAGATAAAGAGAAAGGATTACCAATTGTATTGGAAGCAGGCAAAAAGCCTATGGATTCGTGGATGTTGAAACCTTATGAAATATCAGTAGCCCATTTGAATGGCCATGGAATGGCAGAGAAAAAATCGGTGTTAGCTGCTACTCAACCAGGAGCAATTGACAATAAAATTTTAGCGGCTGGTAAAGCAATTTATTCTAGGGATGGCTATTGTGTAACTTGTCATCAGGCCGATGGCAAAGGCCTTGAAGCGGCAGGATTTCCGCCAATTGCCGGATCTAATTGGATGCTAGGTAGTGATGAGAGAATTATTAAAATAGTACTTAAAGGAATGTATGGACCAATAGAAGTGAATGGTAAAAAATATCCAGGTCAAGTTCCAATGACACCTTTTGAAGGTATGTTGAAAGATGATGAAGTAGCAGCGGTAATTACTTATGTACGAAATTCATTTGGCAACAAAGCCCCTGCTGTAACAGCAGATAAGGTGAAAGCGGTTCGTGCATCTATCAAAGGTAAAGTAGGTTTTTATACACCTGAGGACTTGCTCAAACAACATCCTCTTGGTAAATAATTATATTTTTTTAAAATTGTTTTTAAATTTAAATTTTAATTATGAAAAAAATAATCAACCTGAAATACTTTTTATTGGTTTTACTAATTCTTTGCACAAGCATAGTTGGATTAGCACAAAAAGCAAAGAAGTCAGCTAAAAAGCCACTCATTGTTTTTGTAACCGGCGACCATGAATACAGTGGTGAGTCAACACTTCCAAAAGTAGCCGCTGAGCTTGAAAAAAATTACGGGTTTCGTACGAAGTTTTTAAAAGCTTTTCCAGATCATAATTCCGAGGAAAATATCCCAGGATTAGAAGCGTTGAAAGAAGCGGATATTGCGGTATTTTTTCTTCGCTGGAGAAGACTTCCTGCAGATCAAGTACAATTGATAGAAGACTATTTAAAAACTGCCAAGCCACTCATTGGATTTAGAACTACTACTCATTCATTTAATTATCCTAAAGGGCATCCGCTTGTAAAATGGAATGCATTTGGTGAGATGGCTTTTAATTCTCCTCCGGGATGGGGTGGTAAGAATAATCATACCCATTATGGCCATAATTCTTCTACTGATGTAAGCATTGTTCCTGCTCAGGCAAACAATGTTTTACTTACTGGAGTGGATAATAATTTTCACGTTAGATCTTGGCTTTATCAGGTGTTGCCTAATTTTCCTTCTAATGGCGCTACTGCGTTATTAATGGGGCATTCAATCAAACCTGAGAACTCTAAAGCTTATGATAACCCAGTAGCATGGACAGGTACTAATAGTTATGGGGCAAAGTTTTTCTTTACCACCATGGGGCATCCTGAAGATTTTGATCAGGAACCTTTTCAGCATCTTATTATTAATGCCTTTCATTGGGTGGCTGGTAAACCGATTCCCAAAAAATGGGCAGGTAAAATGGATATTAATGTTCCCTATCGTGATTGATTTTCAAATTTACAAACATGAATAAAATAGGATTTAATACACTGGTTTGGTCGGCGGTAATGTCCGATGATCTTTTGCCAATCATTGACCGATTAAAACAAATTGGTTATGATGGAGTGGAATGTTTTGTAGGTTCTCCAGATGATAAAGCTTACCAGCGTTTTGGTAATCATGCACATAATATTGGCTTAGAGACTACTGCAGTTTTTGTAGTAGGTAAGGATGAAAATCCTGTTAGTCCAGATGCTGATATTAGAACCAAGGGTTTAGAAAGAATCAAGTGGGGTATAGATAGGGCGCATGATATGAAGGCAACCTTACTTTGTGGTCCCTTTCATTCTGCACACGGAGTTTTTGCTCAGCATCCTCCTTTGGAAGAAGAATACAAATGGTGCGGAGAAGTTTTGCATGCCGCTGGAGAATATGCTGCTCAGGCCGGAATTACTCTGGCTCTTGAAGCATTGAATCGTTTTGAATGTTATTTGTGTAATACAGTAGAACAGTTGACAAAACTTGTAAATACTGCCGCTCATCCAAATGTAAAAGCAATGTTTGATACGCATCATGCTAATATTGAAGAGAAAAAAACTCGGACTGCGATTCAAACGATTGCTCCAATATTGGCACACTTTCATATTAGCGAAAATGATCGAGGAACTCCCGGTGATGGACAGGTGCAATGGGATGAAGTTTTTTCTTCTTTAGCTGAAGTGAAATACAATGGCTGGCTTACTATTGAAGCTTTCTCAAGAAATGACCCTGATTTTGCCAATGCAATTAATGTGTGGCGAGAATATTCAAAACCTTGGGATATGGCAATTAATGGACTGTCATTTATAAAGCAAAAAGGTAAAGCTCATGGGCTTTAAATGATTGTAAAGAATTTTTTCGATTGCTTAATTTTAAACAATTCATCTTCATTTAAAAAAAACTATATGAATGCTGTACAATTAGATTCCGACCACTCGTCTTCTGATGAAAAAAGTAAAAAATTACTTTTCTGGGGATGTTTTATTGCATTAACTGCAACCGCATTTGGTTTTGTTTTCCGTGCTTTTATTATGGAACAATGGGGTAGAGAGTTCGACTTGAGTAAAACCCAACAAGGAGAAATCTTTGGAGTGGGATTTTGGCCTTTTGGAATTAGCATTGTTTTTTTTAGTTTAATTATTGATAAAATTGGCTACAAGAAATCAATGATTTTTGCATTTGTCTGCCATCTTGTTTCGGTGGCGATCACCATTTTTGCAACTGGATATTGGATGCTTTATTTAGGCACCTTTTTATTTGCATTGGGAAATGGAGCAGTAGAAGCAGTGGTAAATCCTGTAGTGGCCACGATGTTTCCAAAAGAAAAAACCAAGTGGTTAAATATATTACATGCTGGTTGGCCTGCAGGAATGGTAGTAGGAGGTTTGTTAGGAATATTTATGATTAATCAACATTTTCCATGGCAATTGATTATTGGATTTGTGTTGTTACCTGCAATTATTTATGGTTGGATTATCGCTAAGAGATCCTTCCCAGTTAATGAGCGTGTAGAGGCAGGCGTTAGCTATCTCGAAATGCTAAAAGAGGTTGGTATTTTAGGTGCATTGATTATCGCTGCACTTTGTTCATTTCAATTGGGTAGTCTTTTTCAATGGTCCTTCACCGTTAGTGTTGTCATTACATTGGCCCTGACGGGTATATTTGGATATTTTGTTCGATCTCTAGGAAGACCACTTTTTATTCTGCTGTTAGCAATCATGATTCCCCTTGCCACCACTGAGTTAGGTACGGATAGTTGGATTACTGATTTGATGACACCAGCTATGAAGGAAATGGGTTTTCAAGGTGGCTGGGTTTTGATTTACACTTCTGTTATTATGTCCTTACTTCGTTTTTATGCAGGACCTATTGTGCATAAACTTTCTCCTATCGGCTTATTGGTAGCAGGCTCTTTAGTTGCAGTTACCGGTTTGGTATTCCTTTCTTATTCTACTGGTTATTTAATAATTATTGCTGCTACTATTTATGCATTGGGTAAAACGTTTTTCTGGCCTACCATGTTGGGGGTTGTTTCTGAACAATTTCCAAAAGGAGGCGCTCTTGCAATAAATTTTACAGGTGCAGTAGGTATGATGGGAGTAGGGGTTATTGGTGCGGTTATTCTTGGATTTGTTCAAGATAAGCAACTCGATCAGAATCTTGCTACTTACGATCAAAAAAATAATACTACCCTTCATGCAAGTTATTTAACCGAATCTAAAACAGGACTCTTTGGTTCTTATCAAGCGGTAGATAGTAAAAAATTATCAACTGCCCCTGCAGAAGTAGTTGATCAAATTAGTGCTGTTCAAAACGATGCTAAAAAAAGCGCTCTTCGTACAGTAGCTATTTTTCCATCCTTCATGTTTTTATGCTATCTTTTGATTTTATTTTATTTTAAATCCAAGGGAGGCTATCGACCGGTAGTAATTGCTAAGGAATAAAAATTCATTCATTATTTTAATTTATAAAAAGAACAACATGCAAAAAAATAACTACCCTAAATTGCACAATGCAACATGGCCGGGTATTGTAGGCAAGGGGCCAGATTCAGAACCACCTATTTCTTTTGATGATTTACTAAAATACACTGCTGATGCGGAGGTAGATGGCGTAAAGTTTGATGGAATTGATATCGGACTTTTTGAGCCACATATTGATATCGACAGTTCGGATGATGGCATTAAAAAGTTAGCCGAAAAAGTATCTTCTCTTAATTTAAATATTGGAAGCTTAGTAGCTCCTATTTGGGGTGGTCCTGCAATGGGAACTAAAGAAGAACGCGCAGTATTTGTAGAGATGGTGCGTAAGTCATGCCACTTTGGACAGAAGTTGCGTGAATATGGCGTTCGGCCTAATGGTATCATTCGTATTGACTCAGCTAGTAAACCAGAAGCATGGGCTTTGGATCCAGCGAATAATACAAAGCTAATTGCTGAAACTTTTCGTGAAGCTTGTGATGTGGCTGCCTCTTATGGCGAACGGTTAGCTGCAGAAGGAGAGATTTGCTGGGGTGGAATGCATAGCTGGAAAGCAATGGTTGATACCTTAGAAGCAGTAGATCGTCCTAATATCGGATTCCAAGCCGACATGGCTCATACACTTTTATACTTGCTTGGATACAATAGTCCTGAAGACAGAATATTACCTGCGGATTTTGATTGGAGTAGCCAAGAATTATTGGATGCAGGGCTTAGAAAATTAACGCATTCACTTCGTCCATGGACCATTGATTTTCATGTGGCACAAAATGATGGAACGGTTCATGGCACTGGCTCTCACGACAAAACAGGTCGTCATTGTCAAGCTAAAGATCCCAATGGTAAACTTGACATTGCAAAGCATGCTGGTTTTTGGCTACGCGATGACAATGGTGAATTAACAAAGGCATTTAAACATATTTGTTGGGATGGCTGTATGTTTCCAAATGCAGTGATGACTGAGCAACAAACATGGAATGATATCCTATCAGCAATGATTAAAGTGAGAGATCAACATGGTTGGTATGAAGCTGAATAATTATAAAATCTAATAAAATTGTAAGTCTTAATTCTTTTAAAAATGGCAACAAAAAAAACACTTAATATTGGTTTAATCGGAGGTGGCTTTATGGGTCGAACTCATTCCAATGGATATCTTCGGATTGCTAATTTTTTTCCTGATTTAGCGTATACACCGGTACTTAAAGCAGTATGTTTTAGAAATGAAACAAAGTTAAAAGCCTTTGCAGAACAGTGGGGCTATGAATCCATTGAAACAGATTGGAGAAAACTTATTGAACGTCCAGATATTGATGCGGTTGACATTTGCACTCCCAATGATACCCATGCAGAGATTGCGATTGCAGCTGCAAAAGCTGGCAAGATGATTCTTTGCGAAAAACCACTTGCGCGCGATTTGGTAGAATCTGCTGGTATGGTAGAGGCCATCGAAAAAGCAGGTGTAAAAAATACTGTGTGGTATAATTATCGAAGATTACCTGCTGTTACTTTAGCCAAACAAATTATTGATTCCGGAAAGTTGGGAAAGATATATCATTACAGAGCTAATTTTTTACAGGATTGGACAATCAATGAAAATCTTCCTCAAGGAGGTGAGGGTTTGTGGAGAATGGATGCGGCAGTTGCAGGATCAGGTGTATTAGGAGATTTACTTTCACATTGTATCGATACTGCTTTGTGGCTGAATGGTGGTATAAAGGATGTGAGTGCTATGACAGAAACATTTGTAAAAGAGCGTATGCATCAATTGACTGGAAAAGTTCAGGAAGTGACCATCGATGACGCCTGCTCTTTTCTTTGCCATTTTAATAATGGATCGTTGGGCTTATTTGAATCTACAAGGTATGCACGTGGACATAAGGCATTGTATACTTTTGAGATTAATGGGGCCAATGCTTCTATTCGGTGGGACTTACATGATTTGAACCGTCTTGAGTTTTTTGATAATGCAGATGAATCAAAACTTAAAGGATGGCGTTCTATTCATATTACCGATGGAGATCATCCTTATATGGATAAATGGTGGGTGCCAGGATTGGGTATTGGTTATGAACATTCTTTTGTTCACCAGGTTGCAGATTTTCTAAAAAGTATAGAAACTGGCGAACCTTGTTCACCTACTTTTAGAGAGGCGCTTGATACACAAAAAGTTTGTCAGGCAGTATCCGATTCTGCTAAATCAAGAAGCTGGAAAGATTGTAATATTTCTTAAAAGTTTTCGATAAACAACATACATTAACCACCTTCAAAAAAAATTATGATACAAAAATTAAGTTATCGTTTAGTTCTTTTTATGTTGATAGCAGGAAATATATTTTCCCTGCATGCTCAAGATAAAAATAAAGCAAAGGGGTTTGAAAAAATATTTGATGGCAAGACAATGAAAGGATGGGAGGGAGATACTGTTTTTTGGAGAGTTGAAAATGGAAGTTTTGTAGGAGAGGTTTCTGCTGCAAAACCGCTTAAAACGAATACTTTTCTTATCTGGCGTGGTGGATTGCCAACCAACTTTGAATTTATCGCTCAGTATCGTATCAGTCCAGAAGGAAATAGCGGTGTTCAATACCGCAGCGAAGAACTACCTAATATCCGCTTTGCTTTAAAGGGTTATCAAGCTGACATTGATGGTTCCGATACCTATACTGGCCAGAACTATGAAGAGCGCGGTCGTGGATTTTTAGCAAAACGTGGTGAGATATCAGTTTTAAAATCTGATATGAAACCTACGATTACTGGTTCATTAGGAAATTCAGATTCTCTTAAAACTAAAATTAAAAAGGGAGACTGGAATGAAATTCACCTTGTTGTAAAAGATAATCATATGCAGCATTTTATCAATGGTGTATTGATGAGTGAAGTAACGGATGAGGATGCAAAAAATAGAAAGTATAATGGCGTATTAGGATTACAAGTTCATGTAATGCCAAAAATGAAAGTGGAATACCGTAAATTAATGCTGAAGCAACTGTAGTTGTGAATGGGCAATGGTGAATGGTCAATAACATTCGTTAAGATTTGAAATATCTGACGGAGGTTGTTGACCATTTTCAACTTGGCAAAAAGTTTGAAATGTGTAAGTTGGAAGAATTTCAAAAACAATGCGTTAAATAGAAATAAAATTTAGTAAACTTAAAACGGATTCATGTGCATTGAAGTAACAAGGATTGAATTATTCAAAAAAATCCCATCTATTGCTAGATGGGATTTTAGAATTTTAGTTATTTTAATAATTTGTTAAGCAACCGCTTTATTTACCAAGGAGGCAGCTTCGCTTAGTTGAATAGCACTTTGCACTTTCAGTCCACTTTCATCAATTAATTTCTTAGCTACATCTGCATTGGTTCCTTGTAAGCGAACTATGATTGGAATTTCGATATTTCCGATAGATTGATAAGCATCTATAACGCCTTGGGCTACACGATCACAACGTACAATTCCTCCGAATATATTAATTAAAATGGCTTTCACTTTCGGATCTTTTAGAATGATACGAAAGCCTGCTTCCACAGTCTGAGCATTAGCAGTACCTCCTACATCTAAAAAATTAGCTGGCTCACCACCACTTAATTTGATCATATCCATGGTAGCCATCGCAAGTCCAGCTCCATTAACCATACAACCTACATTGCCATCTAATTTTACAAAATTCAAATTGAATTTACCTGCTTCTACTTCTGTAGGATCTTCTTCAGATATATCTCGAAGTGATGCAATATCTGGATGACGCATAATAGCATTGTCATCAATATTCATTTTGCAATCCACTGCAATGATTTTGTCGTCGCTAGTTTTAAATAGAGGATTAATCTCTAACATACCGCAATCTAATTCCACATAGGCTTTGTATAAATTGGTTACAAATTTTACACAATTTTTAAATGCTTCTCCACTTAAACCAAGGTTAAAAGCGATTTTGCGAGCTTGAAATGCTTGTAGTAATCCACCAGGATGTATCCACTCTTTAAATATTTTTTCAGGGGTATCGTGCGCTACATCTTCAATATTCATACCACCTTCTGTGCTGTACATAATTACATTTTGTCCTTTTGAACGGTCTAGTAAAATGGATAGATAAAATTCTTTTACTGGACTAGCTCCATCATAATATACATCTTGAGCAACTAATACTTTATTTACCATTTTTCCGGCAGGGCCTGTTTGAATGGTTACTAGCGTACCTCCGATTATATTCTGTGCGATCTCTTTAACAGCTTCTGCATTTTTACCTACCGCTACTCCGCGTTGCTCTTTTCCAATAATGGTACCTTTTCCTCTTCCGCCTGCATGAATTTGAGCTTTGACAACTGCAAATTTACTTCCATACTGTGAGTGAATTTGTCTGTACGCTTCTTCTGCTTCGGTGGCTGTATTACAGGCAATTCCTTCCTGTACGGGTACATTGTATTTTTTTAATAGTTCCTTTGCTTGATATTCGTGAAGATTCATGTAGAAAAAGTTTTGACGAAGATATGAAACTATGTTCCAAAAAATTAGTCATTGCATATTATAAGTACTACATTTTCGTTATTTTATATAAAAGAAATTATTAATACGAATCTAATTTAACTGCGTTCACTAACGTATTGTGAAAATTATTAATAAAGGACAATCCTTTACTGGTTTATTTTATCAATATTTTAATTCATCCTTGGGTATAGTTTAGTTTCTTTGCACTAAGTGTTTTGTTGTTTGAATAGAGTTTAATAGTTGTATAAAATCTTAATTGAGATTTTTTGAAATTGAGTTTAAATTATTTATTAAAAATATATGGTTACTAAAATTGAAGCTGCAGTTACTTTCATCCGTAGCATTTATTCAGACAATCCAACAGTGGGAATTGTATTAGGAAGTGGTTTGGGAAGTTTTACTGAGCAGATGAAGGTGGAAAAAGAAATTCCTTATGGTGATATTCCTCATTTTCCAGTTAGTACAGTAGAGGGTCATAGTGGAAAATTAATCTTTGGGGAGTTAGGTGGAAAAAAAGTGATTGCGATGGCTGGTCGCTTTCATTACTATGAAGGATACAGTGTCGAAGAGGTGGTCTTCCCTATTCGTGTAATGAAATTTTTAGGAATTCAAACGCTGCTGCTGAGTAATGCAGCAGGCGGAATGAATATTGATTTTGAAGTAGGAGATTTAATGCTAATTAAAGACCATATTAGTCTATTTACTCCTAACCCATTGATAGGAAAAAATTTAGATGAATTGGGACCAAGGTTTCCTGATATGAGTGAGCCTTATAGCAAAAAATTAATTACTGCTGCTAAATCAATTGCAAAAGCAAAAGGCATCGATTTAAAAGAAGGAGTCTATTGTGGCGTAACTGGTCCTACTTTCGAAACTCGTGCCGAATATAAGTTCTTGCATATCATTGGAGCAGATGCGGTGGGAATGAGTACTGTTCAAGAGGTGATAGTTGCGGTGCACATGGGAATGACAGTATTTGCAATCAGTGTGATTACAGATCTAGGAATTAGGGAGGAAGAAAATATTATTACTCACGCAGAAGTGTTGGAAGCGGCAAGCAAAGCAGAGCCTAAATTAACCTACCTGTTCAAGGAATTAATTGCTCAATTGTAATTCATGTTTAAAATTGTAGCTACTTTATTTTTTTTGGTACTATTGCAAACAACCTTTGCACAAATCCCTGGTGGCTTAGGTAGGGGAGTTTTTGGCGGAGGTATGGGTGGTGGTAATAATTCTTCTAATCGAAATGGAAGTAATACCAATACTTCTAGGGCAGGGGCTAGCGATACCAGTTCCAAAATTTCTGCCCTTGGATTTGAACATAGAGATGATGCAAAGGATTCTATTTCTATTGGGTTTAAATATTTAGATTCTATACGCAATAACAAACTAGATACTTCCATTAATGATTTTTACAATTATTTTATAGTACCTGCTGCCCAGCAATACTTGGGTAACAATGGTGCAGCAGGTTATTCATTAATTTTTGCACCCTTTCTAAAACCAGGTTGGGATGCGGGTTTTCACGCTTTTGATGCCTACCGGCTTTCATTAGAGAATACTCGTTTTTTTAAAACTACCAAACCATTTACACAGATGGGTTATCAGCTTGCATCTGGAAAAGAGCAAATGATTAAGATTTTGCACACGCAAAATCCCCGACCCAATTTAAATTTCGGATTTGAATATCGCCTTATTTCTGCCCCCGGTTTTTTTGTAACTCAAAATACCAATCTTAACAATTACAGACTCTTTAGTAATTATCAGGGTAAGCGTAAGCGTTATGCTGCTTTTTTTACCTTGTTGGCAAATACATTTAAAGTCTCAGAAAATGGCGGAATGAAAAACGATAGTCTTCTTGATGATAAAGACTTCTCAAAGCGATTTACCATTCCTGTTAATTTGGGAGGGGATGCTTCTCTTCAGCCCAATCCATTCAAATCATCTGTTACTACAGGTAATATTTATAAAGAATCTACTTTTTTTGTAAGACAAACTTATGATATAGGGAAAAAAGATTCTGTAGAAGTTAATGACTCAACTACAGAATATATATTTTATCCTAAGCTTCGTTTTCAACACAGCTTTACCTATAATTCCTATGGCTACCAATTTAAGGATATTGTAGCCGATTCATCCATTTATCAAAAATGGTACGATACTACTTTGAAGAAGCAAAAGGATACCTTAATGGTGATGGATCAGTGGAAAGTAGTAACCAATGACTTTTCTTTGATTCAATTTCCGGATACAAAAAATGCCGCTCAATTTTTATTAGCAGGTGCTAGGCTTGAAAATTTGAAGGGTATTTTTGCTAGTGGCAGTAAAAATTTTTACAATATAGTATTGCATGGCGAATATCGAAATAAAACTCGAAATAGATTATGGGATATTCTTGGTAAGGGAGAGTTTTATTTAAACGGCATTAATAGTGGCGACTATTCAGCCTTCGCGACACTTAGTCGAACGCTGAATAAAAAACTAGGTAGTGTTCGACTTCTTTTTAATAATGTTAATAGAAGCCCTTCATTTATTTACACTGGTTATTCATCCTTTAATTTTGGCAATCGGGGAGATTACAAAAAAGAAAACATTACGGTACTAAGGGCTTCCGCTGAAAATCCTTTTTTTAATATTTCTTTTACAAATTATTTACTTACAAATTATCTCTATTTTACTGATTATTATCATACGGCTCAATACGATCGATTGATTAATTTGGTGCAGGCAACCGTGTCAAAAAAAATAGCACTTAATAGAAGATGGAATTGGTATACTGAAATTACTTTACAGCAAACCGATGGAGCAGCTCCTATCAAAGTCCCTTTTGTGTTTACAAGAAATCGATTGGCTTATGAAGGAGTTTTCTTTAAAAATCTGAATTTAAGTGCTGGGGTTGATTTTCGTTATTATACTTCTTATAATCCTTATAATTATTCACCGGTAATGGGTCAGTTTGTAAGACAGGATTCTATGGTGACAAAAAACAGGCCTGACATAAGCGGTTTCCTTCATTTTAGGATTAAATCATTTACCGCCTATCTTCGATTGGAAAATTTAAATGCGATTGACTTTTCTAATGGATTCGGCTTTACAAAAAATAATTTTGCAGCCCCACATTATGTCTATCAAGGTTTAATATTTCGATTTGGAATACTTTGGAATTTTGTGAATTAAATTCAGTTTTTTCAATAAGTTTATTTATTGGTTAGTATTTGCTTACAAGTATTATTTTAACTAATTTGTAATCTCAAATTTTTTTGAATAACAATTGATATAAAGTATTGAAATGAAAAAAATCATCCGCTGGATAGCTTCTTTATTTAAAAAAAAATGTTGTCAATGAAATTTTTCTTAACAATTATACTTTCGTTATTAAGTTGCCTATTTGTAAATGCACAGGTTGCTATTGGAGAAATGGCGCCTGATTTTTCTTTGCATAATACAAAAAATTCCATAGTAAGTCTGTCTTCTTTTCGTGGTAAAGTAGTAATGATTGATTTTTGGGCCAGCTGGTGTGGCCCTTGTCGTATTGCAAATCCTGGTGTGGAAAAAATCTATCAAAAGTATAAAGCTAAGGGCTTTGAAGTAATAGGAATATCGATTGATAATAAAAAGAAAGCTTGGTTAAAAGCAATTGCCCAAGATAAAATTCATTATCTGCAGCTCAATGATACATTGGGTTGGTATTCTCCAGTAGCAGAAAAATATAGCATCAATCAAATACCTACTTCTTTTTTATTGGACAAAGAGGGTAAAATAATAGCTATTGATTTAATTGGTTCTCGGCTAGAAATGAAAGTTAAAGAGCTAATTAAAAAATAATTATTCACTTACTTCAACCAAATACCCAAGGACTGGTTTGTTATTGACCAATACGGTTACAGGGTAAGTGTCTTCCATATCAAATTTGTGGCTGAAGGAAAGATTGCCATCGGAAAAAGTAAAATCTACCGTCTTTGTTTTCTTCTTTTTATTTTCGCCCATTTCAAGAGATACAATATCGATTGCCCCACTGGTATTGAGTTTAATATTAAAGGCTACAGGTTTACTTAGCTTTGTTTTAATGAATCCATTCGCTGGTAAAAATTTACCAAGTTTAAATTCGTAAGCCGCACTCTTTACCAAAGGCATTGCAAAAAAAGCACTTGAACTTCTGGTACCTTCTCCTATTAACCAGGCACCATTGTCTGGGAAGTGCTGATAATTAAAAATATTTTTATCAGCGAAAAAGTAATCCGCATTGAACGCTTTAGTAAACTTCGTCATTTTATCATCGGTATATCCGCTAGCCCATGTTGGGTCTACATAATACCAAGAATCTGGACTTTGTCCCAATTGAACTACCGCCCAAGTGTGATTTAACTCCTCAGGTTTTTCAATAATTTGTTCAGTCGTAAATTTAGCAAAGCCATCCACAGTAAGGCAACGGATTTTCACTACACTACACATGTCTTGAAATAAAGCAGCGAAGCCAACAGCGGTTGCTTTTCTTAATTTTAATACCAACTCAGTACTTGTCTTTTCGTTGTTGTTATTTTTACCAGCTTTTAAATCGTAATTAATATTGTAGGCAATCCAGTCAAAAATTGCCCTTACTTTTTCCTTAGGATCAGCAAAGTTTTTAGTTACTAAATAACTAATCGTTCCCATGTTGAGCGTGTCTAATGAACCGAGTGATTTCACATAATTATCTACTGTCGAAAAGTTATTTTGTGCATCCGCTTGGAAAGTAAAAGCAAATAGAAAAAGGCTTAACAAGAAGGTATGAAAATGTTTCATAAAAAAGTTTTAATTCATAATTGAAGAGATAAGGTGAATTTTTATAAAATCACTCTTAATAAAAGTGCAAAACCATTGTCCTGTTTTGGATTGTCACGAATGGTAACTACATGTAAACCCGCCGGAGTCCATACTTTAAAAAGATCTCCCTTCTTGTGTTTAGCAATTGCTTGATCAAGTTGCGGCAACATCGCTCCGCGAATAAACCAACCAAGGTCGCCACCTCTTAATGCTGAATAGTGATCAATACTATAAGTACTCGCCATTGTCGAAAATGAGCTATTGCCAGATTTAATTCTTTTTATAATGTTACTGCCCAAGGAATCAGCGAATTTTTTACTAAAGGCAGACGTATCGATAAGGATATGACTGACATGGTAAAAAGTGTTGGGAACTTTTGCCAATACTTTTATTAAATAATTACCACCTTTGAATGGACCATATACTTTTCCAATTTTTCCATTGTAAGCAAGACTATCAGCGATGCCCATAAAAGAAGAGGTACTCATTACCGTTACTGTATCAATGGTATATTTTTTCTTTAGTTTAAACTTAACATATCCTATTGGATTTTGTGTAGTATCTAGTTCTTTTTTGATCTGATTAATCGATTGACTTTTGACAAGTAAAGTCGAGGCAAGTAGTAAAATAATACAGAGTAGTTGTTTCAATGAAATTAATTTTTACAAATATACAATGAGTAGAGTGGATAAATTAAGTAATTTAATTCGTTTTAACTTTTTAAAAGCTCTATCCTGTCATATACTTTTTCCGATAAGCTTTTGGAGTTAATCCGATTATTTTTTTAAATTGTCTAAAAAAATTAGAGGCGTTATTGAATCCTATTTCAGCACTGATAGATTCAATGGTTAACTGCTTGTTTTCAATTAAAAATTTACAAGCATAACTGATTCTAATTTCTGATAAAAAATCAGTGTAGGTTTTATTAGTCATCATTTTAAAATACCTACAAAATGAAGTGATACTCAAACAGCTCAAGGAAGCAATTTCTGCTAGACTTATTTTGTTCATGTAATTTTTTAGCGTATAAGTATAAACCTGATTGAGTCGATCGGTTTCTAGCTGATTGGACTGGTAGAATGCATGCGAACTGGTGATGGGCTCATATTCGTTTGTTTCTGCTAGGGTACTCAAAATAGAAATAAATAAAGAAATTCGATCTAGATTCTCTGCTTGATAAGTCGCTTCTAATAAATTCAAAAGTTTTATTTTAGTATCACCATATATTAATAATCCATTTTTAGCTTTTTTAATAAGTTGGATTAGTTGATAAGATTCTGGAAGGGAAAGAAATTCTTGACCTAAACAATCGGGTAAAAAATGCATTACCATTGCCTCTACTTCTAATTTAGATTGAGGATGTAAATATGCATCATGGGATTTCCAAGTATGAGGTAAGTTTTCACCTAAAAGCAACATTTCATCTGAATAAAAGTTGCTAATATTATCTCCTATAAATCGAAGGCCTTCTCCTTTTTTGGTGTAATGTAATTCCAACTCTGGATGATAGTGCCAGGTACTTTCAAAATTTGCTGAAATATCTTTTCGCAAACTGAAAGAGTTTTCTAAATTTTTAGGAACCTTATGATAATGTGGTTTCATTAAATTCTTGAATAATTCACCTAAAATAAGGCTTTAATTGTTATTTTTTTTCATTTAAATGCATAATTTATGATAAAATAGTACATATTTTTGAAAATAAGATTCAGTTAACTATGACCAAATAACAATATTTTTAGTTTTAAATTAAATATCATTAAATAGTTATTGCTTTCTAATGGTTCTATAAATTTAATAATATGCAAAATATTCCTTTGATAGATTTGGTAATTGTATTTATTTACCTGTTTGCGATGGTTGGTATTGGATATTATTTTTCTAAGAAAAATAAAAATACAGAGCAGTTTACTAGTGCTTCTGGACAAATACCTGGCTGGGCTATTGGTATTTCAATCTATGCTACCTTTTTAAGTAGCAATACTTTTTTAGGTGTTCCAGGTAAGGCTTTTGGTACCAATTGGAATGCGTTTGTTTTTAGTATTTCAATGCCTTTTGCTGCTTGGGTTGCTTCTAAATATTTTGTAACTTTTTATAGAAAAACGGGTGAAATTTCTGCCTATACCAATTTGGAAAAAAGATTTGGTCCTTGGGCTAGAACTTATGCGGTGGTTTGTTTTTTATTAACCCAATTTGCTCGAATGGGTTCTGTTTTTTTTGGGATGGCACTTACCTTGCAGGCTTTACTAGGTTTTTCTATGTCTTCCATCATGATCGTGATGGGTATTTGTATCATTATATACACTGTGTTAGGTGGTATTGAAGCGGTAATCTGGACTGAAGTGGTACAAGGTGTTCTTAAAACATTAGGCGCATTATTAATTTTATTTTTAATTATTTGGGAGATACCTGGTGGTGTTACCGCTATTTATGATATTGCTAAATCGGAACATAAATTTAGTTTAGGAGATACTGCCTTCAATTTTAAAGAAAGTAGTTTTTGGGTAGTTCTTTTTTATGGCTTTTTTATTAATCTCAATAATTTTGGGATGGATCAAAATTATGTCCAACGCTATCATACGGCCAACTCCGATCAACAAGCAAGTAAATCTGTTTGGTTATCGGTATTTATTTATGTCCCCGCTTCTTTGTTATTTTTTATCATTGGAACTTCTCTATTTGCCTATTATCAAATGAATCCAGCGATTGCAGATTCTTTGAAACATGGATTGGCTATTCAAAAATTGGGTGAAAATGCCAGCGCAATGGACATTACTAATTATATGCAACAACTTAAGCCTGCGGATTATGCCGACAAAGTGATGCCCCATTTTATGGTAAATAAAGTCCCCACGGTTTGTTTGGGATTATTAGTAGCAGCGATATTGTCTGCTGCTATGAGTACCATTAGTTCTGGCATGAATGCTTCTGCTACAGTTTTTACAAAAGATATTTATAGTAGATATTTTTCAAAACAATTATCTGATAAAAAGGAATTCGTAATACTTTATAGTTCTACTATTGTTGTAGGAGTGATTGGATTATTGGTTGGATTATCTATGATTGGTATCAAAAGTATTTTAGATGTTTGGTGGGAATTGTCTGGAATCTTTGCAGGAGGAATGTTAGGGTTGTTTTTACTTGGATTAATTAGTAAACAAACGAAAAATGCAGAAGCATTAATAGCAGTGATTATTGGTGTGATTGTGATTATATGGTTTAGTTTTTCAGACAAGTTGAGTCCTGATTTATCTTATCTAAAAATTGCATTGCATAAAAATATGATTATCGTAGTGGGAACTTTAACTATTTTCTTAACGGGCCTCCTTCTAACAAAATTTAAAAAGTTTATCAAAAAAAACAATAAATAAAAAGATGGAAAACAAATTTGTCCCAGTAATGATTACGCCTTTTAATTTAAAGGCAAAGCTTGATTTTGATGTAGTTTCAAAATTGATTGATTTTTATTTAGCCGCTGGTGTTAAAGGTTTTTTTGCCAATTGTTTAAGCAGCGAAATGTATAGTTTAACTGAAGACGAGCGTTTGGAGCTAACTAGTTTTATAGTAAAATATGTTAGAGGTAGAGTGCCAATTGTTGCAACAGGTTCTTTTGGCTTAACCATTGAAGACAAAGCTATTTTTGCGAAAAAAATATATGAAACAGGGATTGATGCGGTGATTTTAATTACAGGGCATTTTGCCAATATCGATGACAGTGATGAAATCCTTATTCGCAATTTCAATCGAATGCTTGAGCTTACTCCTGGTATTCCATTTGGATTATATGAATGCCCTGCACCCTACAAAAGAATTCTTACCGCTAAAGTTTTTAAAAATTTGGTAGAATCGGGTAGGTTTATTTATCATAAAGATACCTCTATTGAAAAGGAACAAGTATTAGCTAAGCTAAATATTCTAAAAGAAAGTGGAAACACTAGTTTTGAATTTTTTGATGCGCATACGCCTAATGCATCCTATGTAGTTAGAAATGGTGGAATGGGTATGAGCTCTATCTCTGGAAATTTTTATCCTGAAATTTTAGTTTGGATGGTTAATAATGCTGGAAATCCAGCAATGAAGGACAAGGTAGATTGGTTACAAAATGAATTGATACAAGTAGACCCTTTAATTCATGTTGCGTACCCTATGAGTGCAAAGTACTTTTTAGCTAAAAGAGGTTTACCTATTCGTACCATTAGTCGTGCGCATGTGTTAGAATTAACACCTTCTCAGAAAGAAGTTTTAGATGGGATTCACGAAAAGTTTTTAGGATGGTGTGATACCTTGGGAATTGAAAAAGTGGCGATTGAATCTATTATAGCTCCAAAAGTATATCCAGATCCAGCTATTTAATAAATAAAAAAAGACGCCTGCTACAATAGAGATTAGTTTCTATAAAAGCAGGCGTCTTTTTATTTCCACTATTTTTATAAAAGTATTCCTTTTAAAAAAAGGTAGGCTACTGAAAAATAAATTATTAATCCGGTAACGTCTACCAGTGTAGCTACAAAAGGTGCGGAACTAACTGCAGGGTCAGCACCCAGTCTTTTTAATATCAGTGGCAACATCGAGCCAGTTAGCGTACCCCAAAGTACTACACCAATTAGTGATAGACCAACTGTAAAACCTATTAAATAATAATGAGTTCCATAAACATTCGGTAAAAAGTTTGCCCAAAATACCACTCTTGTAAAACCGATAATCCCGAGCACAGAACCTAGCAATAGTCCTTGAATAATTTCTCTTCGCATTACTCTCCACCAGTTGGCAATGGTAATTTCACCAACCGCCATCGCTTGTATAATCAAAGTAGAAGCTTGAGAACCTGTATTGCCACCGCTTGAAATAATTAATGGAATAAATAACGCTAATACTACGGCCTTTTGAATTTCATCCTCAAAAAATCCCATTGCTGTTGCGGTAAACATTTCACCTATAAAAAGAACGATGAGCCATCCCACTCTTTTTTTGAATAATTTTAAAATAGGCATTTCTAAATAGGGCTCGTCCAATGCTTGTGTACCACCCATTTTTTGCATATCCTCACTAAACTCTTCATTGGCAACCCAAAGCACATCATCAATGGTTACAATACCTAGTAGTTTATTACTCTTGCTTACAACGGGTAAGGCTACTCTATTATTCATTTTAAATGCTTCGTTGGCTACTTCCTGATCATCATCGGCATGCAGTGCAATAAATCTTTCATCCATCAGCTCATCTACTCTTTTATCTGGACTAGCCATGATAAAATCTTTGATACGGATATCATCTAGCAACTCACCTTTATCATTGATAACATAAATTACATCAATTGTCTCGCTGTTTTTTGCATATTTCCTTATGGTATTTAAAACATCCTCCACCGTATCATGTTCGTACACATAAACATAGTCTGGCGTCATCAATCTTCCAACACTTCCTTCTGGATACCCCAACAACGAAAGCGTTATTTTTCTTTCTTCAGGATTCAATGTCTTTATAAGTTCTCGTACGGTGTTACTCGGTAGTTCACTCAAAAATGAAGTACGGTCATCTGGAGGCAATTCATTTAGTAACTCAGCAGTTTTGAAAGCAGGCAATGTTTTTACAATCTTTTTTTGAGTGGGTAGTTCCAAGATTTTAAAAACACTTGCAGCACGATGAAGCGAAAGGTGGCTTATGATTTGGGTTTCATAATTTTCATTTTCATAAATAAGGTTGGCAACATCACTGATATTCTGATCATTTAAAAAATCCTGAATACTTAATATATCTTCTGAGGCAATTACCTCTTCAAATTGTTGTTGTAATGATATTTCTTCTAATCCAAGTGACATCGTATTAATTTTATGCTAGCTTTTTAAAAGAGATGATTTTTAAATAATTTATCGAGTTAACTAGAGATTGATTGACATCTAATAAATCAATTTTTTAAATTGATTTAATCGCTCCGAGTATAACCCTTAAATAACTATCTTGCAAATTACTAGTTTTACTTTTAAAATGATGTTATGCTAAAACCTTATTTATTTGTTGACAAAACGGATTCGATGGGAAGGGGTGTTTATACGGCTGAAACTATTGCTGCAGATACTGTAGTAGAGGTGTCTCCTGTTATTGTAATGAGCGGAGAAGATCGTACCCATTTGGATAAAACGGCCTTGCACGATTATATTTTTGAATGGGGAGCTTTACAAGATAAATGCTGTATGGCATTAGGATTGGTGCCAATCTATAATCATAGCTATAGTAGCAATTGTGAATATTTTATGAATTATGATGAGGATGTTATTCTTGTAAAAACAGTTCGGTTAATTGAAAAAGGAGAGGAGCTTACCATCAATTATAATGGTGATTGGAATGATAAATCAAAAATATGGTTTGAGGCGGAGTTTTAAATTTATTGGTGCTTTTAAATTCGGGTTTAGTTGAGTATTATAATAATTTGATCTTTTTAATTCGGGTTTAGTGGAGCGTTAAATTTATTTGTGCTTTTTAATTTGGGTTTAGAAGAGCGTTATAATAATTTGATCTTTTTAATTCGGGTTTAGAAGAGCTTTAATTTTGTTAGTTCTTTTAAATTCGGGTTTAGAGGTTTAGCCTAAACTCCATCCACCATTCACTATTCACCAACTCACAACTCCACCACTTTATTTTTCTCGCAACTCTCAATCGCCGCTTCAATAATTTGCATGATGCGGATACCATCATCTGCTGTTACAGGCATTGGGTCATTACTGGTCAATGCTTTAAATACTCCTTCATAATAGTCGTAATAATTTCCTTGTTGCGATGTGACCTGTTCACGAATTACTTGACCATCTTTTTCTGTATGCAATAATCCACCTTCTGACAAAGGTTCTGTTCCCCAATCGGTTGTATTAGGAACTTTTCCTTCTAATAAATTAGCTTCTTGAACATCGGTTCTGTTTTTTAAAAAAGAACCCAATGATCCATGTACAATAAAACTTGCAAGAGGCTCTCTTACAAATACACCACTTTTAAGTCGCACTCTATAATTTGGATAGTAAAGTAATATATCAAACCAATCATCTACTACTGAAGTTGCACGAGTGATACGGATATCTGCAAAAAGCGCCTGAGGATAGCCAAATAGGCAAATGGCACTGTCAATAATATGTGGCCCTAAGTCTTTCAATAAGCCAGAACCAGCACTTTTAATTTCTTTGTGTGGCTTGGGATTTAAAAGAGGTTTATATCGGTCGTAGTGAATTTCTGCTTCTACTATCTCACCGAGCCAACCTTCCGAAATTATTTTTTTTACTGTTTTAAAATCACTGTCATACCGCCTGTTTTGATAAACCGATATTTTTTTATTTAATTTTTCAGCAAGCTCCTTAAGTTCTATTGCTTCGGCGACTGTTGTGGTAAAAGCTTTTTCTACGACCACGTGTTTACCTGCCAACAAGGATTTTTTTGCATATTCAAAGTGGGTGGCAGTAGGTGTATTCACTACCACTAAATCAATGGTGTCATCTTCTAAAATAGATTCTAATGTGGGGTAGGATTTGACTCCTGGGTAAAATTCGCCTATAATTTTTATACTTCTTTCCCATGCACCTAATAATTCAAAGCCAGGGTGTATGTGTATAAAGGGGGCATGAAATAATTTTCCTGACATCCCGAAAGAAAGAAGTGCTGTTTTAATTGGGGGCATATATTGAATTGATTAATTTTTGTTAAAGAAAACTAGTTTCACAAATTTATAAAAAATGCTCGGATTGATTGGATTTAAAAAGTTTTCAATTCTTGAGATAACCCAAATATTATCATTGCTTTTCATCCGAGCAATAAAAAGGCGAAACCCAGAGTAGGTTTCGCCTTTTACATTTTAAAGCAAATTTATTTTCTTGATGCAAATTCTTGTCTAATAATATTCAATGCACCACCTGCCTTAAACCATTCAATTTGTTGGTCATTGTAGGTATGGTTTACTTGTATAGTTTGGTTGCTACCATCTGCATGGTGCAAAACTAATTGTAGCGGTTGGTTGGCAGCAAAGCTTTCCAGTCCAATGATATCAATGGTATCATTTTCCTGTAATGCATTGTAGTCTTCTTTGTTTTCGAATGTAAGCGCCAGCATACCTTGTTTTTTCAAATTGGTTTCATGGATACGGGCAAATGATTTTACCAATACCGCGCGAACACCAAGATGACGGGGTTCCATAGCGGCATGTTCTCTAGAAGATCCTTCTCCGTAATTTTCATCACCCACTACAATTGATCCGATACCAGCGGCCTTATAGGCTCTTTGAGTAGATGGAACAGTACCATATGCACCCGTTAGTTGATTTTTAACAAGATCGGTTTTTTCATTGAAAAAATTGATGGCGCCAATTAGCATATTATTACTGATATTATCCAAATGCCCTCTAAACTTAAGCCAAGGACCTGCCATACTGATATGATCTGTGGTACACTTCCCTTTTGCCTTAATTAATAACTTTAGTCCCTTCAAATCTTTTCCTTCCCAAGCAGCAAAAGGATCTAGTAGTTGAAGCCTCTTGCTTTCAGTAGAAACTAAAACTTGTATTTGACTACCATCCTTTGCAGGAGCTTGATAACCTGGATCTTCTGCATCAAAGCCTTTCAGTGGCAATTCAAATCCTGATGGAGGGTCTAATTTTACCTGCTCGCCTTTATCATTGGTAAGGGTATCTGTTAGCGGGTTAAAAGATAAGTCACCAGCAATCGCCATCGCGGTTACTATTTCAGGGCTTCCTACAAAAGCAAAAGTATTTGGATTACCATCTGCACGTTTAGCAAAATTTCTATTGAAAGAATGTACAATGGTATTTTTTTCAGCCTTTTCTGCACCAACTCTAGCCCACATACCAATGCAAGGACCGCAAGCATTTGCAAATACTGTAGCACCTACCTTATCAAACACACCTAAAAATCCGTCTCTTTCAATGGTATATCTAACCAACTCACTACCGGGGGTAATCGAAAATTGAGAGGTTAGTTTTAATCCCTTGTCGATTACTTGTTGAGCTAAACTTACTGCCCTACTTATATCCTCATAAGATGAATTGGTACAACTACCGATTAATCCCACTTCAATTTTAGTAGGCCATCCATTTGCTTCAGCGGCTGCTTTCATTTTTGAAATTGGGGTAGCAAGGTCTGGAGTAAATGGCCCGTTTAAATGAGGTTCTAGCGTGTTAAGATCTATTTCGATTACTTGATCAAAGTATTTTTCTGGATGAGCGTATACTTCTGAATCTCCTGTTAAGTGTTCAGCAATAGCGTCAGCAGCGGTTGCAATTTCTTCACGACCAGTAGCTTTTAAATAACGGCTCATGCTTGGATCGTATCCAAAAGTAGAAGTGGTAGCACCTATTTCGGCACCCATGTTACAAATAGTCCCTTTTCCCGTACAACTCATGCTGGTTGCACCCTCACCAAAATATTCCACCACAGCTCCAGTACCTCCTTTAACAGTAAGAATTCCTGCAACTTTTAGGATAACATCTTTTGGAGCAGTCCAACCATTGAGTTTGCCCGTTAATTTAATACCTATTAATTTAGGCATTTTTAGTTCCCATGGTAGTCCAGCCATTACATCACAAGCATCTGCACCTCCTACACCAATAGCAATCATTCCTAAGCCTCCAGCGTTAACAGTATGACTATCTGTTCCAATCATCATTCCACCAGGGAAGGCATAATTTTCCAATACTACTTGGTGGATAATTCCAGCACCAGGTTTCCAAAATCCAATACCATATTTATTACTAACGGAAGCTAAAAAGTCGTACACTTCACTACTTTCTGTAACTGCTCTGTCAAGGTCCGTTTTACTATTCACTTTTGCTTCAATCAAATGATCGCAATGCACTGTACTAGGCACCGCAACCTGACTTCTACCACTTTGCATAAATTGTAGCAAAGCCATTTGAGCGGTAGCATCTTGCATAGCAACACGGTCTGGAGCAAAATCGACATAGCTGTTACCTCTTTCAAAAGAAGTTGTGGCATCACCTTGCCAAAGATGGGCGTACAATATTTTTTCTGTAAGGGTCAAAGGTTTTCCTACAGCTTTACGAGCTGCGTTAATCCGGCTCCCAAAATGGGCGTACACCTTTTTGATCATTTCAATGTCGAATGCCATAGTGTGAATTTGAGTATTAGGTAATTGATAAAAGTGTTTTTTAAAATATTTTTATGGGTATTAAACGTTCGGATAAATGACTTAAAAATTGATTCTTTTTAATTCAAATATACTTTTTTGCAAACTTACAAAAAATCAAGTCAGCATTTAAAAAAATTACGTTTTAAAATGTATAAAAAACATTATTTACTTGTAATTTAGCTAAATGAAAAATATCCGACACTTTATTGAATGGCATATTTTTGGTGTCTGCACTGCCATAGGGGAGCGATTAGGCATAGCGACTTCTATTATCAGAAAGAATTTTATTTACGTTTCTTTTATCACCATGGGTTCTCCAGTGATCATCTATCTCTTTATAGCTTTTTGGATGAATATCAAAAGGTATATTTTTAATGCTAGGCGCAATCCTGTGAAGCATTTATAATAGGTTGTCATTTTCCAATTAATTTTTTATTCAGCTTTGTTTTTTTGAGTAAATGATAAATTAATTTATTGTAGACTGTAAATTCTTTTAATTTTTTTTATTCGAGATTTTAAAAATAAAGGATTGATTTTTAGTTGGTCCTCGAAAATCCGTAAGCACTTATTCGGTAACGCTTTTGGTTATTTTAAATCGATAAAAAACTGCCAGATAATCTGTCAATTAATTTCTTCTTACTTAATAGTAAAATAAATTTTAGCTATTAAGGACTTAAATTTCTTTTGAAATAGAGTGCTTTTACTTTTTTTTCTTGATAAAAAAAAGTAACAAAAAAAATCGATCCTGCGAATAAAAAGGCTGAAATTTTAAATGCCAGCCTAAAATCAAGGAACTCGCGGGTAGAGTATTTTTCCTTAAAGAGTGTGCCCGCTCAGACAGCCTTGATTTTTTAACGGCTGACATTTAAAATTTCTAGCACTTTTTATTCGAGGGCGTCAAATAGGGAATCTACTTTCTATTATTAAGAAATTAAAGCATAGCGTTACTTTAATAGAATTGATTTTTTAACGACGCTATAAATATACTCTTCCATGAATTTTTTAGGATTGCTATTTAGTAGACCTACTATTTATTTTAGCACAAGTTTCTATACCTTGCAAATAAATGGATTAGATTATGGTGAAAGAAAAAATTTTAGTAGTGGGTGCTTCTGGGCAAATAGGAGTAGAACTTACACTTGCTTTGAGAAAGATATATGGAAATGCAAATGTATTAGCAAGTGACCTAAGGGAAGAAAATGAATTGCTGAAAGGTACAGGTCCTTATGTTAGTTTGGATGTGATGAATAAGGAAATGCTTCATGTACAAGTGATTCGTCAAAATATTACACAGATTTATTTGCTTGCTGCAATCCTATCGGCAACAGGCGAAAAAAATCCTAATCTTGCCTGGAGTATCAATATGCAGAGTCTGCTCAATGTATTGGATATTGCTAAGGAAGAAAAAATCAATAAGGTATACTGGCCAAGTTCAATAGCAGTTTTTGGCCCTACGTCGCCTAAATTGAATTGTCCGCAGAAAACGGTGATTGAACCTACTACCGTATATGGTATTAGCAAGTACGCAGGTGAATTTTGGTGCAATTATTATTATCAGCGCTATGGTGTGGATGTTAGAAGTATTCGTTATCCGGGGTTAATAAGTTATAAGAGTGCACCAGGAGGAGGTACTACTGATTATGCAATAGAAATATTTCATGAAGCCTTGGCAGAAAAAAAGTATGAATGTTTTTTAAAGCAAGACACTTATTTACCAATGATGTATATGCCGGATGCCATTAAAGCTACCATCGAATTAATGGAGGCTCCGAAAGAAAAAATTAAAATTAGAACTTCCTATAATATTTCTGGAATGAGTTTTTCTCCTGAAGAAATTGCAACCGAAATTAAAAAATATATTCCAGATTTCGTCGTGACTTATCAACCTGATTACCGACAAGATATTGCAGATAGTTGGCCTCAAAGCATTGACGACTCAGTGGCAAGAAATGATTGGGGATGGAATGAAGATTACAATTTGGAGAAAATGACAAAAGATATGTTGGAGAATATAACTCCAGTAAAAATTTCGTAGAATTAATAATTTATCCCTGCGAACTAAAAATATCTTTCATTTTCTGCATCAAATCTTTAGCAATCATTCTTTCTGCGGTAAGAATCATATTTTTGAAAGCTAGTGCATGCGAGATTCCATGTCCTATTACAACCGGCTTTGCAACTCCCAGCACTGGTACACCGCCATACACTTCAAAATTAAAACGATCAAAATGTTCATCTTTTATTCCTCTACGTTGGATGAGGTCATAAATACTCTCTGCTAATTTGAGTACCACATTACCCGTAAATCCTTCACAAACCATTACATCTACCTTATCAATTAAAACATCCCGCCCTTCAATATTTCCTATAAAATTGATATGTTTATTTTCTTTCAATAATGGATAAGCTGCCTGGGTAAGTAAATTACCCTTTCCTTCTTCTTCACCTAGATTAATGAGGCCTACTTTAGGATTAGCGTATCCAAGAATATGTTCTGAATATAAAGATCCTAGTGTGGCAAATTGAGCTAAATTTTCGGGTTTGCAATCTGAGTTGATACCTGCGTCTACCAATAACCCAAGCGTTCCGTTTTCTCTAGGGATATACGCGCCAATGGTTGGCCTTGTTACACCTTCAATTGCTTTAATGCTAAACAAAGACCCCACCATCATTGCACCAGTATTACCAGCACTAATGAAAGCATCCGTTTTACCTGAGGCCAATAGTTCAAAACCAATAGCAATAGAGGATTGGGGTTTTTCACGTAGTGCCTTAGTGGGATGCTCCTGCATTCCAATTACTTCTGAAGCATGCAATAGAGTAATGGTATCTGAAGGGATATTATGCTCCATTAGCAACGCTTCCACAATGGCTTTGTCGCCAATCAGGGTAAGAGTTGTATTTTTGTCTCCTTCAGCTAAAAAAAGTGAAATACCTTTTACTGCTTCCAGTGGTGCATAGTCGCCACCCATCATATCAAGGGCAATATTCATGGTACATTCATTAAATAAAAAATTCTAAGTCATAAATTCTTCAACGAATTTAGAACTTAGAATTCAGCATTTGAAAAATATTATGCTTTTAGAGGTGCTTTTTCAGCTACCACTTGTCCTTTGTAGTATAATTTACCTTCACTAACATGTGCACGGTGACGTACATGAGTTTCTCCGGTAGTTTTATCCACGGTTAACGTAGTTTCGCTTGCTTTATAATGCGTCCTTCTTTTTGCGCTGCGTTGTTGCGAATGGCGTCGTTTGGGATTTGGCATATAGGTAAATTTTAGTTGATATTTATTGTTTAATTGTTTTTATTAATATTTTTAAAATCGATCATTTAGTTGGCGAACTGTGAAATCAATGCTTATTCATTTACTCACCCACTTTAAACTTATCCAAACCCTTCCAAATAGTCTGGGCATTTCTAGCTTCTTCGCTAATTTTCATTTCTTCCAGTTTGTTCAAAACATCTTTGTTGCATTGCGGACCTCCCATCTCTTCTTCATTACACATCTTCTGCAATGGAACGCTTAAACTTACGAATTCAAAAATCCAATCATTGAGTTTTAAATGGCTTTCCGTTTTGGAAATATAAAACACATCAGGATCTTCTTCATTTTGATTCATTTCCTCTGGGTTGTCTACCATCTTTACCACCATCTTAAACTCATCCCATAGGTCCATGGTAAGTTGATTACCACAACGATCACATTCCACATTAGACTTTCCTCCTATTTCAAATTTCAGTAGTAAAAATCCACTTTTTTTATCAAGTTGGAGCTTTACAATCGCTTGGGAAATATTGAAATCCCTTGATTCAAAATCCGCAAAAAATGAATCATCCACTTCATAGGTAAACTCATGAATTCCGGGTTTTAAACCTACAAAAGCTATTTCAAATTCCCTTCTCTTTCCCATTAACTCCGGTTTAAAGGACGGCAAAGGTAGTAATTTTTAGGATTACAGTGCACAAAAATTTATATATTCTTTGTCTACAATAGCATGACAAGCTGCTTTTTTGTTATTTTTAGGGTTCATGAAGCAGAAGATTAACTGGATAACACTAGGCATTTATTTGTTAATTGCCCTATCTATCCACTTGTTTTCTATGAATGAGCAGTGGGTAGAACTTTATTATTCTAGGGGTATTTACCCAGTAATTTCCTCTTTTTTACGTGCTTTACTAGGCTGGTTACCTTTTAGCTTCGGAGATATTTTGTACGGAGCAGTAGTTATCTGGCTATTGATAAAGGGGGTAAAACTCCTGCGGACTGCTTTTAATAAACAATTTTATAGGGGTGAATTTAAATCCTTCCTTCAGCGTCTGATAATTTGGGTACTTTCAATTTATATATGTTTTAATGTTCTCTGGGGAATTAATTATAACCGCAAGGGAATTTCAGGACAATTAGGTTTGTCAACTGGAGAATATTCAGTTACTGATTTAAAAAACCTCAATGCTGCATTACTTCAAAAAGTAAATGAAAGCAATACCCAATTATTGCAATCTGTACCTATTGGAATGAAGTCCTACCAGATTATTGATCGGTCAAAACAGGCCTATCAGGCGGCAGAGAAAAAGTATCCATTTTTAAATTACCATCCTCCTTCCATCAAATCTTCCTTATGGGGTTGGCTAGGAAATTATGTAGGATTCCTAGGCTACTATAATCCATTTACAGGGGAAGGGCAGGTGAATACTACTGTACCAAGTTTTGTTCAGCCATTTACTAATTGTCACGAAATCGCCCATCAGTTGGGGTATGCAAAGGAGAGTGAGGCTAATTTTGTTGGTTATTTGGCAGCTACAAATTCTAAAGATCCTGACTTTCAATATTCTGCTTATCTAGAACTTTTTATATACGCTAACAGTAATTTATTTTATACCGATTCATTGGCTGCAAAAGAGTTTGGCAAAAAGTTGCTTCCTGCTGTAAAATCGGATTTGAAAAATTTAAGGCAATTTTATAAGCGTCATCGAAATCCAATTGAGCCTGTTGTGAGATGGATCTACGGTGCTTATTTGCAAAATAATCAGCAACCCTCTGGAATTTTGAGCTATGAAGAAGTAACTAGTTTTATGATTGCTTATCAAAAAAAATATGGAAAAATATAAATAGTGTAGCAATATAGTTTTTTATAGCGCTTACTATTTTACCTATTCCAATCATTCATTAAAAAACACTTTCTAGGTATGAAATTATTTATTTCAATTGGAATTACTTTATTGGTAGGTAGCCTTGGTGGATTTTTCACTTCATCTGCGGTGAAGGGCTGGTATGCTTTGGCCAATAAACCATCTTTCAATCCACCCAATTGGATTTTTGCTCCAGTATGGACTTTGTTATATTTATTGATGGGAATTGCCCTTTACCTAGTTTGGAAAAGTGATGCAACTCAAGGGTTGAAGCAAATGGCTATTTCATTTTTCGCCATCCAATTGGTATTGAATTTTTTCTGGTCCATTATTTTCTTTTATGCCCATCAGCCAGGCTGGGCTTTTATAGAAATTATTATTTTGTGGAGTATGATTTTACAAACGATACAATGGTTTCGTAAAATTTCACCAACGGCAGCATGGTTGCTAGTGCCCTATATTTGCTGGGTAAGTTTTGCATCAGTGCTCAATTATTCAATTTGGAAACTGAATTGATTGGAAAGAGGTAAATCAAATATCGACCTAGTTTCCTATTTATATTCTATTCAATTTGCAAAAAAAAAGCTATTCGAATACCACTAAAAAATAATCAATGATAAAACAATTGAAGAATAAAATATTTTGGGGATGCTACATTTTATTATTAAGTATTTTATTTTTTAATGGACTATCAGCAAGTGCTCAATTAATTTCGGGTGATAAAGTAAGTCGTGATTTTAAAAATTTGTTGAATAGGCCGTTGGTAGCGCCCCAGCCTTCCATTCAATTATTTCCAACTGATTCGGTATTGATAGAAAGGGGTTTCTTTTATTCAGAGGCCAGCGAAAAAGTAGCCTTAGTGATTTACAAACCTGTTTTGAGTGGAATGAAAAGACTACCCGTAGTTATATGCCTGCATGGTACTGGAGGTAGTAAGGACAATGATGAAATGAAGGATTTGCTAAATCGTTTTTCGAAGTTAGGTTTTATTGCAGTTGCTATTGATGGCAGACATCATGGAGAAAGACGATTGACAGTTTTGCCTGGGAACAAAAATTACGAAAATGCCATTATAAATGCTTGGCAAAATAAGGATAGTTCCAAACAGCAGCATCCATTTTATTATGATACAGTTTACGATTTATGGAGGTTGGTTGATTATTTATGTGAACGCTCCGATATAGATAGCTCAAGGATAGGTATGATAGGCATTTCAAAAGGAGGGATAGAAACTTGGATGGCTGCATCTGTTGATAAAAGAATAAAAGTGGCAGTACCGGCGATATCAGTTCAGAGCTTTAAATGGTCGCTTGAAAATGATCGTTGGCAGGGGCGTGCAAATACTATCCGAAGCGTACATGAACAAGTTGCGAAGGATAGGGGCGACAAGGAAGTTAATAAGGAGAATGTAGGATTGCTATGGAAAAAAATATTACCAGGAATTACCAGTGAATTTGATTGTCCTTCTATGATAAAGCTTTTTGCACCAAGACCGTTATTAATATTGAATGCAGAAATGGATCCAAATTGTCCATTGCCCGGAGCAAAAATTGCTTTTGAAGAAGTTACTAAGAGCTATCAACAAAAAATTGCGTTAGATAAATTAAAGATAGACGTAGAGCCGAATGAACCCCATCGATTTGGCTCAAGACATAAGGAAATGGCCATTGCTTGGATTAAAAAGTGGCTTTAAAAAAACTAATATTGGCAAGTGAAACAAGATACCCTACTAAATAACTGAATAGAAAAATGAAAGAAACATTTATACAAGACATAATATTTTATACAAACGATTTGCTGACAAAAGGCGAATATGAAAACTGCATTTTTAATAGTTGCGATATTGCCGAAACCGACCTTTCAGAATTTAAGTTTATTGACTGCACATTTAACGGTTGTAATTTTAGTTTAGCAAAACTCAACAAGACAGTGTTTAGGGATGTAATTTTTAAAGACTGTAAAATGTTAGGACTTAGGTTTGATAATTGTAGCGAGTTTGGGCTTTCTTTTTCGTTTGACGGTTGTCAACTCAATCACTCTTCGTTTTACAAAACGAAAATCAAAAAGACGATTTTTAAAAATTCTCAACTACAAGAATCAGACTTTGCAGAAGCCGACCTAACCAATGTGGTGTTTGACAACTGCGATTTGACAAAAGCCGTTTTTGACCACACGTCACTCGAAAAAGCGGACTTTCGGACCTCTTACAATTACTCCATAGACCCAGAAATTAATCGAATTAAGAAAGCGAAATTTTCTATTTTAGGCGTTTCAGGACTTTTAGACAAATATGATATTGATATTGAAAAATGACACCCAGAATTGAAATATTAACCGAAAAAAAATTAGTTGGAAAGCGACTAACAATGAGTTTTGCTAATTACAAAATTGGAGAACTATGGCGAAGTTTTACCACTAGACGAAAAGAAATTAGCAACAATTTGACAAGTGATTTAATTTCTTTAGTTGTTTACAAACAAACTCATTTTACAGACTTCAAACCGATAAATGAATTTGAAAGATGGGCGACAGTTGAAGTTGCAGACTTTGACAACGTACCAATCGAAATGGAAACTTTTGTTTTGCCAAGCGGGCTATATGCAGTTTTTGACTATAAAGGCTTAAGTACAGATAATTCAATCTTCCAATACATTTTAAATACTTGGTTGCCAAATTCAGACTATGTTTTGGACGACAGACCGCATTTTGAAGTGTTGGGCGACAAATACAAAAACAACGATGCTGCATCAGAGGAAGAAATTTGGATACCGATAAGACAGAAGAATAAGACCTACTAAAATCGGTTTAGTAATTTGGCGGCTGAAGTTTTTTTTAAGAAACCTTTATTAAAGGTTCAATGTTTTAAAATGATATCGAATTTTTTGCTAAAATCCGTCACATCCGCAAGTCGAAAAACGAGATAAAACCTCTAAATGAATTGATTAAAAACTGTTTTTCCACATCATACTCTCTACCGGCTTATTAGGCTGTCCACTGTATTTTGCATTTTTCTTTTCGTTGTATTTTACTTCAATCTCCCCATCTACTGGAAAATAGATCAGCTGACCGATAGGCATTCCTGCGTAAACCCTCACAGGTTGTTTCACTGAAATTTCTAAGGTCCAGTTGCCACAAAAACCAACGTCGCCCTTGCCGGCAGTGGCATGGATATCGATACCCAATCTTCCTGTGCTAGATTTTCCTTCCAAAAAAGGAACATGTGCATGTGTTTCAGTATATTCTTCGGTAACCCCTAAATAAAATTCATGCGGTAATAACAAGATTCCCTCTTCTGGTATATCGAAGTGCTCGATTGTATTGTGCTTCTTAGCATCCAATTCCTTGTTGGTGTAGGTGGCTAGGGATTTGCCCAAATGCACGTCGTAGCTATTGCTGCCCAAACAATCTCTTTTGTAGGGCACTATTTTGATGGTACCGCTTTCCATTTCTTCTAAAATTCTCTTGTCGCTCAGGATCATGTCAGGTTAATTGGGTTAAATGTTTTATGCGTTACTTTGCCAAGGATTTATTATGAAATTTATCAATTCAATTTTGATTGCAAATATTCATTCAAATTCCTACAATCAAAAATTAATCACCGTTTTATGCCGCTGGTTTATCAACAAAATATCAACGACACTACAAAATTAGGTATTTGGCACATCACTGAGCCAGAAGATTTTTTTTTGCAAAAGGTACCTTTGCAACAAGAAATTTCTCACCCAAATAAAAGAAGGCAACATTTAGCAGGTAGATTTTTATTACAACAGTTATTTCCAGATTTCCCTTACGAGCTCATTCGAATTGCTGAAACTAGAAAACCTTTTTTAGAAAACGAAGCTTATCATTTTTCAATTTCACATTGTGGCGAATATGCAGCGGTAGTGGTAAGTCCAAATTATCGCGTAGGAGTTGATATAGAAAAAATCTCCAATCGAGTAGAAAAGATTAAGCATAAATTTTTATCAGTTCAAGAGCAGCAGTTATTGAAAAAAATTCCACTTTTACCTTATGACAGTTTGAGTGAAAAGTTATTAACAGCTGCATGGAGTATCAAAGAAGCTTTGTTTAAATGGCAGGGTAGTCAGGAGGTAGATTTTATAAAACATCTACCGATCATTCAACTTGAAGGAAATGAGCAAAAAGTAATTGCTCAATGTAATATTTTAAAATATGAGAAAATAAATTTGCCGGTGGAAGTTTTATTTTTTAATGATCATTGTTTGGCTTGGGTGATTAAAGAAGTATAATTCATTTAGTAAATAAAACAGCGAATAAATAAGAAAATAAAGTTGACCACATTAAACTAACAGCCAACATTTCATCAGAATAAGAAATACCAATATAACTAATAAGAAAAATATTCTGACCTTTTTCTCAAAGTTGCTGATCTTCCTGCCATCACTGATAAAGCAATGCCGCCTTTAAAATGGTCGCTGATGTTTTAAATATACTTCCCTAAACAATACTGTCCCATTAACATAAAGACCACCATTACCCAAATCACCCTAGAGTAATTCTGCATCTATTAAAAAACGGGTGCTGTTAATTCCATCAATTTAAATTAATGAGGCTTTTGTCTGCAATTAAAATGGGGGCATCATAGACAGGTATATCTTTAAAATTATAGGTGTTTCCTTTTTTACTCCATATTTTGGTTGGTATTTCATAGACAGCACCGGTGATAATATCAATAAAAACAGGTATATCAAAATTAGCATTGGAAAAAGAAAAGGTTTGTAATTTTGTTTGATTAGATTCTGAAGGTATGCTTTCATCTATCCATATTGTATAAACCTGCTTTTTTGAAACCTTGTGCTGGTAACCAAACACAGAAAGGCTTCGGTCAGTGGTATGCGAAAAACGATGTACTCCCGAACTTGCACCTTCAATGTTATAGGTATGTTCCAAATCCATTAATCTTTCTAATGAATTATCAAAAATCGAAGTGATATTCTGAATAGCGTAGTAAGCAATTTTGGGACGAATTATTTTTTTTGTTGAATCAGATTTAATGATGCCTTTATAATTAAGTCGGTTAATAGGCCCATTGGTATAAGCCATTTCTATGATACCAAAAATACTGCATTCAATATCGTGCCCTAAGTTGCCCAACATTCTCCGGGTATCCCATTTGGCTTGTGTTAATTCGCTCCAGTCATAATCCCATAAAGCACCTCGGCCACCCCCACCTCCAGATGGTGCGCCGTTTTCACCTTGCCTCAATTTCATATTAGGCGCATATTTATCTAGTGCTTCCTGCAACATATGCACTTTCAAATAGTTGGCATCGGGATTATATACATAATCATGATAGGTCATGTTATCGAACAGTTTCATTTTCTTTTTTTCGGCAATTCGTTTGAAGAAACGTTCGGCATATTTATAACCAATATGACCTAATGCAAGCCCTGAAATTTTTGCATCGGGTTGTATTTTTTTAATAATTTCTGCAGTACGGATATTAAAATCGGCAATCAATTCAGGACTGTTAATAGCGTTGTCACCAAAATTAGGTTCGTTCCACACTTCCCAATCTTTTACTTTATCCTTATACCGGGTAATCATTGCGGCTACCCATTTATTATAGGCAATTAAAGCTTCCTCCGTAATAGGTAAACCTGCACCGAGATTTGCACCACCACCACCTTTGTATAATGTATTGCCATACGATGTTTGCAGCCAAGGTTTTAATCCACGGCTGGTGGCATCATTAATAATATTATCTAACCATACCCAGTCATATTGGCCTTTTACTCTCTCTATTTTAGCCCAGCCACCCTGGAAACGTAGTAATTTAATGCCAAGAGGATTAAGATATTCTTTATACTCGTTGTAATCAGCAAAATCTCTGTCTAATGTTTCGCAGCCAATCAACCAGTTTGATGATTCGATGGTGTTTGCATTTCTGTATTTTACCGAACCAATAAGAGGCAATGTAATTTTAATATCCGTTTTCACCCGACTACCACTGGTATCAATTTTTTGTGCAAATGTGCTTTGATTTAAAAAATATAATAAAACAAATAGGACACATGTTTGAAGTATAGGTTTTAGTAGTACTGATTTTTTTTTCATCATCTTGTACTGATTTTTTTACTCATGGCAACCTGAGTTGTTGATTTCTTTAGGCCTTTTTGTTACCACTATATTATCTTTTGATAGAATGTTTTTTTTCACTTTAGTACTTTTAGTCTCTCCTAAAGTCAAATATTATTTCCTTATTTATCAATGATTTATTTAAGGCAATAGTTTATAAACAATCTCTAATCCCTTTTTTGATTTTGACATCGTTTCCATACGAGTGGTATCTACTGCAGTTTCCCAAACATATAATTTTTTAAGGCTCGTTAAATTCTGCAGAGAGTTAATTGAACTATCAGTGATAGCAGTGCCATATAAATTTAGTAATTCAAGTTTATTCAATCCTGTAATGGCCGGAATGCCTTTATCTGTTATCTTATTTTGGTTTAGGTTCAGCTTAAAAAGGTTCGGTAGATTTCCGATTATTTTAAGGTCTTCATCTGTGATACCACAGTTAGAGAGTTGTAGCCAAACTAGTTGATCTTTTACTGATTCAAGCACTGATAGATCTGGCTTAGTAGAGGAAGGCCCTATGAATTTTACTTCTAGTAGGTTATTGGATTCATTGATTGCAAATACCTGAAATCCTTCTTTTAAAAGTACAGCAAGGTCTTTTTTTGCAGCCGGCTTTGCTGAATAAGAAAGAATGGCAGCACGTCCTAATTGGAAGAAATCTCCGAAAATATTCTCTATCTTTTTATCAGGTTTTAAATTGGCAATTGTCATGTTGCGATGCGCGCCAGTTTCAATCCAAAATTCTAAAATGGCAATCTGTGATTCAGTTAACGGTTTTTTACCATCAGAAGGCATAAACTCTTTATGCTCCTTGGGAAGGGTGATGCGTCTAAAAATTTCGCTGCTTGCAATATTGCCTGGAATAATACCTTCTCTTGATTTCCCTCCTGCTAAAATTTCTTCATAGGAAGTAAGCAGTAGTCCCCCCTTTTTCTTTTCTTTATTGTGACAGCTAACACATTTGGATTGAAGAATAGGCATTACTGCGTCATTAAAAATATCTGCAGAATCTAGTCCTGAAATTTTTGTGTGCGCTGCTTGACTTTTTTGACTCCTTGTTCCAACCAGTGGTGCATATTCCATTAGGTAATTACTGCCATGGGTCAGAGAACCACCCCAATGACCTGTGAGGATGAGTAATACCGAAATTATTAAAATCAATGTCGTCCTAATTATCTTCGAGCCCTTCTTTAAAAAAGGAATTGGGAAAGCAGCTAGTAAATAGCAACAAGTAGAAATCACTGCAAGCGTTATCCCACTTATTTTGTGGAAGTTTAATGTTGATTCTTCGTAGCCGCCGCCAAGAGATAAAAAATATCCAGCAGTTGCAGAAAAAATTGAGCTAATAGCAGCTGCCAACCATATAAGTGAAATTGTTTTTACAAATGATTCTCGTGGCTTCCAAAATTGAAATAGCTCCATAAAAATCGCAAAAGCCAAAAGGCCTATTGGAAGATGAATAAATAATGGATGAAATCTTCCGAAAAACATCGTTAAATCAGCAGTTGGTTGCATAAGTAGATAAGTTCCGTTAGTTACATTATTATTTTAGTGGGCTGCCTTTTAATTTTTTTCCGTTGGTAGTCAATATTTGAAATTCATGTGCACCATAGCCATTGTATGTCCAAACGATTTTTTTATTGTTATCTATCTCAAACAAGCGGATACCTTCACTTGCTCCATAACTTGCAATCACCGTATGGCCATTGGCTAATCGCTGAGCACCGCAGGGATCTTTAAATGGTTTTTCTTCAAAATCATTATTGGATATTTTCCATACAATGTTTCCTTGGGGATTAAATTCTACTACTTTATTTCCATGAGTAAGCGTAACTAATGTATTGCCATTTTGTAATCGAATAGCAGTAAAAGGCCAGTTTTCTGCATCTCTACCTCCCAATTCAGCGAGATCAGTTTTGATGGTGTTTACAATTTTTCCAGCAGGGCTATATTCCTTTACACTGAATGCCAATAAATGTGGCACTAGATAATTACCACTTGGCAGTTTTCGTGCCATTCTAGTTTGCATATGAATGTTATCTGTTTCTGGTAATAAGGATACAGTAATTTTTATTTGTCCTGATTGGTCTACTTCTAGAAGTCGCGGTGCTTTTCCAGATTCTGTAATCAATGTATTGCCATTTTTTAAACGCACCGCCGTACCTAATTCGTTTTCAGCAGCGGACTTCTTAAAATTAAAAATTACTTTTTTGTCGCTATTATACTCTCTCACTTCATCACCCCAACAAATTAAAATATTGCCATTTGGTAATACATATCCATCCCTTGCACCTGCCTTATCGGCTTTCCAAATTTCTTCTTCGTTCTCGCCAATAATACCCGTGAATTTTGGACCAGCGATAAAAAAAGAATGATGAATGTCTGTTTTACCCGCAACTGTTTTTGCACCATTTTGTGCATGCATCTCAGTGGGCAAAATATGGAGGCAGAGCAGTAGAAAGCAAACAAGGGGACTTAATAATTTCATAGTATATTTTTTATTTAGGAGATAATATCTTTTACCACATTGCCATGTACATCTGTCAGTCTAAAATCACGACCACCAAAGCGGAAGGTGAGTTGTTTATGGTCTATTCCCATCAGGTAGAGCATGGTAGCATGTAAATCATGTATGGTAACCGGCTTATCTACTACGCGATAACCATACTCGTCGGTGGCGCCATAAATAGTTCCTCCCTTAATGCCAGCGCCAGCCATCCACATGCTGAATGCAGATGGATTATGATCACGTCCATCCTCTCCTTGAGCAAATGGTGTGCGTCCGAATTCTCCAGACCAAACGACTAAAGTTTCTTCAAGTAGGCCGCGCATCTTTAAATCTTTTAAAAGACCTGCAATAGGTTGATCTATTGCCTGAGCATTGCTTTCGTGTCCAGTTTTTAAATTTGCATGCTGGTCCCAACGGTCGAAGCCTCCGATGGAAGGGCAGGTAAGTTCAATAAATCGTACTCCTCTTTCAACGAGTCTTCTAGCAAGTAAGCATTGAGCTGCATAACTTTTTGTATGCGGATTAGCAGAATCTAATCCGTATAATTTTTTAGTAGCTTCTGATTCTGATTTAAATTCTGTGAGCTCCGGTATGGAAGATTGCATTTTGTATGCCAATTCATAATTACGAATTGCCGATTCCATTTCGTCTGCGCCTTCCAGTGAGCTTAACAGATGCTTATCCCTTTTTTTCAAAAAGGCTAATTTTTCATCTTGTATTCCTGCAATTGAATCAATTGGTTTGATATTCGCTATGGGTTCTGCACCGGCGCGTAAAATCGACGCCTGAAAGGTTGCAGGGAGAAATCCATTTTTAAAATTATCTAGTCCGCCAGGAGGAATAAGGCCGCCATCCAGCACCACATATCCAGGAAGGGTATTGTTCTCGCTACCTAATCCATAGTTCATCCAGGCACCCATGCTAGGGCGTCCTTGCAAACCACTGCCTGTATGAAGAAAATAATTTGCGTTGGTATGTTCTGGAAAATTAGAAACCATGGATCGAATCAATGCTAGATCATCTACACAGGTTGCAATATGTGGAAATAGTTCACTCACTTCCATTCCGGACTCACCATATTTTTTAAACGACCAAGGACTCTTTAAAATTTTGCCCACATTAGCAAATTGAGTAGCGTCTACTTTGAACTTACTGCTGGGATCTTCTCCATTTTCTTTTTCAAGTCTAGGTTTCGGATCAAAAGAATCTACTTGTGATACACCTCCATCCATGTAAAGAAAAATAATATTTTTAGCTCTTGGTAAAAACCCAGGCGCCTTGGGGCCACGGGATAAATAATCTAATAGGGCTGACTTATCTGAAGAGTTCGTGCAGGATGGCAATAGGCTTCCAAATAAACTCACCATTGCAAGTGAACCAAAGCCGCATTTGCAGATGCCTAACATCTCCCTTCGGGAAAGCGGTTTTTGATTGGGGGGTAAATGCTTTGACATATTAATTTAAGTAAATAAATTCCTTTAGGTTAAAGACAGAATGAATATAATCTTTCCAAACGATCCATTCAATATTTGTTTTTATTCCATGCTTCGCATAGGTGTTTTTCAATTGTGAAATGAAATCTTTTGCATCATCTATTTCTTGTTCTGTAGCTTTTCTGGAAAGGCTTCGCTGATAAACCCAATCAACACGATCATCGGAACTGCTAATTTTTTTTGATAAAAGATTCGTTGCCATTGCTTCAGCTTGTTGAATTACAAATGGGTCATTCAAAAGTATCAGCGACTGGGAAGGAACATTGGTAACGGTCCTTCTTCCAAAGGAATTAAATGGATTAGGACGATCGAATGTCATCATCATAGGGTCCATGAAATTCCTTCTTACTTCTAAATAAACGCTTCTTCTTCTATCGCCATCGACTGGGCCAGATTTGGAAGGTTTACCACGACCATTCATAAACGAAGTGATGTGAACGGGTACAGATTTGCCAAACATCTTTTTGTCTAACTGATCGGACGAAGCTAGCATGGCATCGCGTATTGCTTCTGCTTCGAGTCTTCGAACGGGGTAGTGCGATAGCAAACTATTGGAAGGGTCTATTTTGGCAGCCTTATTATTGGGAACTACTGACCTTTTGAAAGCGTCTGATAATACGATGTTTCGTATAGTTTTTTTAATAGAATAATGGTCTTTCTGAAACTGAATGGCTAGATGATCTAACAACTCAGGATGAGAAGGTAATTTCCCCTGCATGCCAAAATTATCTACCGTTTCAACAATGCCTCGGCCAAATAGATGGTGCCAAATTCGGTTTACCATCACACGGTAGGTAAGGGTGTTATTGGGGTCTGTAATAGCAGCAGCCAATTGCATGCGTCCACTTCCATTTACATTAAAATCTGGGTTCGAAACTTTTACAGCATGTAAAAAAGCACGATTTACTGGTTGAGGAGAAAGCTCAGCAGTATTACCGCGAATAAAAACTGGACTATTTTTTCCAAAGCCATCCGTTACACCATAAAAAAATTCGGTGGAGTCAGTAAAGGATTGTTCTAGTTCAGATTTTTTTTGTAGAAGGTTGTCAATGTATAGTAATTTTCTGTCCAGACGATTTGATTGGATAAGGGAATTTACTAACTGCACATCGGCAGCTGATAACTTATTTTCTAAAATTGCTTGAAGTGATTGGGTTGGTTTATTGGATTGATGATTTGAAAACGCTGGCTCAAACCATTTTTTTTCGAAGGCAATTGCGTATTTCACTTCGATATAGGATTCCCTTTTCATTTTAAAAACATGCGATTCATAAACACCAGGAACCACTTCTATATAAGCTTTGTGCCCTTTCCATTGGGTTACATCAAAAATAAAATTTTTAAACTGAGCAGTATCCACTCTTTGCTCAATTCCTCCATAAATAGGATATTGGATAAGTTGAAAATTATCGATTACTATTCTGATGGAAGCCTTTTTTCCTGCCGCTTTTACGCCAATAAAATTCTTGTTGATGGTGAAGTCAGGGGAACGAAGCGCACCAAAAATTCCGATAGCAAGTTTTTTGCTGGATGCTTTTCCGTCTTGAAGCGACATTAATTTATTCTTGTCATTAAACACGGGTTCACCCAAAGTGGTGCTGTTTGTGAAAGCCAAGCCATCTGATTTCCAGCCATCCAAATCTGATTCGGAGAAATTTCCTAGAACGGAATCTTCTTTGGGGCGGCCTTGTAAATTAACAGAAGCAACAGTAGTTTTTAGAGAGTTGGAAGGGGTTTGTTTTTTAAGCCAGCTACTAATTAATTGAGTGCGAATGGAATCTTCAATCGTTTTTAATTGTTGTGTTTTTTTGGATGTTTCTAAAAGATTAGCAGGGATCGGAGAAAATCTAGTTCCTTCCATTAGTCCATAAAAAGAGTAATAGTCTTTTGTGCTAATGGGGTCAAACTTATGATCATGACAGCGGGCGCATGAAATGGTTAATGCCTGGAAAGTCTTGCCAGTAACATCGATCATATTGTCAATCCTGTCTGACTCATCTTTTCTAACATCCACTGGACTGTGAGAGCCTTCTGCCATTGTATAAAAAACAGTTCCCAATTGTGATTCATTTATTTTTTCAGCTACATTAATCCTTGGCTCTTCCAATAAGTCTCCAGCTAATTGTTCACGTACTAGTTGATCGTAAGGGACATCAGCATTAAAAGCACGAATGAGGTAATCCCGATATCTCCAGGCGCCAGAAATGGTGAAATCGAATTCATGCCCTTTAGTTTCAGCATATCTTACAAGGTCCATCCAGTGTCTCGCCCAACGTTCCCCAAATTCAGGTGATTGTAAATACTGTTCTACCATTTTTGGGTAAGCATTTTGACTTTTATCTTCCAAAAATTTTTGTATCGCTACTGGCGTTGGAGGAAGTCCTGTTAATACGTAGGAAACTCTTCGAATGAGGGTATTTTTATCAGCAGCGTCTGAAACATTGATATTATTTTCTTCCAATTTTTTATTGATGAAATAATCGATTGCATTGCCTGAATAATTTTTAAGCGCATCCGTTTCTTTTGGGGGGATAAATGCCCAATAGGGTTTCCATTCAGCACCTTGAGCAATCCATTTTTTTATCAAAGCAATTTCACGATCTGTCAATTTTAAATTCGATTCTGGCGTTGGCATCATGATATCAGGATCCTTGTGATTGACACGAAAAAGTAGCATGCTTTTTTCGGAGTGAATCGGATCAATCGCTTTGTTTCCTTCTTTTGTTAGAGCCGTAGCTCCTTCATAGGTATCCAATCGCAGATTACCTTTTCGGCTACTTGGATCGGGGCCATGGCAGAGATAACATTTTTGGACTAGTATAGGCCGAATATCATAATTGAAATCTACTTTTTCGGCAATCGGAGGAGAAATTGTTTGATTGCAGCCCATGAATCCATAGGTAAATAATAGCATAGCGCTAATAACCAAGAAGGTCTTTTGATTCATTGCAAGTCGAGGTGACATGGTCTTCAGCAATTTTTTTCAAGTTACGGAAGATTTTATTTATTAGCATTCAATTTTTACTAAATAAGTAATTTTCAATTACCTACTTGAATAATGAGTTGTTTTTCATTTAATTTTCCCTCAGTAAATCAAACAACCTTTTTTGAGATAGGGTTGAATTAAGTTATAAAAAAGAGGGGCTTACTGAATCATTCTCTTCTCTGTAAATCCCTTGATTTTATTGGCAAATATTTCTAAAGTATTTGACAATTCCTTCCAGTTTTTTTCACGAATTTTTTTGGTGTCAAATAATTGGCTGCCAATTCCTAGTCCTGAAGCACCTGCGTTCATATAATCTAAACAATTATCGATATTGATTCCTCCTACCGGAACTAGATTTATCTGATTGAGTGGTCCCCTTAAATCCTTAATGTATTCGGGACCAAGGGAACTTGCAGGAAATACTTTTACCATCTCGGCACCTAAAGACCATGCTTGGAATATTTCGGTAGCAGTATAGGCTCCTGGAAACACAGGTATTTTTTCTTTTACACATGATTTTATTACCGATTCATTTATAATTGGCATAACAATAAATTGAGCCCCTGCTTCAAGTGCTAAATCTAATTCTTTATCAGTGCAAACTGTTCCTGCTCCAATATTGAGAACCCCGTCATATTGATCAGCTATCACACGAATCATTTGTTCAGCATTGGGAGTATTCATGGTAATTTCAACAGTAGTAAACCCAGCTTTAATATAATAAGGAAGAATACCAATTGTTTCCTCTAATGTTAAGCCTCTAATGATACCAATGACTGGAAGCTCTAAAAATTTTTGCAGAGAAAAAATGTTTTTGTTCACGAAATATTATTTATGCTGATGATAAGATTGAAATATTTTGATCTGCCCACAAAAGGCAGCCTTGTCCATCATAGCTGGCTCAATAAAAATGATTCTTGCATCAAAATTAATCTTTTCAATTGCTAGTTGATACAATTGAGAAAGACTGTTTCCACTGCATAAAACAATGGTACAGGGCATATCCTGGTGAAGAGATCTAATTTCATAGCCGATTAACAATCCGCTTAAATAAAAATAGTTTTCTTGGGCTGAGAGAAGGTTGAACAAGGAATTGGTTCTTACAGAAAATAATTTATTAAGTAGGTTAGCATAGTTTTGAGATTGATTAACTCCTTTATAAAATGACTGCAAATTTATTTCATCCATCACTTTGTGATTACTTTCTTTGGAAACAGATCCTTTGAGAACGCTCTTAGTAGAAAGTAATTCAAACAATTCGCCCGTTAGGTAGGTTTTAAAATCTACCATATTCCCTTTGCTTATTTTGATGTGTTTGGAATGGGTTCCAGGAAAAATACAGATGGCATCTTCATTAAGTTGTATTAATTCCTTTATTTGTGCGATACCAACCATTTGAGTTTCTTCACCCCTCATTACATCGTTTGTAGTGCTAGCTCCAGAAATTAAAAATAGATCATATGGGAATTCAGCATTATTTTTCATGAATTTCGAAACCGTATTTTTCCCATCAAGTGCAAAAGGGATTTTTGCATAAGGTAGTTCTTCTATCCCGATACTAGCGGAGGCCATACCTGAAATCAGGACGGGAGTATTCTTATAATCATTTGATTTATCGGCTAACAAAAATTCGATTTGGACTAATAAAAATTGCAGATAGAATTCTTTTATAGAAATCTTTTTTGAATCAGCAGTCCAACGATTATGAATACTTAGTACACCGTTTAGGGAAATAATTTCATTCACTATCGCCTCTTCTTTTAAATTGATTAATCGAAGTCTAAATTCTGAGCTACCCCAATCACAGCTGATGATAAAATTATTCATGTATTATTTAATATTTAAAGCAACTATTTAGATCAATTAGATTTAAATAAAAATTATGAAAAATTAATGGTATCAATAAAAAATCGCTGGTGTAAAAGTACTTTTTCTTTTGATTACAATTTCCTGCCATCTAAGTATTTCAAATGTAAAAGGTATTTAAATTCAATACTAAAAAGGCAATTCGTTAAGAATTGCCTTTTTAAATATTTGTGCGGCAAAGGAGATTCGAACTCCCACGCCCTTTCGGGAGCTACCACCTCAAGGTAGTGCGTCTACCAATTTCGCCATCGCCGCATTTAAATCAGAAAATAGCACTTGAGCTGATTGCTGATGAGGAATGCAAATGTAGAAAACTTTAGGGTTATAAAAATCAATAAATAGCTTTTAGTCTTTCAAGATTCTGTAAGTAAAATATAACAGAAAGTCTTATAATAAGTCGTCTATTTTTTTAAAACAATCTTGAAGGTAGTCCCTTTGCCTAGGTCAGAATTTTTCACATACAATTGGCCTTGGTGATATTGCTCGATGATTCTTTTGGATAAACTTAGTCCAAGGCCCCAACCTCTTTTTTTGGTAGTAAAACCAGGCTTAAAAATATTACGTAAATTTTGTTTGCTAATCCCTTTTCCTGAATCTGCGACTTCTATGATTACTGAGTTGGTTTCCTCTTTAATTTTAATTTGGATATTACCAATACCAGCAGTGGCATCTAGCGCATTCTTTAATAAATTTTCAATTACCCAGTCAAACAATGGGCCGTTGGCCATTGCATTCATTTTTTCTATTCCAGCGCTATCAACACTAAAACTAATTTGCTCAGGAGCCCTTCTTTTTATGTAGGCTACCATATTTTCTATTTGTTCAACTAGATTGACACTTTCAAGTTGAGGGATACTACCTATTTTACCAAAGCGATCACTTACTAGTTTTAGCCGGTCTACATCTTTGATCATTTCTTTTGTAACTTTTTCAGTTCCGGGCATTTCTTTCAACAATTCTACCCATCCTTGCAAAGATGAAAGGGGGGTTCCCAATTGATGAGCCGTTTCTTTAGCCATCCCCGCCCATACTTGATTTTGAGTTGATTTATTGCGAGTTGTAATGGTGATGAGTGTAATAATTATAAAAAGTGCTACAATGAGCAGTTGAATGATTGGGTAATATCTTACTTCCCTAAGGAGTTTGGAATCCCCAAAATAGTATTTGTTAATAATCAGCGGGTCTTTATTTACCTCAACAATGATTGCATCATTTTGGCTTTTAAATTCTTGCACTTTTTTTCGAAGAAAATTGCTATCAATTTTTAGTAATGCAGTATCAATATTTAAAAGCTGACCTGATGGGTTATCGTGCTCATCTGTTTCTATTATTGGAATAGTGGTATTGTGTGAAGTGATTGCATTGGTAAGGTCTAGCGCTGCTTGATCGTTGACTGCTGCCCTTGTTTTTAGAGATTGAACCCATACGGCTACTTTTTCTCTTTCATCAGCAGCTAGTTTTTTAGACAGGTAGTTGGAATAGAAAACAGTCCCTGTTACTATTGCAATGGCAATGATTGCCAGAGACGTTCTCCAATTTAATAATTGATTCAACATTTTATCAAATGTAAAGTAAGAATTAAGAAATGAAAAAAAGAAATGGAGTATGTTTGTAGAAAATATAACTATTCGTTAATTGAATACAGCGATAAGATGGATTTGCAAGGTAAAAATACTGTGATAACGAATGATTCCCCCACTAGGGAGCTTCCGTTGGTATCCATCGTACTATTGAACTGGAATGGTAAGGAGCATCTTCGTACTTTTCTACCTTCTGTATTGGCTTCTACCTATGCAAATAAGCGTGTAATCGTAGCCGATAATGGGTCTACAGATGATTCTATTATTTTTTTGAAGCAAAATTTTCCGCAGGTTGAGTTATTGATTAGCCCTTTTAATGAAGGTTTTGCTAAAGGATATAATACTGCTTTACGGCAGGTAAAGAGTGATTTTTATGTTTTATTAAACAACGATGTAGAGGTAACCCCAGGTTGGATAGAGCCAATAATTGAGTTGATGGAGGCCGATAAAGATATTGCTGTCTGCCAGCCAAAATTGCTAGATTATAACAATCGGCTACAATTTGAATATGCCGGTGCCTGTGGTGGTTGGATTGATACGCTGGGATATCCATTTGCTAGAGGCAGAGTATTCGAGCAATTGGAAGAGGATCAGGGTCAATATCAAACTGCTCAAGCTTGTTTTTGGGCTAGTGGGGCTAGCATGTTTGTAAGAGCAGATATATTTAATAAGGTGGGCGGATTGGATGAGTATTTTTTTGCCCATCAAGAGGAAATAGATTTTTGCTGGCGAATTCAACTCGCTGGATATAAAGTTTATATTGAGCCTAGGTCGGTGGTCTATCACTTGGGAGGCGGAACATTGTCTAAAGGCAATAGGCTTAAAAACTACTTGAATTTCCGGAATAATTTGGTGATGTTGGCTAAGAACCTGCCTTTTTGGAATGCGTTAGTTATTTTCCCTATTCGGTTTGGTCTAGATGCATTAGCAGCGTGGAGGGGGTTATTAGGAGGAGACCGCTTATTTTTCATTTCAATTTTTCATGCACATTTATATTTTTTTAAGTGGATTATAGTAGATCGTACAAAATCAGTATTCCCAATTTCTAGAAAGGGTAGCGTTAATGGAAAATACACAGGATCGATCGTTTGGCAACATTTTATAAAAAAGAAAAGTATCTTTTCGGAAATTGTTGCCATCAAATAATTTTTTTTGAGCCACTTTACTTATTTTTGCACTCCAAAATAGTATTATATGGAATACGAAGTAATAGACAATAAACACAAAGATTTTGCTCACAATTGGGTATCCTCCTCACGCTTTATTTGGTTTTGCCAGATTTTCGTGTTGGTAGCATTTATTTTGGGAAGTTGCATGGGTATGTATAGTAATCGTTATAAAGGCAAGCCTGAGGTAAAGGTTCCTGAAAACACTTTATACAATCCGCAGTACAAATAAAAGTTTTGTATTGTCGATACAATCCCTATTTTTGCAATCCTTAAAAAAGTTCTTATTTAACAAGCGAAAGTAGCTCATTTGGTAGAGCACGACCTTGCCAAGGTCGGGGTGGCCGGTTCGAGCCCGGTCTTTCGCTCAAATTGATCCCGATTCGTCGGGATTTTTTTTCTACCGTCGGCGAAAAGCCGATTTCGTTCACACTCGGGTGGTGGAACTGGTAGACACGCAGGACTTAAAATCCTGTTCGCTGTAAGGCGAGTGTGGGTTCAACTCCCATCCCGAGTACTTCAAAAAATCTAATGCCTTGTAAATCAAAAGTTTGCGAGGCATTTTTTTTAGGGGAACGCTACGAGGGACGTTTAAAATTCCATGCTCGAATCTTTTTGAAGAAATTTCATTGGAAAATTTAATATTCTTTCTATCAACAAGGAATCAACTGTTGAAGCCCGAAGGGCTGATATGATTATAAAAATAATAAACAAAAATATCAACCCCGAAGGGGTGATATTAAAGCGTACAATAATTATGGCAGGAACATTTTCACAATTATATATACAAACCGTATTTGCTGTTAAGGGCAGAGGGAATTTAATTGATAAAAAATGGAGAGATGAATTGTGTAAATACATTTCAGGAATTATTAAAGGAAAAGATCAAAAGTCTATTATTGTGAATGGAGTAGCCGACCACATTCATTGTTTTATAGGCTTAAAACCTAGCATGGCTATTTCAGATTTAATGAGGGATGTAAAAAACAATTCATCGAAATTTATCAATGATAAAGTTTTCGTAAAAGGTAAATTTTCATGGCAGGAAGGCTAAGGTGCATTTTCCTATTCCCATTCTCAAATTGAGCAAGTTTACAATTATATTTTAAACCAGGAAATGCATCATCAAAAGAAAACCTTTAAGGAAGAATATCTTGAATTTCTTACCAAATATGAAATTGAATATAAAAATGAATATCTATTTGACTGGTTGGAATAATTTCACCCTTACAGGGTTGTATTTTCTTAACATTCCGTTTGCTATAATAATTGCATCCCTTCGGGATTAAAACATAATAAGTGGTATAAAATTTATAAGAGGTAATGACTATAAGAGAGTGATTATGTAAGTCCCAACTCCATTAACTCTAATGAGGATAGAATTCGTGCTTATTGTCAACATACTTGTTTGCATTATGTAAACATTCAGCTAGTAAATAATCAATCCATTTGTAAGAGTTTCAACATTGCCAAAACAATGTATCGTTTGCCTCAAAAATAATTTCTCCTCAGGCGCAGGACTCTATTCTGTGTCTGCGAGGTTACTACTAATTTGATATATGAACCTTCAAAATATTTGTAATATTTATTGTTCTAGCTGGATGAATAATAAAAGGGCACAGGATTGAATCCTTCGCCTGCGAGGTGGAAATTACATTTGACATTTTTGTTAGATTATTTTGAAAATAGGATGTATTAAAGTAAATTTAAAAATATTCGTAATTTAAAAAGATAATAATTTTAAAGCAATTACAAAAAAACTAAATTTAATTTAATATGAAAACGCTGAAATTAACAATCGCGATACTGATTTTCTCAACAGTAAGTGCGTTTGCTCAGAAATATGAATACACCCAACTGACAACTATTGAGTCGGTTATTCCAGGAGGTTTAGGAAGATCGAGAATGATTACTACCAAACCCAATGGCGAATTGGATGAAGTGAAGATGGAAAACTTTTTTTCAATAGTAGGGATTAATTTTGGAAATGTTAGAGGCAACGATAAAATGATTGCTGATAAAATTACAAAACTTTCAGACGAAAATTGGGAATTGGTTTCGGTAACACCAGGTGTGTATGCTACTGAATCGAATGGTATTTTTATTACACGTTATTTATTGAAAAGACTGAAGAAATAGACGTTCCGTTTTTATAAAAAGTAAATTTTTGTTATTTACCTAGCTATAAGACGCATAAGAAGTTATGCGTATGAGTGATTTCTCAGTTCGTTGTGTAAAGGATTGATTTACTATCCATGCGTATGACTCAATTCTAAGTCTGCCCTGCGTCTAAGTTATAAAATTTCAGTTTATTCAAGGTTCTCTAAATCATTTAAATCTTTAGATCTTCCGGCATTTTTTTTTGCAGTAATCAAATCATGCTTATTGATTGTTCTGATTTTTAAATCATCCTCTTCAAAGTATATTGCTTTATCGAACACATCTTTGAAATTTAATCCTTCTAATTTAACCATGATATCTATTGCAACTGGAGGGCTGCCAAAAGTAAATACGTCCCAAATAGGATGGGATAAGAAATTTTCTTCAGTCATGTCAAATACAGGCATACCAAAAATATGAAATGCTTTTTTTATTCTTTCATAATTATCTGCAGACCTGTCAACCCATAAATCCATATCCCCAGTAGTTCTTGAATAGCCATGCAAAACCACTGAATACCCACCTACTAAAATATATCTAACATCAGCTTCATTTAAAGCTTTTAGAAAATCTCTAAAATCTTCGTGAAAAATATTAGCCATTGTGTCGCAAATTTTTTACAGTAAAATGATTACGGTTTATTCTAGGAGGTTTATTCGGATCGTATTGATAAGCAACACTATTTAAATAGGCGGTTACGGATAATCGCTCTTGCCAAGTCATTTTTAGATAATAACTTTTGTGATTGCCAGCATCAGCCATTGTTTGTGGCTTAAAAGCAGTCCTATCTAGTTTGAAATTACTCATACTCGAAATTAACCAATTCTGGTTGATTAATTAAATGTTGATTGAAATATACAAAATCACTTAAAAAAGTTTGTATCCTCAGTTGCATTATTCCTTTCAGAGTCCAATGGATTTCTAAGTTGTAATTGAAGCTAATTGAACTTTACTCGCGCTGAAATAATTTATACACTCTTTGATTGACTAACCTTCCTGCCATAAAAGTAATTGGTCACCAAAACGGAAATGATTATTACTAACCCAAAAAATTCTCTGCTCTCTTCCACCCAAGGTTTTTCTGCCTTCATCGTTTCAGCAATATTTTCAGCATGGTGAATATTCACCCAATCTATTAAACCATTCGGATCAAAAATTTTATAGATGGCATAACCTGTAAAAAACGCAATGCTTATAAGCGTTGTCATTGGATGAAAAACACCCTTCGATGCTTTCCAGCAAAGGAAGGCAGCAAACAAATAAATAGGTATCCATAAATAAGGATCAGGATCGTTGTATTGCAAAGCTCCAAACACTATAAAGATGAAACAGAAAATTAGATTGAAAATTTTCATTTTTTATTTTTTACCATTGAGTGAATTAATCCATTGGGCTATTTGTCTCGCATCTGATGGGGTTACCTGGGGCATCGCTGCCATCGGTGTTGAATAATCAGGCCAGTTTTGCGGCTGCGGATTTTTTATTAGCTGCATTATTTTTTCGACAGAGTAATTTCTTTTTGCTACATCAATAAATCCTGGACCTACTTGTCTCTTTTCTGGATTGTGGCAAGCTATACAGGTGTTTTTTATTAGCAAAGGTTTTATTTTATCGTAAGCAGTTTGGCTTGAAATATTGGCTGCGATCAATGATCCATTCGCAGTTGAATTCTTTGTATTCACTTCTTTTATCGATAACTTTCCTCCATCAGGTATTTGATTGAGGGTATAGTAACAAGTAGGATGAACCAATGAATAAGAGTTTTCTGTTTCCCTTATTCCTTGCAAAGTAATTTTATGAATATAATATTGTCTTAGGTTTGACACGATGATACGTGCTGTCAATCCATCAGCTGAAAGCTTCACACCCTTTACAGGACAGTTTTGAGTATTTTGTGGCGGACTTCCATAAACAGCTTGGTATTTATAAATGAAGCTTTCAACAGCGTAAGATGAAATATCAGCAGCCTGTTTTTTATCTACCGGCTTGGTAAAAGTTATTTCAAAACCATCAGGCATCGCTTTTACTGTCTTCATTTCAAATGGCACTCTGCCACTCCAGCTGAGACGTTGTAAACCTTCAGTGGCTTCACCAGCAGACCCCCATCCACGATTGGTTTCGCCTACCATCAATGATCCTTCTTTGGACCATGCCATCCGCAATACGCCTGATTGAAAGCCACTTCTAAAATCCCATGCGCATCCCTGCAATTCGCCATTGACTGTTTCCATAAATACACGGGACAATTTACTTTGCCCCTGATCACCCACTAACAATTGTTCTTCAAATGGACCAAATACTCCTTTGGGTATTTTTACAATTTCTGAATTAGAAATACCTAATATTCCGTGTGGTAACCAGACAGCAGGCAACTGTAATTCAGGTACCTCTTTTTTTACTTCATATAAAGTTTTCAATTTTTCATTTACAATATTTTCTGGTTTCACCCTTCTTCCTTGTGCGTCAAATTCGATGCGTGGATTGATTCGATTGAAAATATCTTGTTGCGTTAGCTTTAATGGAGAGTTAGGTGTATTAGTCCAAACTAAACCTCCAGGGTTACCCATAAAAGCTCCTTTTTTGATTGGCATAATACTTCCAGAACCTATCCAGTCGCCCTGGTTATCGGTATAAAATAATTCGCCATCAATCATGCTGATACCACAAGGCGAACGAAATCCAGTAGCCCAAGGTTCCATTTTCCCATCTTCAAAAATATGAAGTGCCCATCCTCTCCATGGAACAAAACTGCTTCCTGACCACCATACATCTGCAAAAGCAAGGTTAAGTGTTACAAAGAAAGATCCATCAGCAGCTATTTTTGGACCATAACTATACTCGTGATAATTACCAGACAGCGGCCAAGAATAAATAGTTTCATACACATCCGCTTTTCCATCCATATTTGAATCATAGAGTCTGGTTAGTTCACCACGTTGCACAACATACAATGAACCATTTTTATGCGCTACGCCAAGTATTTCATGTAAGCCTGATGCAAACTTTCTAAAAAATGGTTTGGCATTCGTGGGATTTTCAACAATGTAAACATCGCCTCTGCGTGTTGCCAATGCAAGGTTGCCATCGGGTAAGGTACACAAACCTCCTACTTCAATTACGGAGCCTTCCGGTGCATGAACTTTATTGATTTTAAAAAAGTCTTCTTCCTTCGCAGACTCCTGTGCCATAGGCTTTGATAGGGAACCGAAGAATACAACAGCGGTTAGTAAAATAAATTTACAATGAAGTATTGATTTTTTTAATTGAAATGATTTCATATAAACTAGCATTTTAGAAAAGGATAGAATAGGTTAGTTTGTCTTGAATGGGTGCTATCAGTTCTTTGCGTCCATTCTGTTCGCGAATAGTAGGATGAATGCTTTCTGAATTTTCTATTTTAATATAATAAGATTTATCATCTACTATAAATAATCCAGGTGAAATTTCTACTATCACTTTAGCGTCTGCCAATCTCCAACTTAGGTCTTTAGCACTTTTTTCAACTAAAATTTCATGCTGAATTCCCTGTCCGCTTTCTAGCACTTTAATTTTATCAGTTACAGCGGCTCCTAGTATTTTAAATTTGAAAGAAGGGAAACCTTTGTCGTCAAGAGTATATCCCTTGGTTATAAATTCCATTCCGGAAGTATCGGTTTTCCATGGAGTATTTGTATTACTCATTTTATTGATTGGAAATGTTGGGGGGCCTAAGTAAAGAACGGAACCTAAAGTTTTAGCAGTGCCATCACCTCTTCCTGACCACATGCGGGTAGCATCTAAAAAATCGCCTCTCCACAATTGAAAGATGGATCCATTGTCCATATCAAATGTATAATTTATTTTTTGAGGACTTCCTAGATTGACTGCATGTACAATTCTTTTTTTATTGGGCAGGTCAATGAAACTGCGTAAGATGGTATTTTCATTTGCTTGAATTAAAATTGGATCTGGCAAATCAACTGGAATATTGGTTGGATCACTGATAATAAATTCTCTGATACCTGGACCTTCAGCATATACTATTAAAGAAGATTTTACCCAATCCATATATTTTGAGAAAGCTACTTCAAAAGGAAAATCGCCTACTGGTAAAATGATGCTACTATCTTGACGACTATTTCCAAAATAAACCAGCTTTTGATTATTTATTTTTAATGTGCCCGTACCACCTCTAGTGACCATTCTAAATTGATATTTACCAGCTTCTTTAATATGAATAGTCCCAGCATATTTAGCCATAAATCCATTATCAGGTATACCATCAATATTGGAAGAAATGATAGCGGTTGGCTTTTTTAAGTTTTCTTTTTTGCCATTTAAATCAGCTTCTTTTTCAAAATTCCCTTTAATTACTGTCAGCATAATGTCGGATAAAACCGGTTGAGGTTTATCCATTTGCTTGATAACAATATTCTTAAAAGCAACTTGTCCATGATCTCCTTGAATGCGTAAAGCATCAGTAGCCACTTCCACCTCAGAAACTGATCCAGCAGTAGGAGCAAATAGTTCTATGTTTTCTAAAATAACAATACCATTTAATTCAATTGAAAGAATCCTAGCATTTTTAACTTTTACTCCACCTTCAAATTTGGGCGCTTGAAAACTGATTTTTAAATGCTGCCACAATCCAGGTGCTTTACTTGTATTTTGCCTTGGTGCATGGCCGTCAATATTTTTCTGTCCTTCGGGGCGACTGTTGTCATACCTTTCATAAATACCTCCCATATCAGAAGAACGAGGATTCACCATACCCCAGCTGTCTAGTAATTGTATTTCATATCTACCTTGAAGGTAGATCCCTGAGTTGGATCCTTTGGCCATCATACAATCTAGTTCAAGGTCAATGTCGCCATGTTTTAAATTGGTATAAAGATCTTTTCGATCGGTTGGGGTAGGTAGATTCACCAATATTCCAGTGCCAGAAGTAAAAGATAGGTCATGATCTTTTGTATAATCAGCTTTTACATCTCCTGCAATATGCCAGTTACCTCCAACATTGTTAAATTCTTTTAGGTCGGTAAGGTCGATTTTTTTTTGAGCAATGATTAATTGCCAGCAAAACAAACCTAGCAATAAGCTGGTTGTTTTTAAAATGACACTCAGTTTAATTTTATCGGATAACATAGGCAAGTTTTAAATCGTTTTAATTTTTAATTTTGATGATGAAATGATAAACTAAAATCGTTTAATTGTGAGGCAGATTAATTTGTAATGGTTTAAAAAAAACAACTACACAGTTCTTAATTTTCCTGTAACCTACAAAAAAAGAAAAGTTTAAAATTGAAGCTATTGTTTTTTTTTAAATTAATAAATTTTAATTTTGAAATTTTATGATTTAAATTAATTAGGGCACTAGTAAATCTTACTCTAATTAATTCGGCCTAATGGTTTAAGATCCCTTTGAATTGAGGAATAAATTTTTATTCTATAAGTTTAATTTTTCACAAAAATAAACAGTAAAAGGCAAGGGATTGTCAGGTTGAATTTGGAGAATAAAGGTTTTAGTGGTGGATAAATTGCTAAAATAAAAGTCACTGTACAGCTAATTTATTTAAGCTAAATTATCTTATTATATATAAATATTTGTAGATAGTGAGTGCTATTTTTTACTCAATACCAATGCTGTCCTATTAGTGAGGTAAATACTGAGGAATTGATTTAGATCAGTTGTATAATCGATGCGATCATCTACTCTGTCAAATCCGCCAAATGATTTTTTGTCAGAGTCAAGTAGGATGCGATAAGTACCTTTTTGTGGAGCTTTAAATTGATAATTGAAAATAGACTGGGTTGGACTAAAATTGAAAATAAAAATGAGTTGATTTTTTTCAAAAATAATTACTTTATTTTCTGCATCTATATGCAGTTGGGTTGCTTTAGAGGTCGACAATAATTTATTATTATCAATACATTCAATCATTGCTTTATCCCAATTGCCTAAGCATTGGTATTTAAGTTCTTTATTATCTGCTAGCGACCATTGCCTTTTGGCATGTTGATGGCTCCAATTGTTTCCTTCACGTGGAAAATCAACCCATTCTGGATGTCCGAATTCATTACCTATAAAATTCAAATATCCATCTCCACCAAGGCTAATGGTAATAAGTCTTATTAGTTTGTGCAATGCGATTCCTCGATCAATGATATGATTTTGATCTTCCAGTTTCATAGAGGAATACATTTCTTTGTCCATCAGCCAAAAGGCAAGTGTTTTGTCACCCACTAATGCTTGGTCATGCGATTCAGCATAGGCGATGGTTTTTTCACCTAATCGGCGATTGTTAAGCATACTCCAAATTTCATTGATATCCCAATCCTCATCCGATTTTTCCTTGAGTATTTTGATCCAGTAATCTGGAATTCCCATGGCTAGCCGATAATCAAATCCAATTCCTCCTTCTTCAGTATTTCTGCATAGACCAGGCATTCCACTTACATCTTCTGCGATTGAAATTGCGTTTTGTTTAAACTGGTGAACCACTGCATTGGCCAATTGTAAATAAGTGATCGCATCAGTATCCACATCCAATTTGAAATACTTATCATAGTGATCAAAATCGATGTTGCCATGATGTAGGTAAAGCATAGAAGTTACTCCATCAAAACGATAGCCATCGAAGTGAAATTCTTCAAGCCAATATCTAACATTGGATAGAAGGAATTTTTTCACTTCCCATTTTCCATAATCAAATAATTTAGAGTCCCAACCAGAGTGATAGCCTCTTTTTGCTGAGTGAAAATATTGATGATCTGTTCCATCAAATTCATTGAGTCCTTCTGCAATATTTTTTACCGAATGGGAGTGAACAATATCCATGATCACCGCAATACCCATTCCATGTGATTGGTTGACTAGGTATTTTAGATCTTCAGGTGTTCCAAATCTGGAGGTAGGTGAAAAAAAGTTGGAAACATGGTAACCAAATGAACCGTAGTAAGGGTGTTCCATTATTGCCATCAATTGGATGGTATTGTATCCACTCTGTTTTATGCGAGTTAAAATTTTATCTGCAAAGTCGCGATAAGAGCCTACTTCTTCTGCTTCCTGAGCCATTCCTACATGGCATTCATAGATGATGGGCGCATGGTTATTTACTGCCTTTATAAATTGAGTGTCCGTCCAATTAAATTTATTTTCTGGAAACCAAAGCTGTCCACAAAAATCATGTGTAGTAGGATCCTGGATTACCTTTTGAATCCAAGCGGGTATTCTATCGGTAATGCCATTGGCACCATGAATAGTAACTTTTATTTTGCTACCATGAATAAAGGTTGTGTGGTATGATTCAAAGGGTAAGAATATTTCCCAATCATTGTGTTGATTTCTTTCTAGTGGATGAGAACTCCTATTCCATTCATTAAAATCACCTATAAGAAAAAGCGCTTGAGCATTGGGAGCCCATTCTCGGTAAGTCCACCCATTTTTTTTATTATCAAAATGAATTCCATAATACTGATGCCCTGTAGCGAAATTAAGCAAGCTCCCTTCCGCATCTTCAATTTCACTGACTGCTTTTTGAAAATTTTCCAAACGTTCTTTCAACTCCTGTTGATAAGGAGTAAGCCATGGATCTTCTTGTATAATGGCTAGTTGTTTGATTGAGTTCATACAAAATTTAAGGGATGAGCTACTAAGTTAATCATTCAATGTAATTAGCACAATCATTTTTTATTACCATTAATCTGGTATCAACCCAATGGGGATGATGAATTCCCACCTGTTGCTGGTTCCTGGGTTAGTTAGGTCGGTATCTATTAAATGAGCATATCGAAATCCGAATGTTACTGGTAGGGCATTCCAAGCTTTACTATCGAAGTAAATCTCTGCTCCCACACTTCTATTTTTTATGTCTGTTAATTTACCATTTAGTCTAGCTCGGGCAATGGTATGATCATAAAAAGCGTTTGCGCGTATGCGTTGAAAAAACAAAAGATTGCCAAATCCCCAATCAGGATATACTATTGGAAAATGATAATTGGCTCCCCACTTGTACATTTGTCGGGTACTCAATGCTTGGTATCCTCTAGAATAAGAAAAGGTATTGCTAAAATAGTTGAACAGGGTGTCTCTATTTTGATAGGACCCATTGAGTACAAGGCTGTGATTGGTAAATAATCCTGGGAAATAAAGCGATCCATTTGCTACCAACTTATTGGATTGGATTAGTTTAAACGCATTTCTATAGGAAACTGAAATTGTTTGTGCCCAATGTGGATTGATATGTTGCTTTGCTTGTCTACCAAAATTTCTCAGTGAAACAAAAAAGTTAGTGTATTTAATAGAAAGATTGTCTAAGACATTTTTACCATTTCTTCCATAAAATAATTGTTCAATATTATATCCTGCTCCAAAATTAATGTAAGTAGAAGAACTTCCTCCTACAAAACTTAAAGGAATGTATACTCCCGCATTTATTTTTGCAGAATTGAAATTGACTGTTTTTCCAACGGCTGTATCTATATTCCTGTTGAAGCTATAGGAGCTTCCCAGTTGAAGTAAAGGAAACCATCCTGCAAATATCTCATTGAAGCCAAGAGTATGGCTTCTGTCAGAGCGGTTAAAAGTGTATTTGAGTGTATTGCTAAAACTGCTTAATACGTTGTCACTATAAAGGTTGTAGCCATATTCGGGATCCGCGAATTCTGGTCTCCAACTATGGAAATTGAATAAATGTAAAGATTTTTTATAAGTGACAATGGTATCACTCTGAGCTATAACTTTTTTTAATAGGCCAGCTCCCTCTCTTTGCAAAGAGGCGATATTATAAAAGGAAGCAGGCTGAATAAAGTCTTCATTGGTTATTTCATTCCAGTCTCTTTCTGAGAGGGTCATCTTTGCAAGCCTTGATCCACTGGTAGAAAACGCGGTAAATAACAACTCACTTTTACTATTGATAGTTGGTTGGTATACGCCATTGATATTATTGGTAAGTTGAAATATTTTTTTATTAGCTAAGCTTACTGCAAATATTTTATCTGCATTTTTATACATTGCACTAAAATAAATGGTATCTCCTTTTATAAAAGGATAGCCAATCACATTTAATGAAAAAGGTATAATTGTCTCGTTTCCACCACTGGTAAGATTTACTTTTATTAAGCTCATTTTTCCCTCTGAATTTCTTACTGCTGAAATAGCGGTACTTGAATCAAAGTATTTGGATTGTGTATAAAAATAATTTTCAGTATTCGGAATCTCTTTTATTAATTTACCCGTATTTGCATTGATTCGATGTAGATAGTTACTGCCATTCGGATTTATATTTACTGCAAGTATCTCAGTTCCACTTTCGTTGATATCGGGTGAGAAATATTTTGTTTTGTTACCTAGTTGCCGCTGCTGCTTAGTATAAATATTTAGTAATTGAATAGTACTGTAATTTCTGTTACCCCAGCGTGGGTCAGATTGGTAACTAGCGTATACAATCATTCCATTTTTATAACTATAGTAATCATCTATCAGAATTTTTTTTGCCTCTATCATTTTTTCTTCTCCCTTAGTAATCCGATAAAAACTACTTATCGATTGGTTAGATTTTTTTGTTACCAGCATCGTATCATCACTTATGTAGTGAGGGAAAAGATAGTCCACCACTTGGTGTTTTTTAGTTGTTGTGAGATAAAGATTTGCAAGCGGGTCATTGGGTAAAGATGTAAAGGATTTTTCAAGGAAAAAATTGATCGCATTTTCTCTAAACTGCTGATAGGTTTTGCCAGTATATTTTTCAATCGCTTTTTTATATGAAAAAAATATTCCTTTAAATTGAACTGCATCTTGAGTAACTTTTCTCCAAAAATTTTCTCCATATTTTTCATATCCGTAGGCAACTAGCTGATAACCTAATTCGTAGTGGTCGGGCGTGTAATCTCTATAAGATCCACTGCGCAGTTTCATCCAAGAGTATTTTTTATTTTCAATCCTAAGGGATTTCATGCCATTGAAAAAAGAAGGTAATCTACCACGCCCCTGAGAACTCACAAGAGTTTCTTGCCATACAGCATCCCCTTCAAAAAAATAATCGGGAATAGAAATTCCATTCGCAAGCAATTGACCTTCTTGTCCTAGGAAAAATGAAAAAACTTTAGAAAGTCCACTGTTGAAATTACTATATTGTTGAATATGTCTGTTTTCATGAATGATCAGATTGTCATCCCACCTAAGACTTCCAAAACTGAAATTGTTTTGTTGAGGGGTCATATAAAATTCGCTTAGGATAGGAGCCATTCTTACTAAAGCGTTGGAAATGGTAGTTTGGTTTAATAATAAAATATCCCATTTCATTTGTTTTCCTCCAAGGGTGTAAGCTGTATTTTTTTCAAGTAATTGGTTGATGGAATTTATTCTCTTGGCTTGACTATCCATTCCTGTAGGAAAAATTACCCTGGTTTTTGAATTATTGATTTGTTTCCATTTTATTGAAGCAGGATTTCCTCCAAAAGACTGGGCTTCTAGATATCCATTTAGTAAAAAAAGACCTAAGGCAATAAGTAATTTTTTCCCAATATTCATGGTTATAAAGTTATGAAATGAAATGATGCCTACCTAGAAAGCAAAAAGGAAATACTTAAAAATAAAAAGTCAATTTGACGGAAGGTGTTTATTGGATTTTTTTGAAAGGATATATTCGAGATTATTTAATTGTATTCAAATTCAAAATAGCCTAGCAGTTCATTTTCTTTAGAAAAGCATTTTTCAATGATCCTTAGACCATCATTGTATATTTTTTTCCAAATGTAATAGTTGTTTGATATACCTTCTTCGGTCGAGATCATTTGGGTTACTTGGTTTGCAAAATTATATTCAAATAATAAATCAGGCAACAGTTTATCTCTTAAAGAGTTGTATTTTACTACGTCGGTTAGTCTATTTTTGTAATCGTAATAATAGTAATAATGTTTACCGTTTTTTCCTAAATCTTTTTCATCAATTATATTTCCCTTTTCATCAGAAGTAAATAAAACAGTAGTAGTATCCAAATGATTTTTTATTCTTAGCATCTTTGAGGTATGTCCTTTGGCATTGTAAAAATAGAGATGCTCCTCTGTTATTTTGGAAGTAAAGTCATCATCCATTGAAGCGGAGATGTTAACCACCTTGGAAAGATGTCCCTTGGAATCGTACTGATAAAAATTGGATGAGCTCGAAATTGCTGAGCTATCATTCGATGCTATCAACTGTCCTTCCGTATTGAATTTGGAAATAAGGATTGATTTTTCAGAAATAGTTGATTTGGTATAAGTCTCAATTTTACGATAATCTTTGCTGATCTTTTTTTTGCAAAAGAAACCTTTACTAGGTTCCCCATTACTTTCAAAACTATGTACTTGGATATCTCTTATTTTTTGTTCTTTGAATTGTTTCATTTCAGAAGACAATTGAAGGTTGCTTACAATATCTAGATAGTGATATTGCGATATTGCAGCTGTTGAAACTGTCATCAGTAATATCAATTGAATCCATATTGACTTGCCCATAGTTGAAATTTGAATAGTAAAATTAAGGTAGTAGGTTGTAATTATTGAAAAGTAGGGTAGTATTGGGAAAATATTTTGTTTTTCTCAACTTAAATAACCTCTGCTTAAGTTAAATTCAAGATTGAGAGACTGCTTTGGGGCTATCAGTTTCAACTAATAGTTACTAAAATGTTGGTTGCGAGATTTCTTTATTATTTTTAATAAAATTTTAATTTTACTGTATATGCAATCTACTACTGAAAATGCATTTTTAAGATTGGTAAAAATAATGGACGACTTAAGGGAAAAATGTCCTTGGGATAAGGTTCAAACGATAGAAACGCTGAGGCAGTTGACTATTGAGGAAACTTACGAGTTAACAGATGCAATTACAGATGGTGACTGGAAGGGTATTAAAGAGGAGTTAGGCGATATTTTATTACATATTGTTTTCTATGCTAAAATTGGTAATGAGCAAAATCAGTTTACGCTGGACGAAGTAATTAATGGGGTTTGTGAGAAGCTCATTTTCCGCCACCCCCATATCTATAGTGATGTGATTGTGAAAGACGAGGAAGATGTAAAAAGAAATTGGGAAAAATTAAAAATAAAGGAAGGTAAAAAATCGGTATTAGGTGGAGTTCCCAAGTCACTGCCGGCTACTATAAAGGCAATGCGCTTACAAGAGAAAGCAAAACAGGTGGGTTTTGAATGGGAGACCAAGGAGCAAGTATGGGAAAAGGTAGAGGAGGAAAAAGCTGAATTGTTTGAGGCAATTGCTTCGGGAAATAAAAATGATATGGAGGATGAATTGGGGGATGTTTTTTTCTCTTTGATAAATTTTGCAAGGTTTTTGAAGCTAGATGCTGAGAATGCGCTAGAGCGTACCAATAAAAAATTCATCGATCGTTTTACTAAAATGGAAGCAGCGGCATCTTTGTCTGGAAAAGAACTGACTGAAATGACCTTAGAAGAGATGGATGCTATTTGGAATCAAATAAAAAAACAGTAACCCTTTTTTAAAAGAAGGATTGATAATATATTATATGAAAATTAATTTAAATACTAAGGCAATTGAATTAGTTTAGATTTCGCTTTATGCTTATAAAAAACAACTGAAATAATTTTCATACACACTTTATAAAATAGTCCCCTTTTTTTATAGAGTTGCCATTAGCATAGATCTATATATTTTTCATTTTCTTTCTGTTTGATAAATATTGTTCTAGCTCTTTTAATCCAAAACTACTTAAGTTTTGTTCTTTGGTAAGCATTGCTTTTTGTGCTATTAGTGTGCCATACCTAATATCGTCAAATCCATTTGGTGAATGTGCATCTGGGTTAATTGATATCAATACATTTTTTTCTAGTGCATAGTCAATATGTCGCCAGTCAATATCTAATCGACTGGGGTGGGCATTTAATTCTATCACTACTTGATTGGCTGCACAAGCATCAATAATACGCTTATGATCTACTGGGTATCCTTTTCTACTCAATAGTAACCTACCTGTCATATGACCCAATATAGTAGTGTATGGATTTTCAATTGCGTTTATCAGTCGAAGCATTGCCTTATCTTCTGTCATTTTTAAATTAGAATGAACTGATGCAATCACCAAATCGAAAGTTGCTAAAATATTATTGCTGTAATCGAGACTGCCGTCATTTAAGATATCACTTTCAATACTTTTGAAAATTCTAAAAGGGGCCAATTGAATATTTAAAGTATCAATATTGGCATGTTGCTCTTTTAATCTTTCAATTTGCAATCCATTTGCATAAAATGCTGATTTACTATGATCACTGATGACAAGGTATTCAAAACCTTTTGAAATGGCATTTTGCGCCATTTCCTCAATGGTATTACTTCCGTCGCTCCAATTACTATGGCTATGAATGATACCCTTGATATCAGATGAGTCTAGAAGGGTAGGCAGGGCATTGTTTTTTGCCCTTTCAATAGTTGTGGTAAGTTCTCTTTGGCAATTGGGAATAAAATTTATTGAGGCCTGGCTAAAAATCGCCTCCTCATTATTGCAAGCCGAGTAATCTATAGCTGGAAATTGCTTTGAAAATTCAGTAGCAAACTCTACAGAGCATCCTTTTATGAAAGCAAGTTTTATTAATTCGTTTTCATCAACGCTGTGAATCCTTAACTTTAAACCTACTGAAAGGCCAAATAAAATATCGGATTCATTTTTTTCTATCAGCTCAAAGTCATCGACCTCTAAAAATGTAGTTTCTATATTTTGAATGGGAGTATCTATTACCAATTCTAGTTCATTGATAATTTCTAGTTGTCTTTTATAGGACCCTGTAAATTCAATTTTATTATTTGGGAAGGATTTTTCAAAGAAACTTTTTACAAGTTCCTGAAGTGGTTCTATCTGAGCGTAAAGAAAGCTACCCTGGCTTTTTAAATAAAACTCAATAGTCTCAGTAATATTTTGTTGAGTTTTTTCACCAAAGCCTTTATAAAGTTTCAATCTATTCTCTTTGCAGGCATATAATAATTCTCCAATGCTTTCAATTTCCATTTCTTTCCAAATCGTACAAATTTTTTTTGGACCAATGCCCTTGATATTTAGCATCTCTATTACACCGGGAGGAGTTTTGGCTATCATTTCTTCTAAGGCTTGTAAAACTCCGGTAGTTAACAATTCAATCACCTTTTTTCCGGAAGATTCGCCCATCCCTTTTATACCAAATATCTTGTCAGGGGGTGTTTCGCTTAGTTGTATCGTTAGTTTATCTATAGTAAAGGCAGCAGCAGCATAGGATTTGGCCTTAAAACTGTTTTCATTGTGAATTTCCATCAATTTAGCCAATAAAGAGAAAGATTCTGCTATTTGGTTGTTATTCATAGTCAAATGTAAATTGAATTTTCAAAACTTTTCTATAAGGTAATATTGTAATTGATATCCTCGCTTAATTATTTTTCAAATCAAGGTGTTTGAGAAGATTTCAAAAATTAAGGATAAAAAAAAATGAAAGTTTGGGAAGTATTGGATGAAACAAAAAGTCCCGGCATTTGCCAGGACTTTTCTATTAGTTTCGCTTTTTATAAAGCAAAGCTTATTTCTTTTTTGCAGCAGCTTTTTTAGCTGGAGCTTTTTTAGCAGCAGCTTTTTTAGCTGGAGCTTTTTTTGCAGGTGCTTTTTTAGCTGGAGCTTTTTTAGCTGGAGCTTTTTTTGCAGGAGCTTTTTTAGCTGGAGCTTTCTTAGCTGGAGCTTTTTTTGCAGGTGCTTTTTTTGCAGCCTTTTTTGCAGTTGCCATGTTCTTTAAAATTTAAATGGTTAGTAAATAATACTTAAAATTAAAAATATTTTTTTATCTACCAAAAAAAATTTTATTTTTTATGCAGAAGCTTCTACTGCGTTGATCGAAATATAGCTCTTATCGCCTCTTCCTTTTTTAAATTCTACGATACCATCAGAAAGTGCAAAAATTGTAAAATCTTTACCAAGACCTACATTCTTACCTGGATGATACACAGTCCCACGTTGACGTACAATGATATTACCAGCAGCAGCAGGTTGTCCACCATATATTTTTACACCTAATCTTTTGCTTTGTGAATCACGGCCATTTTTAACCGAACCTTCACCTTTTTTATGTGCCATTTTTAATTATTTTTTTTTATTTCAGAATCCAATTTATTAGCTAATTTGTTCAATTTGGGCAAATTTTCAGTTTTTTACGGAAGAGACCCAAATGAAAAATACACTTCAATTAAGCGATTTCAGTCACCTGTATTTTCGTGTAATGAGTACGATGTCCGTGTTTTTTACGGAAGCCTTTTCTTCTTTTCATTTTAAAGGCAATCACTTTATCACCTTGTACTAGATCGCTTAAAATTTCCGCTTTTACGATTGCTTTTACATTGTTACCGATAGATACTTTGCCGGCATTGTCGGTCATCAGAACTTCTGAAAACTCAACTTTATCACCACTCTTACCTTCGATATGCGGTACATACAAGCTATCGCCTGCTTTCACTTTAAACTGTTGACCTGCTATTTTTACTACTGCTAACATATTACCAAAATTTAGGACGGCAAAGGTAAGGGAATTCAGATTAAATGATAGAATTATAAAAGGGATTTTTGGAAAAAAGCTGATTAGATCCCTTTTTACTGTGTTTTTAAGTGTAAAATTAGCTAAGAAAAGTTAATAACGCTATCTAAATAGCTTTGCGTAATAAACTTATTATATTCGCTTTACATTATGAAACAGGTAATTTCCCCATTTAGGGTACTTTTTTCCCTCTATGGTTTTATACTTTTTATCGTTTTACTTTTATTACTGTTCCCTCTTGTAATAGCTGCTTCTTTTTTTGGAAAAATAAAGGGAGGAAATTTTATATATAAAATATGTCAGTTTTGGGCGGATGCTATGATGATAATATGGGGTATCCGTCACCGTAATATATTTGAGTCATTGCATGATAAAAATAAACAATATGTTTTTATTTTTAACCATATTTCTTATATGGATATACCTATTATTATGAAGGCAATCCGTAATCAACCTTTTAGAATTTTAGGAAAATCGGAAATGGCTAAAATTCCAGTATTTGGTTTTTTATATCAAAATGCAGTGGTAATGGTTGACCGAAGTAGTGCTGCTAAAAGGGCAGAGAGTGTTCTAAAACTAAAAGCCTTTATCCGAAAAGGTATTTCTGTGGTAATTGCCCCTGAGGGAACATTTAATACTACCTCCAATCCGCTAAAAGATTTTTATGACGGTGCATTTAAAATTGCGATCGAAACTCAAACGCCCATTAAGCCAATTTTATTTTTAGATACTTACCATCGGATGCATTACAAAAGTATATTTACATTATTGCCAGGTAGGTCAAGGGCAATTTATTTGGATGAAATAACTGTGGAGGGACTAACCCTTGATGACTTGGCATTTTTTAAGAAAAAAGTATACGATTTGATGGAAAGTAAATTAATTGCTTATCAAGCAAGTTGGATCAAGGCATCCTAAAAAATACAACCTGGCTGTAAAAATATTGAATGAGTGATCAAAACCAAATACCCCTTTTTAGCATTCCAGCAGCGAAGGCGGACCAATCGGATTCATTTGGTGAACAAGTTGTTTTAGCAAATGACAAATCGCCGCAATTGCCTGCTCTGGGCAGTGGTAGTACTATTTTTGCATCCGTAATTCTCCCATTAGCTTTACCTACTACCTACACTTATACAGTACCTCCGATTTTTGCCAAAGTAATTCAACTAGGATGTAGAGTAGAGGTTGGCTTAGGTAGAAATAAAAAATATGCAGGTATTGTAAAATCAATCAGCGGAATTGCGCCATCTTATCCAACAAAGGAAATTTTAAATGTACTCGATGATACTCCCTTATTGTATTCCCAGCAGTTAGCATTGTGGAATTGGATCAGTGAATATTATATGTGTAGTGAAGGAGAAGTAATGGCAGCAGCATTGCCAGCTCATTTTAAATTGAGTAGTGAAACTATTATTTTGTATAACGAAGACTTTGGAGATGATTTTTCTAGTTTGGATAATGAAGAATATCTAATTGCAGAAGCTTTATTGATTAAAAGGCAATTGAATTTAACCGAAGTGCAACAGGTATTAGATGCAACCCATGTATATCCGGTCATTAAAAAATTAATAGATAAAAATGTTTGCATTGTTTGGGAAGCTTTAAGTGAACGATATAAAAGTAAGTCGGAGAATTTTATACTTCTTCATCCAATGTATGAAACTGAAAATACATTAGAAGAACTATTGAATAATTGGACAAAGGCCCCCAAGCAAATGGAGTTACTGTTGAGTTATATGCATCTGATAAAGCAGGAAGGAGAAGTGAGTCAAACAGCACTTTTAAAGAAGTCAGGTGCTACTGCTGCTCAATTAAAAGGACTAGTCGATAAACAAATAATTCGCATAGAAAAAAGAAGTGTTGACAGGATAAAGACATTGCCAAAATCAATGGAACTTAATTTTTCTTTGAGCCCTGCACAAAATATAGCGCTCGATGCAGTTAAAGAAAGTTTTATTAATCGAAATGTTTGCCTGTTGCATGGGGTAACTAGTAGTGGTAAAACCCAATTGTACATTAAACTAATTGAATCCTATTATTCACAAGGAAAACAGGTGCTTTATCTTTTGCCTGAAATTGCGCTGACTTCCCAAATGATTCGGAGGCTTCAGTTGCATTTTGGTGGAAATATAGCTATTTATCATTCCAAGTTTAATAACAATGAACGAGTAGAGATGTGGAATAAGATTAAGGTAGGAGAAACTAGGATAGTCCTAGGCGCTCGCAGTGCTTTATTTTTACCTTTTAAGGAATTAGGCTTGATAATAGTAGATGAAGAACATGACACTTCGTTTAAGCAACAGGACCCTGCTCCCAGATATAATGCAAGGGATGCAGCCATATTTTATGCATCACTTTATAATGCGAAGGTTTTATTGGGTAGCGCCACCCCCTCCATTGAAACTTATTACAATGCTCAAAAAGGAAAGTACGGATTGGTAGAGTTGAATGAAAGATTTGGTGGTATTCATTTGCCAATTATTGAAATTATTGATACTAGAAAAGTAGTTCAAAAGGGAAAAGTAATGTTGTCTCCTCAATTGAAAGAGGCAGTACAAAATACAGTTGAAAATGGCCGACAAGTCATACTTTTTCAAAATCGAAGAGGCTATTCTCCTTACTTGTTGTGCGGCACCTGCGGCTATTTACCGCAATGTAAAAATTGTGATGTTACACTAACACTGCATAAATATTCTAATAAACTTCATTGTCATTACTGTGGAACTACTTATCCAAAAATTACCGAATGTCCTGCTTGCGGAACAGTCAATTGGATGGAGAAAAATTTTGGTACTGAAAAAATTGAAGAAATGTTGGACGATGAATTTCCAAATTTTAAGGTAGCAAGAATGGATGTAGATTCTGTAAAAGGTAAATCTGCTCATGATAATTTGATTAAGTTATTTGAACAACAGCGCATCGATATTTTGGTGGGTACGCAGATGGTCGTGAAGGGGCTTGATTTTGAAAAAGTAAGTTTAGTAGGTATTTTAGATGCGGATGGTTTATTAAGCTTTGCTGATTTTAGGGTGAATGAAAGAGCCTTTCAGTTAATGGAGCAAGTAAGTGGAAGGGCAGGCCGAAAAGATGAACAGGGTAAAGTGTTGATTCAAGCAACACAAGTAAACCACCCTATATTACAATTTGTACAACAGCATGATTATAAAAAAATGTATGAATTTGAAATCGCTCATCGACAACAGTTTTTTTATCCTCCCTTCAGTAGAATCATTGAAATAACTTTAAAACATAAGAGTAAAGAGATAGTAGATGAAGCAGCGCATAAGTTAGGGGCGGCACTAAAAATTGGTTTAAATAATTTTATTGTTGGCCCGGCAGCACCCGTTGTGGCAAGGATTCGAAATCAATACCTCATGGAATTATTAGTTAAATTGCCCTTGGATATGAAACAAATTAATTTATTTAAAAGGGCAATCAAAAATCAGTTCAATTTAATATTAGCAGAAAAGAAATTTAAGGGAGTATTTATGATTGCGGATGTAGATGCAAACTAAAAAGTACAATCGAACAACAGATATGATTAGTATGATGGAAGAAAATATTTCATTAAAAAAATACAACACTTTTGGCATAGATGCGACCGCTCATTATTTTGCTAGATTCAGTTCAGTGGATGAATTGTCAGCTCACCTCGATTTTTCAACTCCTTCTATTTCGCCAAATTCATTGCCTGTCCTAATACTTGGAGGAGGAAGTAATTTATTGTTTACTAAAGATTTTGATGGGCTAGTTTTAAAAAATGAATTGGGAGGAATAGAAAAGATTAGAGAAGATGAATTGTACGTATATATTAAAGCTGGGGCAGGTATTGGTTGGCACCAATTGGTAATTCATTGTTTACAAAATAATTGGGCCGGTATGGAAAACCTTTCGCTCATCCCCGGAAATGTTGGAGCATCTCCAATGCAAAATATAGGTGCCTACGGAGTAGAAATAAAAGACATTTTCTTTGAACTAGAAGCCTTTCATTTGAAAGAAAAATCAGTAGTCACTTTTAATTTAAAGGAATGTGAATTTGGATATCGAGAAAGTATATTCAAAAGAAAGTATAATAAACAGTTTGTAATTTTAAATGTTACCTACCGATTAAGAAAACTACCAGTTTTTAAAACGGCTTATGCTGCTATTGATCAGGAGCTAGTTAAAATGGGCGTAACGGAGTTAAGTATTCAAGCAATTTCGAAGGCAATTATTACTATTCGCCAAAGTAAATTACCTACTCCTTCTGAAATAGGTAATGCAGGAAGTTTTTTTAAAAATCCTGAAATCCAACAACGACAATTTGAATCTCTATCAAAGGCATTTCCTGAAATAATTGGTTTTCCTTTGCCCGATGAAAGGGTTAAAATAGCTGCTGGTTGGTTGATTGAGCAATGTGGTTGGAAAGGGTATCGAAAGGGAGATACTGGTTGTTATTCTAAACAAGCCTTGGTGTTGGTAAACTACGGTCATTCAACCGGTGCTCAAATTTTAGAACTAAGTGAGTCAATTGTTGCTAGTGTAAAAAATAAATTCGGAATTGAATTAGAAAGGGAAGTTAATATTTTTTAGGACTAAATTAAAGTGATAGAAACAGAATTTTTATAAAGTTGCCAATCATTTTTTTTAATTATATATAAAGCGCTGGAAAGTTACCAGCGCTTTATATTTTTCTATCCTTCTTCATCAAATTCTCCTTCAAAGTCTTTGTTACTTATATTTAACATACTTCCCATAAGGTCTTTAAACTCTATCTTGCCGTCCAATACTTTTTTGCTAATGAGTGAATAAGATGCTAATCCGTGAAGTACAAATTCCATTAGCAAAGCATTTTCTTTTTCATTGGCAGATTTGTAATGTTTTTTTACAAGGGCATGCAATCCATCTACCTTATATAAAAGCTGCACTTTGTCTTCGTCTTTTGTTTCAAAGAAAATATCTAAACTTTTTCCACTGTCAAACCAGCGGGTAATCGACTTATAAGGGGTGTCTTCGGGTGATACTTCCTTTCCTCTTTTCTTTTTAAGTGTATCTGGGTTAGGGAAATATTGACCAAATAAAGTACGCGTGGCTTTTTCCAATAGATTAAATGCTACCTGGTAAGGTCCTTCTTGCTCTCCTTCATATACCAATTCAATTTTTCCTGTTATAGAAGGAATGATTCCTATCAAATCACTTATCCATACTTGTGTAGCGGACTCGTCATTAATAATTGATCTTCGTTCTGCAGCACTAACTGCATTTTCAAATGCAGCAATGGTAAGTCTCGCACTAACTCCACTTTTTTTATCAACTAACTCGCTACTTCTGGCTTCAAAAGAAACTTGTTCAATCAATCGTTTTACTAGATCACTTATGCTTACTCGCTTAGCCTGTTCTGGATAAATATTTGCTTCTTGTTCGGTGATAGCTAATGCAGTTTCAATCGATTTTGGATAATGGGTAAGAATCTGACTTTCAATACGGTCTTTTAAAGGCGTTACAATGCTTCCTCTATTGGTATAATCTTCTGGATTGGCAGTAAAAACAAATAAAACATCCAGTGGTAATCTTAATTTAAATCCACGTATTTGTAAGTCGCCTTCTTCAAGAATATTAAACAACGAAACTTGAATTCTAGCTTGTAGATCTGGTAATTCATTGATTACAAAAATGCTTCGATTGCTGCGTGGAATAATACCATAATGTAAAACCCTTTCATCAGCAAAACTTAGTTTTAAATTGGAAGCTTTTATTGGATCGATGTCTCCAATTAAATCAGCTACACTCACGTCAGGGGTAGCGAGTTTTTCTCCATAACGCTGACTCCTGTGGAGCCAATTAATGGGCGTTTTGTCTCCATGTTCTTCTATCAAATCAATCGCATATCTTGAAATGGGCTGTAAAGGATCATCATTAATTTCACTACCTGCTACTACTGGAATGTATTCATCTAGTAATTGAATCATTTGTCTTGCCATTCTTGTTTTGGCCTGTCCTCGCAATCCTAGAAATAAGATATTATGGCGCGACAATAGAGCTCTTTCTGTATCAGGGATTACCGAATCTTCATAGCCTAAAATTCCTGGGAAAGCGTTCTCTTTAGCTTTAATTTTTTTGATTAGGTTGTCTCGAACTTCGTCCTTGATAGATTTTGAAATATATCCTTGCTTTTTTAATTCGCCTAAGGTGGTTGGTTTTTTCTTCATCATTTTTGTTTTCGATTTTATTTCGCCCTTTGAGCGATTAGGCATTTTGTTTATTTATTTTATTTCAATTTTTAAAAATAATAGTAACAGTAAGTTGATAATTTTTTAATAGTAAGGGTAATTAAAAAACTGTTTTTCGTTTTCCACTTTCAAAATCTTTAAACATAAAGGAACCAAGTTTATCAAGTGAAGCAAAAAATGCTTTTCCGTTATTCGTTTCTGTAAATTCCTGTACAAATTTTTGCAAATACGGATCAGAAGCGATCATGAAGGTGGTGATAGGAATCTTTAATTTTTTACATTGTGTAGCAAGGCTCATACAACGGTTTAAGATTTTCCTATCAACACCAAAGCTGTTTTTGTAATACCTAGTACCCACCTTTAAGCAGGTAGGTTTACCGTCGGTAATCATGAAAATTTGCTTGTTTGGATTTCTTCTTTTACGTAAAAGATCCATCGCTAACTCTAGTCCAGCTACTGTATTGGTATGGTAGGGACCTACCTGTAAATAGGGAAGGTCTTTGACTTCTATTATCCAGGCATCATTGCCAAATACTACAATATCTAATGTATCTTTTGGATATTTGGTTTGTATTAATTCGCTTAATGCCATTGCTACCTTTTTAGCAGGCGTTATTCTGTCTTCACCATACAAAATCATAGAATGGCTGATATCGATCATTAAAACGGTAGAGGTCTGAGATTTAAAATCTTTTTCCCTTATTTCTAAATCATCTTCTTGTAGTCGGAAATTATCTACCCCATGATTGATTTGGGCATTGCGAATGGAAGAGGTAAAATCTATTTGCTCTAAGGTATCGCCAAATTGAAAGGGTCTAGTTTCGGGATTAATCTCATCGCCACCACCGGGCTTAAAAGTGGTATGATTGCCTTGTTTGGTTTTTTTTAGTTTCCCAAAAATCTCCTCCAGGCTCTTTTTTCTGATACCTTGCTCTGTTTTTGGAGTAATTTTTATTTTGCCATTTTCTCCTTTGTCATCAATGTATCCTTTTTGTTTTAGGTCTTCAAAAAAATCCCCCATGCCATAATCGTCCTTGGTAAGATTATATTGCTTATCTAATTCATTCATCCATTGCATTGCCTCATCTACATCACCGCTTGTATGGGTTAGTATTTGCATGAAAATATCGAGTAATTGCTCAAAGGGAGATTTCCCATTTTGAGAGGGATCGAATTTAGAAAATTGATAACCTTGCATGAATTGATTTATTATAAAAAATTGAATATGTCAAACCATTGTAGGTAATACTAAAGAACTTAGAATAAGTTTTGACTGCTGCAATTTAGTAAACATTTTAGTGGAAAGATTGGTTCGTTTTTTAAATAAAAAAATCCTCCTGTTTTAAACAGAAGGATTTTCTTATCTCGTAAAATATGTTTTTACTTTTTTGAACCGCCTGGCTGCTTTTGAGCAGGTAGGGCAGGGGTATTATTAATTGGAGCAGGAACTTCTGTTACTTTTTGCAAAGGAGTTTCGTACATTTTTTCAATTTGTTGAATACCTCTGAGGAAATTAGCAGCTTGCTCACTATCATTTCTAAATTGATCCTGCATGCGTTCACTTAAATTAGCGTAATAATTTATTTGTTGCTCTAGATCTCTCTTAACACTTTTACCTACTTTATCTGCTAGCGCTTTATCATCCGATTTATAACAAGCTTCCAAAAACTGAAGGGAGACATAATTATGCTGTTGGAATCTGGAAACCATTCCATATCCAAAGTTTTCATCTAGCATATTTTTATCACATTTCTGGAGCATTTTTCTAGCGTCTTCTTTTCTGTCATTCTCAGCTAAGTTTCCAGCAGCTTGAGCATAAGCTAATCGGATCGTATTAAGGTGTCTGCGATTTTCTTCATCAAAATAAACGCCTTTTACATTGGCATTACCAAATGTAAACTTGTTCATCATTTTATCATAAGCCCAGCTGTCGTTAACAATACCATTGGCAACCGGGACAAGCCTATGGGTTAGACCATCCTGGCGCAGATAAGCTGCAAAGCCTAGTTCGCGGTATTCAGAAGTAAAATAGATGGGACGCTTCCATTTATTGGCTGCAATAATATTTAAAATGGCAGCATCATTTTTAAACAAAGCAGTTTTTGGTATTTCAAATCTTAATTCTGAAACTACACTGTCTCCTGGATTAACTGTCCCATTGCTACGAACCAAATTAATATCTACTGGTACCGTTACTTTTTTGGTAGGGTATACGTTGAGGGTATCACCATTACGAAGCTCAATTTTAGAGCTTTCATCACTTCCTGCATAATCTTTCATCATGGTGTAGAGGTCCATGTATTGTTCTGGATCAACACCTGGCCTTGGTGCATAATAAACAACGTCTCTTTTTGCACCTTCAATTTGGTTTGCAGCCCAAATTGGATCCATAGGATCACTGTTATTGAGTTTATACCTAAGCTGGTTAATGTACCAATCGGTACCTAATAAGCTTGAGTTAACTACACGGATATCTCTTCTAATTCCTTCCACTTCTTGAGCATACCATAGAGGGTAAGTATCATTGTCTCCAAATGAAATTACAATTGCGTTGGGCGCACAACTTTCTAAATAGTCTGCAGCAAGATCTCTAGCCAATACTTTTTTACTTCTGTCATGGTCATCCCATTCTTGGTTGGCCATAATTACCGGTACAGCTAGTAAACACAAGGCTGCTGAAGCATAGTTGGCTATAGAAGCAGTAACATATTTTGTAAAAAATTCTCTTACGTATAAAACTCCTAATCCAATCCAGATGGCAAATGCATAAAATGATCCAACAAAAGCATAATCACGCTCACGAGGTTGATTGCCCGCCATATTTAAATAAAGTACAATGGCTGCTCCTGTAAAGAAAAACAACAAACCAACTACAATGGCGTCTTTCTTGTTTCTTTTAAAATGAAAAACAATTCCTAATATTCCTAAAATTAGGGGTAGGGCAAATAATTTATTGTTTGCTTTATTATGTTTGATACTATCGGGTAAATATTGCTGATCACCTAAGCGGGCATTATCCCATAATGAAATCCCTGTTTTCCAATTACCATCTCTTACATTGTTCATTAGTACTCCTTGGATATCGTTTTGCTTACCAGCAAAGTTCCACATGAAATATCGCAGGTACATCCAACCTAGCTGGTATTGAGCAAAGAAATTAATATTGTCGCCCATCGTAGGTGTGCCCATCCATTCACCAGTTTTGGGATCTTTTCCTATTTCAGCAAAACTTGCATAATAATCTGCATGTCCTTGGTCATTGCTTTGATCCCACATACGAGGGAAGATATGTTGATCTTCTTCTGCATAAGTAGTTTCCATCTTACGACCATTCTTAACATATTGATCTTTCCCTTTCACATAAGTTTCCACCATGATTTGTTCAGATGCATTAGCAGTAAAATCCTGTCCCTTCAAAATTGGCCAGTCTCCATATTGTTCACGACCTAGATAGCCTACTAGGTTAACAGGATTATCAACATTGAACATGTCTACTACAGGGTCAGCACTAGAGCGAATTAATGTGGTAAAGTAAGTAGAATATCCGAGCAGCATAAATGCAAAACTCCATAAACCAAGCCTTAAGAAATTCCAGTTTTTCTTAATGGCAATTCGAAGTCCTAACCAAATGATTATTCCTATGAGCACAAAGAAAAAGGCAAAGCCAGAGAAGAAAGGCATTCCAAAATCATTTACGAATAGGATATCAAAATTTCCAGCTCCTTTAATGGTCCATTGAATAACTGCTTTTTGAATAAATCCAGTTAAAATACAACCTATTAAAAATGCCATTAAGGTACCTGAATTAGTTACTTTATAGCGTTTGTAATAATATATTATCACCATTGCAGGAATGGTAAGTAGATTTAATAGATGCACACCAATGGATAATCCCATTAGATAAAATATAAGAATTAACCACCTGTCTGCACTAGTAAAATGCCCGGTAATCCCTATTTTTTGCTCTTCGGTTACTGAATCTTCCCATTTAAGCATTGCCCAAAATACAATTGCGGTAAAGAAAGAAGACAAAGCATACACTTCACCTTCAACGGCGCTGTACCAAAATGAATCTGAAAAAGTATAGGCTAATGCACCAATAACGCCTGCGGTTATAATTGCAAATATTTGTTGACCAGTCAGCTCTTCGGTATTGGTACGAATAATTTTTTTTGCAAAATGGGTAATACTCCAAAATAAGAACAGAATAGTAAATCCACTAGACAGCGCACTCATTAGATTGATTCCAATAGCAGCATGCTGAGGATCAAAGGGTGCCATAAATAAGCGACCCATTAAAACGAAAAGAGGAGCTCCTGGAGGGTGAGGCACCTGAAGTTTATAAGCACTAGAAGCAAATTCTCCGCAGTCCCAGAAACTGCCAGTGGCTTCCATTGTCATGATGTAAACAGTACAGGCAATAAGGCAAACAACCCAGCCAGAAATGTTGTTGATACGTTTAAAAGTCATATAGTGATTGATTATATACCGAAACCTATCGGAATGGCAAATATAATTAGTTTGTGCTTTGCACCCATTAGTTTATAGTTATTTATGATTTTTTTGTACAGAAAGATTGGTAACGATTATTACCCTAATTTTTTTGGCTTTGCAGGTTAAATTATTATATGTCATTTGAATTGCAACTGATGTTATAATACTAAGCCCAAAACCTATCTTTGCTTGATATGCGAAAAGCCTTTATTCAACTTCATATCGCTATCTTTTTAGCTGGATTTACGGCTATTTTGGGGAAACTGATTGGACTTAATGAGGGACTACTGGTTTGGTATAGGCTATTGATTACTGTGATGATACTATGGCTGCTGCTATACTTTAAGAAATCTTTACAAGTACTAGTGCTGAAGGATATTATTGAAATATTTGCGGTGGGCTTTATTGTAGCAATTCATTGGGTAACATTTTACGGCAGTGTAAAATATGGAACTGCTTCCATTGCGGTAGTATGTATTTCTGCAGCAGGTTTTTTTACTTCCTTTTTTGAGCCGCTAATTTTTAAAAGGAAGATAGTGCTATTTGATATTCTTTTAAGTTTGGTATCTATTGCAGGAATTTTTATCATTTTTGATTTCCATCCGCAGTATAAATTGGGAATTATTTTTGGAATTATTTCAGCAATGGGGGTTTCTCTTTTCCCAATATTTAATAAAAAATTGTTACAGCGCTTTAGTCCGGCTACCTTAACCCTTTATGAAATGGGAGGCGGATTATTGGCATTAACTATTATTATACCTTTTTACCTACTATTTTTTCCTGCGCTTTATTACGTACCCACTGCTTCAGACTGGGGTTGGTTAATAGTGCTAGCAGGCATCTGTACGGTATTGTGTTTTGATCTTCAGTTAAATGCCCTTAAGAAAATATCGCCTTTTACTTCAAATATGGCGTATAACATGGAGCCGGTTTATGGGATTATATTGGCATTTATTGTTTTTAAGGAAAACAAATTATTAGATATTCATTTTTATCTGGGTTTAGTACTTATTTTATTATCAGTAATCCTTCAAACAGCAAGGGTTTGGATGGTAAACCGAGGTGGTAACCATGTAAATTCAGCAATTAAATAATAGGGAGGAAGGTTAATTAAATGGTAGATTTGGTATAAAGCACTTAATAAATAGTTTAAAATGGGTTTATTTTTAGTCCAATTCAGTAGTTTAGGTATTGAAATTGAAAAAAAAAGAAAAACCTTATTTCAAATCCAAAATCTTTCGTTACCTTCGCCGTCCAAAAAATTAGTATATGGCTAGAGTATGTCAAGTTACAGGTAAGAGGCCAATTACGGGTAACAAAGTATCGCATTCGAATATCAAAACAAAACGTAGATTTTTGCCCAATTTGCAAAGCAAACGTTACTTCTTGGCAGAAGAAGATAAGTGGGTAACGCTGAAAGTTTCTTCTGAAGCTATACGTACTATCAACAAAAACGGATTGTATTCAGTTGTTAAGCAACTAAGGGCTTCTGGCGAAAAAATATAAAATCAAACTTCCGATTGAGGAAGGAGTAAAATAAAATCAACAACAATGGCAAAGAAAGGCAATAGGGTACAAGTTATTTTGGAGTGTACAGAGCATAAGGCCAGCGGTAAAGCAGGTACAAGCCGCTACATCACCAAAAAGAACAAGAAAAATTCCCCTGAAAGACTGGAGTTGAAAAAATTCAACCCAATTTTGAAGAAGGTAACCTTACATAAAGAAATTAAATAGACATTAACAAATTAGAAAAGTTGTATAGTTCTCAATAGAAACCTATACTGCATTTTAAAATTTTCAAATTAAATAGTCATGGCAAAAGCAGCTAAAACAGCGATCAAAACCAAGGACCAGAAGGCAGCAGCGGATGCTAAAAACTGGACAAAAGTGATACGTGCAGTACGTAGTCCAAAATCTGGTGCGTATACATTCAAAGAGTCTATTGTTCATAAAGATAAGATCAAAGAATATTTAGGTCAATAATAGTTTTCCTTAAAGAAAATTAAAGCATATGAGCTGTCCTGATTTGTATCGGGACAGCTTTGTTAATTTTTACCCCTTTTGGTTTGATTTACTTTATCGAAATTCAATTTAATTTACACTACAAACAAAATCCCCTTTTGGGGTGAACCGGTATGGGACTTTTTGATAAACTCTTCGGTAAAAAACAACAGCAAGAAACGCTTGTTCAGGGATTGCAAAAGACCCGAGAAGGTTTTTTTGGTAAAATAACCAAGGCAATAGCAGGTAAAAGCACCATTGATACAGAGGTATTGGATAGTGTAGAGGATGCATTAGTGAGTGCAGATGTGGGAATTGATACTACGGTTGAAATTATTAATCGCATTGAAAAAAGGGTTGCCCGTGATAAATATGTTGGTACAAGCGAATTAAATACTATTCTGAAAAGTGAGATAGAAAATGTATTGGTAACTGCTCCTCAGGATCTTAGCTATGAAAATTATGATTTACCTACCGGTCATCGCCCACATGTAATTTTGGTGGTGGGGGTAAATGGCGTGGGTAAAACAACTACCATTGGAAAATTGGCTCATAATTTTTCTTTAGCAGGTAAATCAGTTTTATTAGGTGCAGCGGATACTTTTCGAGCTGCAGCCGTAGATCAATTAACGATTTGGAGTGAAAGATCGAATGTGCCTATTGTAAAAAAAGAAATGGGAAGTGATCCAGCCTCAGTAGCTTATGATACGGTGATTAGTGGCGTGGCTAAAGACGTAGATGTTATTATCATTGATACTGCAGGTAGGTTACATAATAAAGCACATTTAATGGATGAGCTAACCAAGATTAAAAGGGTTATTCAAAAGGTAATTCCTGAGGCTCCACATGAAGTGATGCTTGTATTGGACGGAAGTACTGGACAAAATGCATTAGAACAAGCGAAGCATTTTACTGCAGCAACGGATGTATCGGCAATAACAATCACCAAATTAGACGGTACAGCAAAGGGAGGGGTAGTGTTGGCAATTGCTCACCAATTTAAGATTCCAGTAAAATTTATTGGCGTGGGCGAAAAGGCAGAAGATCTGCTAGTATTTGATAAGCATCAGTTTGTAGAAGGGTTATTTAATTTGGGGGGATAGATTGGTGAGTTGTGAATGGTCAATGGTGAATGGTGAATTGTGGATGGTCAATTGTGAATGGTCAATTGTGAATGGTCAATTGTGAATGTGGGATAATTTTTTTAGGGGTTCATTTTTTTATTTATAATTTATTTTCAATTTCCATCCAATGGTTAAAGTAGGGGAGTACAATATTTTAAAAGTTATAAGAGCGGTGGATTTTGGTGTTTACCTCGATGATGGCGGGGAAGGGATTTTATTACCCAAGCGTTTTGTGCCAACTGCTACTGAGATAGGGGATGAATTGAAAGTATTTGTATATCATGATGGAGAAGATAGAATCATCGCTACTACTCAGCAACCTAAGGGAGTGTTGGGTGATATTGTAAAAATGAGAGCAGTAAATGTTACTCAGCAAGGAGCTTTTTTGGATATGGGTTTGATGAAAGATATTTTTGTTCCTACCTCTAAACAAGTATCTGGAATGCGAACCAATGGCGATTATCTCGTAAAAATTTATTTGGATGAGCAAACAGGTCGTATAGCCGCCACCGAAAAATTAGAACCTTATTTAAGCAATGAGGAGCTTACCGTTAAAGAGTTGGAAGTGGTAGATTTAATCGTTTATCGACGTACTGATATTGGCTATGTTTGTATCATCAATAATCAACATACTGGGGTAATTCATTTTAATGAAATTTACCGCAATATTCAGGTAGGAGATAAATTTATAGGCTTTATAAAAAAAATATACCCGGAAAGCAAGGACAAGGATGATCGATTTAGGATAGATGTAGCAGCAGGTAAACCAGGGTATAATCGAGTAGAGGATGAAGCTGAAAAGGTTTTACGTTTGTTGGAGGAAAACAATGGCTACCTCCCTTATCACGATAAAAGCTTACCCGATGATATTTATGACTTTTTTGGAATGAGTAAAAAGACCTTCAAGATGACTATCGGTAATCTATACCGTCAGCGAAAAATAATATTTGAGCCTGCAGGAATTAAGCTTTCTGATAATACTTAAAACAAAAGATGAGACTTTCTGAAAAAATATTTCAGAATCGTCGTTAGACTATAATTGCTTTTAAATTGGAAGATTTTTTTTCTTTTTTGCTTAAGGAACTAGCCAGCTACTTGTGAAGTCTCCATTTTTATCATAAATAAAATTTGCTTTGTAGTGAGATCCTGGATTAAGCCATAGCCATTCCATCCAAAGAATATTTGTTACCACCACTCCAAAATTTCCCCTTCCCTCTTCACTATTTTTTTCTGTTTTATCTGCATTTTGTTGGGAAATATTTTTCGGATCATTAATTTCAGTAGACGGTATTAAGATGCTTGAATAATTTTTACGACTATTTATATTTACATTGGCCCAAGAATTATTAGCCAGCTCATCATTTTGATGTAAGCTCGCTTTTCCACTTAGCCTAATCTGGATGCGTGATTCATGATCATAGAAAAGCCAGCTGATTGATTGATTTTTTTGAAGTTCTTCCCACTTACCCGATCGAATATCTGTGTAAAAGCTAACTGTTTTTTCAGTAGCCGAAGCTTTCCTTAAAACTACTATTCTCATATTTGCTCCGTTTGTATTTGTATTGGCAAACACTGGTTGATGAAAAGGATGGCCACTTTGTAATGCCCCGTCCATTATTTTTAACCAGCAATCGGATTCAATTGCAGATAGGTCGTATAAGTTTTCATTCATTTTTATTGAAGCCATATCGGGTTAAACAACTAGGTGAAATTTTTGTTGTGTCTTGATCTATCTTATTTTTAGCATATTTTCATATAACCAAAAAAAAACATAGCTTCATAAAAATTTATACTATGCGTTGGGTCAAGAGATTAGTAATTATATTAACTGTGTTGGTAATATTGTATAGTTTGGGACCTACTCCAGCTACTCCAATCTATGGTACTAAGATGCCAGATATTCCTTCCATTGATCAACTTGAAAAATTTATTGCCAGTCAAGAATCAGCTCATCATCTTCGACCAAATAACGAGGCTAGGGTTGTATGGGCAAATGATTCAGTCAAGCAAAAAACAGAATATGCAATTGTATACTTACATGGATTTTCTGCAAGTCAAGAAGAAGGTAATCCGGTACATAGAAATATAGCAAAGCAGTTTGGCTGTAATTTATATCTGGCGAGATTAGCTGAACATGGTATGGATACTGCTGATCAATTGTTAAATCTTACTGCGGAAAATTATTGGAAATCTGCGCAGCAGGCGCTTGCAATCGGAAAGCAATTGGGTAATAAAGTCATCTTAATGGGAACTAGTACGGGCGGAACACAGGCTCTGCAATTGGCTGCTACCTATCCAAATGATGTGGCAGCCTTGGTATTGTATTCACCCAATATTGCCATCAATGACTCTAAAGCATGGTTGCTAAATAACCCTTGGGGTTTACAAATCGCTAGACTGGTAAAAGGAACCAATTATTTGTTAGCAGATGATACCCGTCCAATTTATAAACAATATTGGGATAGGCCTTATCGCTTGGAAGCTACTATTGCACTAGAAGAAATGTTGGAAACAACCATGAGTAAAGAAACTTTTGGTAAGGTAAAACAACCGACATTATTGCTCTATTACTTCAAGGATGAGCAGCACCAGGATCGAATCGTAAAGGTGAGTGCAATGAAAGAAATGTTTGCGCAGTTGTCTACCAAGGATGCTGAAAAAAGGGCAGTCGCATTGCCGCTTACTGAAAACCATGTAATTGCTTCCCCTATCAAATCTAAAGATGTAGCGGGTGTAGAAAGAGAAACAAAAAGTTTTTTAGAGCAGGTAGTTCATTTGCAATTGAATAATTAATATCCTACAATAATCAGCCTTATTGGCTGCTGATGTTGATCCTTCAAAATCAATGTTTAAAGGTGTGAAGCCTTTGATATCTTCTTCGAGTGTTTTCCGGATTTTTATAGAGGAGCTTCCTTAAAAGCTACCAGATAATCATTCAATTGATTAATACCTTCCTCTTGATTTTAAGTAAAATAAAGGTTAGCTATTTAGACTTGAAATTTCCTTTTAGGATAGAGTGCTTTTACTTTTTTGCCTTGATGCAAAAAAGTAACAAAAAAAATCAATCCTGCGAATAAAAAGGCTGAAATATTAAATATCAGCCTAAAATCAAGGAACTCGCGGGTAGAGTAAGTTACTTTAAAGGACCTGCTCGCTCAAACAGCCTTGATTTTTTAACGTCTGATATTTAATATTTCTAGCACTTTTTATTCGAGGGCGTCAAACAGAGGATCTATTATCAATTAATACGTAATTAAAATACGGCGTTACTTTGAAGGGCATGATTTTTTAACGTCTGATATTTAATATTTCTAGCAATTTTATTCGAGGGCGTTAAATAGAGGATCTGTTATCTATTGATCCGGGATTAAAACAATGCGTTACTTTTAAGGTCATACCTCAGCCGCGGGGGATTGATTTTTTAACGTCTGGTATTTAATATTTCTAGCAATTTTATTCGAGGGTCTCAAATAGAGGGTCTATTATCTATTAATGCGTAATTAAAATCCTATGGTGGAATAAGGCTTAGAAAGTCGCGGATGTTAGCTAGGGGTATTGGTTTGTGCAAATAAGTAAAAAGCCTTCTCATAAGAGTAGCCCGTCTACTGCAAACTTATTACCTTTGCAACCATTCAATTATGAAGACAAAAACGATACATAAGGATAAAGTAAATATTATAACACTAGGTTGCAGTAAAAACATGGTGGATAGTGAAGTGCTGAGCGGACAGTTGATTGCCAATGAAATCGATGTAGTTCATGAAAGTGCTAAAAAAGATCATAATATAGTAATTATCAATACTTGTGGTTTTATTGAGAAAGCGAAGGAAGAAAGTGTAAATACGATTTTACAGCAAGTGGATCTTAAACGCCGAGGTAAAATAGACAAGGTTTACGTAACTGGATGCCTTAGTGAGCGGTATAAAAATAATTTGGAAGCTGAAATACCAGAGGTGGACGCTTATTTTGGAACAATGGAACTTCAAATGATACTCAAACAATTTGAAGCAGATTATAAAGCAGATTTAATGGGAGAACGCTTGTTAAGCACTCCTCAACATTATGCTTATATGAAAATAAGTGAGGGTTGTAATCGTACTTGTTCTTTTTGTGCTATACCCTTAATGAGGGGACAGCATGTAAGTAGACCCATTGAATCGTTGGTGGATGAAGCAAAACGGTTGGTTGATAGGGGTGTAAAGGAGGTGATGTTAATTGCTCAAGAACTTACTTATTACGGTCTAGATATTTATAAAAAAAGGGAATTGCCTAAACTTTTGCATGCATTGGCAGATGTAAAAGGGCTCGAATGGATTCGTTTACATTATGCGTACCCTTCTAAATTTCCGCTCGAAATTATTGATGCAATCAAGGACCGTGAAAATATTTGTAATTATTTGGACATGCCTCTTCAGCATGCAGCCAATAATATGCTTCAGCAAATGAAACGTCAAATAACGCGAGAAGAAATGGAAGATTTGGTGGGTAATATTCGTGATCGCATCCCTGATATCTGTTTGCGTACTACTTTAATTGCTGGTTTTCCTGGTGAAACAAGGGATGATGTAGAAGAACTAAAAACCTTTATTCAGAAAATGCGTTTCGATAGAGTGGGTATCTTTACTTACAGCCATGAAGAAGGTACTTCTGCTCATGACTTGGTCGATGATGTGCCAGCCGAAGAAAAAGAAGAAAGAGCACAGGAAATTATGGAAGTACAACAGGAAATTAGTTTAGAAAAAAATCAGGAAAAAGTTGGTAAGACTTTCAAAGTGATGATTGATAAAAAAGAAGCTGGTCGCTATTTGGGCAGGACAGAATTTGATAGTGTAGAAGTAGACAACGAAGTGATTATTCAAAGTAATAAGAAGTTGATAATTGGTGATTTTGTAAACGTAAAAATTAACAAGGCATTTGATTATGATTTAGAAGGAACAGTTGTTTAATGAAAAACTAGCTAAAGGATACGCTATATTTTTTATATAAACAGCCTCGGTGATTTTCTAGAGAACCATTAAATCATAACATTTATTAATTTATTAAATCGAATGGACTGTAACGCATCTTTTTTAACTTATGCCCAAACGGGATATTTTTCTAAAACCGTATTGGATTACGTTCAGCAATCTCCTTCTATACAGCCTTTTTACAATCATCCAGTTTCTGTTGCTGGAATGAAAGCAGCTATAGAGCAGCGAAAAAAATTTCCTACTAATAGAAAATTATTGGTAACACTGTTAAAGAAACAGTACAGCTCTTTAGAAGTTGGTAAGTTGGTGGCTGCTAATATCGAGTCATTAGAAAATGAAAATACCTTTACTATTACTACTGCACATCAACCCAATATTTTTACCGGTCCTCTTTATTTTATTTATAAAATTTTGCATGTAGCTAAACTTTCAGCTCAATTAAAAGAGTCGTTTCCTGAAAATAATTTTGTACCGGTTTATTATATGGGTAGCGAGGATGCAGATTTAGATGAATTAGGACATATTTACTGCAATGGCGAAAAGAAAGTCTGGGAAACTAATCAAACCGGTGCTGTAGGGCGAATGAAGGTAGATAAGTCATTGTTAAAATTATTGAATAGTCTAGAAGGAGAGCTATCTGTTCAAATTTTTGGAGCCGAGATTATCCAACTAATGAAGAATTGTTATCAGGAAGGTGAAACCATTGAAAAAGCTACTTTTAAATTAGTGAATCATCTTTTTGAATCATTTGGCTTGGTGGTATTATTGCCGGATAGCGCTGAGGTGAAAGCAGCTTTTATCCCTGTGATGCAAAAGGAATTACTCGATTTTTTTTCACAGAAGGAAGTAGAACAAACCGTTGCAAATTTTCCTACAGAATATAAAATTCAAGCAAGCGGAAGAGAATTGAATTTATTTTACTTACTGAATGGACAGCGGGAAAGAATAGAGCATAACAATCGCGAATGGGCTGTATTAAATACTGAATTAAAATTTAGTGAAGAACAAATAATTGAAGAGCTCAATCAATATCCAGATCGTTTTAGTCCTAATGTAATTCTAAGACCAGTATTGCAAGAATTCATTTTGCCTAATATAGCTTTTATAGGTGGTGGAGGAGAAATCGCCTATTGGTTACAGTTGAAAAGGGTGTTTAAAAAAGTTGCAGTTCCTTATCCTATGTTAGTCATTAGGAACTCGTTTTTATTTATTCCAAAGGAAATTCAGTATTTGGTTAATCAACTTCAACTCACTCATGCTGGTCTCTTTAAAAATGAGACAGAATTGATGAATCAATTAGTGATGAGTGAAAGTAAGTTGCAACTTGATCTTAAAGAAGAGCAATTAGAATTAGCTTTTTTTTATAAAAAAATAAAATCAATTGCAGAAAGTATTGACACTACACTTTCAAGGCATGTAGCATCCTTAGAAATACAGGCAGCTAAGAAAATTTCTGTATTGGAAAAGAAAATACTAAGGGCAGAAAAGAAAAAATTTGAAGCGCAACAAAGGCAGTTGCATAAAATAAAGTCTCAATTATTTCCTAATGATAATTTGCAGGAAAGGATGGATAACCTTCTTGTTTATTATGCTAAATGGGGAAAGCAATTTCTAGAAATGATTTATAAAAATTCACCAGAACTAGAGCAACAGTTTGTGATTTTGACTGAAGTTTAATCGGTTGGATAGCCTCTAATTAGAGTAATTAATTTTTTATTTGTCAAATTGGTTGGTGTATCCTAAGCGTTTTACATTTTTAACGCTTTCCATTACGATATCATCCTGATATTCTTTGTAAGCCTCTAATTTTCCGGCAATGGAGGTGTCATGAAGTGCTAGTATTTGTGCGGCTAATATTCCAGCATTTTTAGCACCATTAAGTGCTACAGTTGCTACCGGCACCCCGTAGGGCATTTGTAAAATAGAAAGCATAGAATCCCATCCATCAATGGAATTAGAAGATTTTACTGGAACTCCAATGACAGGTAAAATTGTATTTGCAGCAACCATACCTGGTAAATGTGCAGCACCACCAGCTCCTGCGATGATCACTTTAATACCTCGTGCTTTTGCTTTAATAGCATAATCTCTTAAACGCTCAGGAGTTCGGTGAGCGGATACTATCGTTAATTCAGGTTCTACTTCAAATTGTCGAAGCATTTCTGCAGCACCTTTCATTATTTCTAAGTCACTTTCACTGCCCATAATAATTCCAACCAAAGGGGCAGTTTCATTTTGTTTTTTGGAGGTAGAAGTTGATTGCTCGCTCATGGTTAAATGGTTAAAGGCTATTTTAAATCAATCTCTTTGTTATTAAATGTCAAGATAAGTAATAACTATGAATTTTTTAATAAATAATTAGTTGACCCTAAAAAAGTTGGGTTAAGAAATTTGCAATTATACTTGTTTGACGCCCTCGAATAAAAAGTGCTAGAAATTTGAATTATCAGCCGTTAAAAAATCAAGGCTGTTTGAGCGGGCAATTCCTTTAAAGAAACAAACTCTACTCGCGAGTTCCTTGATTTTAGGCTGATATTTCAAATTTCAGCCTTTTTATTC
>CAMCMP010000011.1 GCA_945876095.1 Chitinophaga pinensis
AGACCAAAAAACAAACTCGAATTATTTGAATAATGAAAATTTTTTCAATAGATCAAATTCAACAATGGGATGATTATACAATTAATCATGAGCCTATTGATTCTGTTGAATTAATGGAAAGAGCCTCTTACGCCTGCTTTAAATGGCTCAATGCTAAATTTACTTCTTCTCAATCTTACACAATATTTTGTGGAACAGGAAATAATGGAGGAGATGGACTAGCTATTGCAAGAATGCTTATATCATCAGGAAATTCAGTTTCAGTATATATTTTAGGTGGTAACAAAAAAACTAATAATTTTAAAGTTAATTTAGAAAGACTTCAAAATAGTAGTAAAAATGTACATTTTATTGATGAGTTAAGTCTAGAGTCTATCAATATTGAAGGTATTGTTATTGATGCATTGGTTGGTTTAGGTTTGACTAGATCATTAAGTGGTAAGATGGCTGATTTAGTTCATTTTATTAACCAAGCTAGAAATAGAGTCATTAGTATTGATTTACCAACAGGTTTATTTTCCGATAATACTTCTATTGGAAATGTAATTATAAGTGCATCCAACACTTTAAGCTTTCAGACAATGAAACTTGCATTTTTAATGCCTGAAAACAGTCAGTTTATTGGAAATTTAAATTTACTTGATATTTGTCTTCATCATAAATTTTATGATGAAACAAAATCAATTTATAATATAATCGACTCAGATATTGTACGTTCAATTTTTAAACCAAGAAACCAATTTACTCACAAATACAATTTTGGACATTGCTTACTTTTTGCTGGAAGTAAAAATATGATGGGTGCAGCATTACTTTGTGCAAAGGCTTGCTTAAGAGCTGGAACAGGATTAGTTACTTTACATACGCATGAAAATACTCAATCAATTGTACAAATAGCCTTGCCAGAAGCTATTACTACCACTGAAAATAATTTGGAGATTATTTCAAATAAAAAATCAGCAATAGCTATAGGACCTGGTCTTGATATTTTAGAAATAAATAAAGAGTTACTAAATAGTTTATTAAATAATTATACCATACCTCTGGTGATAGATGCAACTGGTCTTACTATGCTTTCTAAAGAAAAAATAGTATTATCTAAAAAATTTAAAATTCCTATCATTCTTACTCCTCATACTGGAGAATTTGAAAAATTATTTGGTAAAACATCCAATGATTTTGAAAGAATGAAGCTAGCGCAACGAAAAGCGATTGAACTAAATTGTAGTATTATTTTAAAAGGACATTATACTCTAGCTGTTTTTTCCGATGGAGATTGTTACTTTAATTCAACAGGTAATGCAGGAATGGCAACAGCAGGCAGTGGAGACGTATTGACTGGCATACTTACTGGATTATTAGCTCAAGGTTATACATCAAAGAATGCCTGCATCTTAGGAATTTACCTTCATGGTTTAGCTGGAGATATAGCTGCTAAAATGATATCTCAAGAATCATTGATAGCAAGTGATATTATTGACTCTATCGGAAAAGCCTTTAAATCTATTCAAAATATTGATTTACTCTAAATAAGTAATTTACTTTTTATCACCTCCGAATACCTTTTTTAGAATTCCCGTAACTTGAGCTGAAGGATCTTTGCGAATTTTTTGCTCTTGTAAGCCTATGTTTAAAAATAATCCAGCCAATGCCTTTTCGGTAACATAGGCAGTAAGATCTGGATTAACTTTGTCTTTTGAGAATCGATTATAATTTGAAAATACATCGTTCCAGTATTTCGTAGCATCTGTTTTAATTAGGGATGCATCTATAACTGGTTTAAATTTTTGAGTTAATTCTGTTGTGGTTGTTTTCTGTAAATAGGAAGTTGCAGCAAAATCGTTTCCATTTAAAATTTGAACTCCATCTTGAATACTCATTTTTTTAATCGAAGTCCAAAATATATCCCCTACTCCACTAGCAGCATCTTCTGCAGCTCTATTCATCGAAAGTATGGCCTTATCAACTAAATTACCAAGTCCAACAGAACGAAGTTGTTTTTCAACATTTTGGGCCTCCTTTGGCATTAAAATCTTAATAGCATCATCACCAAAAAAACCATTAGAAATACTTAATTTTTTACAACTACTGTCAGTACCTACGCGAAGAGCTTCTTTTAAACCCGATATTATATCATCATTACTTAAACTGTTGGATGAAGATTTAGAAAATAATTTACTAATACCTAATTTACCAGAAGAATCTTTACTAGTAGACTTTTTTAATAATCCACCAATACCTTGAGCAGTTATATTTCCATATAAAAAGACTGTAATAATTTGAAATAAAAATATTTTTTTCATTGAATTTTAATTTAAGTACGAATTATATATTAATAATTTTATTAGATACTGTGAAAAGCCTTATTAAATATAAACAAAATTGACAACAAGCTTTAGTATTATAATATTTAAAGAGTGTATTTTACTGAATTTAACAATTAATATGCTTTTCTTAAATTTATTTATTCTATTTATTAAAATACATCGATAAAATATTTAAATTATTAATTTAATCCAATACTTATGATTGAAACAAGGTGACATTTGATCAAACCTTTAAAATTTTGATAAAAACATATTTTGTTTAGTAATTTTGTTTTAAAATTTGATATTCCAATGATTCGTCATATATATTTAATCTTTATTTTATTTACTGTAAGTTGTAATAATTCAACCAAAACTAATGAGTCGGTAGATAATGGTTCTGTTTCAATTGGAATTTCTGCACCGGTAAATATACCATATAATATTACGGCAATATACCCCCACGATACTAGTGCATATACTCAAGGTCTTGAAATTTATAATGGTAAATTCTATGAAGGAACCGGAGATTATATCAATTCATCTATTAGAATAGCTGAAATTCAAACTGGAAAAGTTATTCAAAAACATATGATGGGAACTACAGAAATATTTGGTGAAGGAATTACCATTTTTAAAGATAAAATTTATCAACTAACATGGAAAAATCATCAAATTAATGTCTATGATATTAAAAATATTAATCAGCCCATTAAAACTTTCAATTGGCCTTACGAAGGCTGGGGAATTACCCATAATGAAACTGAATTAATTATTAGTGATGGTTCAGCAAATTTGTACTTTGTTAAACCTGAGGACTGTAGTATCAAAACTACCAAACAAATAACTGACAATATTGGACCAATTAAGTCTATTAACGAACTTGAATTAATTGATGGAAATATTTTTGCAAATATATATGGTAGTGATTATATAATTAAAATTGATCCTTCGAATGGTCATGTAATTGGGAGTATCAACCTCCCAGGTTTAATAAAACAATACTCAAAAGGATATCAGCTAGATGAGGAAGAAGTTTTAAATGGAATAGCCTGGGATAGTGCTAATAAAAAGATTTACATTACGGGAAAACGTTGGCCAAAAGTTTTTGAAATAACAATTAATTAAGCTTTATAAAAAAACAATTTAGAAACCACTTATATTACCAAATAAATTAATGCCTCTTTGAGTTATATAAATTATTATTATTAAGAGGCTAATAGAAAATAGAACTATTGCTGATATTTTCCAACGCTCAAAAGTTGTTTCATTTGTATTAACATACTCATCCATTTCAATAACGGTTGTTTGCTGAATATCTTCTTTTAAAATATCTGGAACCGATTCCTCTCTGATAGTCTTCTCAGCATTAATAACAGGAATAAAAATTGGATCTATTGTGATCGGATAAAAATCTAATTTACCATTTGAAAATTTAGTGAAAGTCCCAATTCCGTCTAGTAAAACAGAACCATCATTTTCAAGTTTATTTTTAATGAAATTACTAACCTCAATGAATTCAGATAATAAATTAATTTCATTTGAATTTGGAATAAATTCAATTCTAAAGGTGGGTGCCTGTATGCGGTTAGTCAAAAAATCAATTAAAGCGGAATGAGGTACCATTGACAATGTACCAATGCCATTTATCGAACATTTTTTATGTAAAAAAAGGGAAGAAGCTATTGTTTTATACATATTGATTTATCTACTACAAAGATAGTATTAATTTATAATTGGTTTTCTTATCAAAGTAATATATTAAAATTTTACAATAAAACCACCTAATATATTTATTCCATACACTTGATAATTATGCCAACGTTCATATTTATTATTAAAAATATTATTGATATCTATCCAAGCACTGAATTTCTTATTAATTGAATATTCCGCACCCATACTTAAATCAGCTCCATTTGAGATGGATTTATCAATATTATATTTTAACAAAAATGGTGCACCAGTGAAAAATTTAAAATCAGATTTAAATATAAATTTATTCGTGGCTTGCCAGCGAAAAGAGTTGATAAATTCAAATGGTATGGTCCCCCATGGTTTCTGGTTATCTTTTAAATCTGAAAATCCATTATAAGTCATTGAACTGGTGAGAGCAAACTGGTCACTGATAACATAGCTAATATCAGCCTTGAATTGAAGATTATTAATTTCACTTTCCGAACTTATTAAAAATGACTTATTATCATTAATAGTGTCATTGATGTAAAGAGGAAGATTATTGTAATGTAGATAGCTAAATTTAACACTATAACTAATATGACTTCCAGAAAATGATTTTATTCCGAAAAATAAATCTTTTTCTTTAGTATTTTGCTGTCTAGTGAAAGGAATTAAATAAGGGTTGTTTAAAGATAAATTCCGGTAGCTATTACTTATCAATTGACCGGTATAACCGAATTGGAGCTTCAATGGAAGATCATTTATTTTTACTTGACCATAGAAATTAGGAAGAAGTAAAAATTGACCATTATCCCAAGAAGGACTCAATCCTCCATGAACAGTTAATAATTTATTATTATAAATAAATTCGGGAGTCAACTGAAATATTGTGTTATTAAAATGAATATCTTCTATTGAATTTTTGGAAGAATAAGAATTTATATCAGTCTTAACAGAAAGTTTAACAGAATAAGTTTCTCCTAAAGACTTTTCAACAGGAACTACGAATTTGAAAGAATTTTCTTTTAATTTCAGATAATTATTAAATAATGTCACTTGAAGAAAAGGTGAATAGTTAATTCCTAAATCATTTACTACTTTATTTTTTACTCCTACCAAACCCTGGATTTCATCAAAGCGTTGTAAAACATCCTGCTTACTGTAGTTCAAGACTGAGTGATCATAACCATAAAAGTAATTATCCTGAAGATTTAATCCTAGTTTGCCAAATATTTCGTTTGATGCTGAAAAATAACTTCCATTTAAATTAGCTTTAAATTGCGAATAATCTTGATTTTTAATTGAACCCTTTGATGAGAAGTAATTAGCTGATAAATTGATCAAACTGTTTATTCCATTGCCAAAATTAAAATTAGCTTTAGCAAACGGATTAGATAGATTGCCGTATCCAATTTTTAAGAAATTCCTTATACCTAAATCCAAAACGGAATCCATGTTTAAAGCCAAAGGTTGTAAGGAAATAGGTTTATAAACAAAAAATAAATTTAATGATGGAATATTATAAGGAGCTAAATATTTAGAGGAATCAGAAGATAAGTAAGTAGCAGAAAAATTCACTTTAGAAGTGTTTCGGATTACAGGCTTAAAGCTGGAAATAATATCAATAACCTGTTTTTTTGATGTATCTTTTTGTGAATAAACAGGATAGTAAAACAAAAAAAACAAGATACCGAATTGAAAATATTTAACATTCATAATTTTAATAAATTATTGATAATTATTTTGAACTAAAATAATAGCAAAAGGAAAATTATTTAACTTTTGAATTCAATTTCTCTTCTTGTGCAGCCTTATCAAATTTTAATTTCGCCTCATTTTTAAGTTCTGTTATTACCGAATTCTTATAAACACTTTGATAGGTTGCTTTTGAATTAAAATAATCTTTTTGCTGCAAATAAATATCACCTATTAAAATGTAAGATTTTGTAAGCCAAAAGTCATAATTACCTGTTTCCTTAATAGTTGCCAAGGCAGCTTTTTCAGCATCAGAATAATTACCAGATAAAAAATAACAGTTCGCTAATTCATACCTTGATTCTGCACCCCATGAAGACTTATTAATTAACATACAAGATTTAAAAGATGAGATTGCAGATAGATAATCAGCATTTACTTGCTGAGACTTGCCTAAAACTAAAAAACCTATTGATTTATCATCAGTACTTACTCCTTTTTGAAGGAGTAATTTATTAGCAACTTCATTGGCAGTTACATAATCTTTAAGCTGGTAGTTACAACGTACTAAACCTCTCAAAGCTTCCAATTGATTATCCTGACTGTTAGTAGATTCTAACAATGAAGTGAAATTGATCTTAGCATTTAAATAATTTTTTAATTCAAAATAATTAATTCTTGCAGAGAATAAAGATGCACTTTCATAATACTTACTATACCCCTTCTTAATAACATTTGTATAATTTACTAGCGCCTTATCCAATTCTTTACTTTTTGTATAACAATCTCCTAACAAAAAATTTACAGGTAAATAATAACTACCATTAGGATATTTAGAAAGATAATTATTAAAGCTAATAGTAGCAGATGAAAAATCATTTGAATTATATTTTAATTCTGCAGATGAAAAAGCAAGTGAATCAGCTTCAGTAAAGGAAATATTTATACCATTTTTGCGCATAAAATCAACGTATTCGTCAGTTTTATTTTCTTCAACGTATATATTTCGAACAGTTTCTAATGCCTCGTCTGCTTCGGATGACTGAGGATAAAATTTTATTAATTGTTGATAATATTCTAAAGATTTATTATTATTATTCATGTTATAGTAACTAAGACCAAGTTTAAGAAATGCAGATGGTTTTAGACCTTCTACAGAAGAAGAATTAAGTATATTAGTAAGATATGGTATGGCTTCTGAAAATTTTTCATCTGACATGAATGTTGATGCAATTTCTATATTTGCATTGGAAATCAAATTGCTATTTGGGTATTTTATAATTAATTCTTTCAGAATTGAAATTTTAACTTCTACCCCTCTTATCCCAGCTATTAATCCTTTTTGAAACATTGCATAATCACTTTGTGGTAAAGCATTATTAATTATATTTTCATAAACAATATTTGCTTTATCAAATTCTTTTAACATAAAGTGACAATCACCAGTTCTTACATAAGCATCTTGTTGCAAAGATGTTGATTGATTAGTTGATTTAGCTATTGATTCAAAATAGAATAATGCCTGCTTATAATTTTCCTTTTTGAGCTCACAAAACCCAATATTATATTTTGCAGTAATTGGATTTGCTTCACCTTGGGTACCAGCACCACTTTGTAAATATTTAGTTAGCAATCGAATTGCCTCATCATATTTTTGTTCTTGACAGGCAATTTCTCCTTTCCAAAAATTTGCAAATGGAGATACTTTTGATACTGGCAGAGACAAGATGTTATTTAATAATACTTCTGCATTATTTAATTGCTGATCATTTATATATTCAACTGCCCTTCCATAGAGTATACGTGGATAAACCTTTTGCATTAAAGTAGTTGGCTTTTTAAAGGATTCATACAACAGTAAAGCATCGGTAAAATTATTTGTTTGATCAAATAAATTAACTATAATTTCAATAGCCTCAGTGTAATTAGAAGAAGAAGGATAAGTAGAAATATAAAATTTCAGTTCTTTAAGCGCTATATCCTGAAAACCTAACTCATAACATAGCTTCGCGTAATTAAAAAGTGAAATTTCTTGTTGCAATTTGTTATTACTATTGTTTGCACAAAATTGGAAGGCATTTTTTGCATTCATTTTTTGATTTGTACGTAAGTAACAATCTCCTAATAAATACATACTATTTTGTCCTAATGAATCACTAACACTACTTAATTGTTTAAAACCATCTATAGCTTTATCAAGTTGATTATTTTTATAATAACAGAAACTTAATTCATAGATTATTTCTTTACTAACTTTTGTAGAATTTTTTATGTAACTCTCCAAAAGTGGAAGTGCTTTAATATAAGATCCTTTTTCATAATGGATTTGTCCCACTAACTGATTTAATTCATTTGCATAGTATAATTCATTTTTGTTAATAATACTTTCTGAGTATTTAAGGGAAGCATCTTTTTTCTGTTGAAAATAATAAATCTCTGCAATGTAATAAGGAACAATATTTTTATAATCTTCAGCTTTTTCAACTATTTTAAATGACTTCAATGCCTGATCATATAAATGATCATAATAACTAATGAATCCATAATAATAGTTTGCAGCAATGTAATATTTACTTTCAGTTAATTGCTGTATCTCATTAAACAGCGGCTTTGCTTCCTTTAACATTTTTAAGTTAAAGTAACAATATGCCATTTCAAATTTAGCATTACCTATTTCATCATTGTTTAAATTATTTAAACCGGCAGCCTTATAATTTTCCAGTGATTTTTGGAAATCATTCTTCTTGAAATAAAATTGTCCCAAATGATAATTCATTTGTTCTTTTCTTGGACTATTTAAAATCCAATTCAAATATTCAATAGATTGATTTTCTGCTATTGTAATACCTAATTTCAAGCCTGTTACTATATAAAAAAAATCTAAATCATCTAACAAGTATTCAGGATATTCATTTGTATTTTGACTATAGTGCAATTTCAATTCTTGCAATATGGGATAAGCTACCGCAAATTGTTGATTTTTAAAAAGTTCACTGGCTTCTTTAAACATCTTCTCTCTGTCGGTAAAGGAATGGCTTAATTGTGAAAAAGAAGATATAGAAAATAATAAAGATAAAAATAGCAAGGTGAATGATTGCTTCATTGTATTTATTATAACGGTCATTTTTATGAATGTTGTAAAATTAACTATATTGCTAATTGATTTTTCATCAATTGTGTCGCTTTGTTAATAAGTGGATAACTGAATCAATCAAAACGAAATTGCTTTTGAAAAACTGTTAATAAAATGACAAATATTTATTATTTAACTTTACTTTTAACTAACTAAATTATTATCAATGAAAAGACTATTATCTATCAAGTACAGTGCAGGAGCCTTTTCTGCCGCGATGTTATTTTTAAGACTTGGCATTGGCTTTTTAATGATGGCTCATGGTTATGATAAATTACTTCGCTTTAGCTCAATCCATAATACTTTTCTAAATTTTATGGGAATTGGTAGTACTTTTTCTCTCACCTTGGTAATTTTTGCTGAATTTTTCTGTTCACTTTTTTTAGTTCTAGGGTTATTTACAAGATTATCTGTAATTCCCTTAATTATTACTATGTGTGTTGCTTTGTTTCAAGTACATCATGGAGAAGTTTTTGGTAAAGGAGAAATTGATACTTTGTTTTTAACTAGCTATATCGTCTTATTATTTTTGGGGCCTGGCAGAGTAAGTGTAGATAGCATGATTAGCAAATAATGTATTTTTTTAAAATATTGATTACATAAATAGTTACACTTACTACTAAAATGTCACAATTTGTATACGACAGAAACGAAAATAAGGATTCATTATGCGCTTACTGATCAGATGGGGGTCGTTTACCACGGGCATTATGCTCAGTTTTATGAAATAGGTAGAGGTGAGGCGATTAGAGAATTAGGTTTTACATATAAAGACATTGAGGCGATGGGAATTATTATGCCTGTTGTAGATATTCATAGTAGATTCTTACGTCCTGCTAAATATGATGATCTGATTACAGTTAAGACTTCATTAAAAGAATTACCTATTCATCACAAAATTGTTTTTCATTCAGAAATTTTCAATGAAAATGGAGATCTTATAAATATAGGTGATGTAACCTTATATTTTATGGAAGCGAAAGAAATGAAAAGATGTGAAATACCTACTGCCCTTAGATTAAAACTTGAAAAATATTTTGAATAAATCTTATATCCTACTGTAATCTGGTTTCCAATTTTTAATAGACTGCTTTATTGATGTCGGTTTTAAATTTTCTTTTAATGCTCTTTCCACTAACTCAATAAATTCCTCATCTGGCGCAAATCGAAGTGCTATTATTTGCCTTAATGTTACTTTACTATCTAATAATTTACCAGTAAGACTAAAATATCGCAGGTTTTCTTCTGCACGGATCGCTCTGTCCTGCGCACCTAAGGCAAATGTTCTAATAAACCAAAAAAACATAAAAGCTATAACAAATAACAATAATAAAATACTAGCCTCCAAGAACTTACCATCAAAATAAATAGAACGAATAAAATTTACTAAGGAACTTATAAAACCTATCAATAATAAAAGACCTGTTACCCCATGAAATAATGGTACTAATTTAATATGATTTTTAAAGTTTTGATCTTTCATTTTTTTTATTTTTATAAATATACTATTAAATATCAATCCTTCTAAATTGTACTTTTAATTGTTGGTAAGCTAGCTTCATTAAATTACTAAAATTTAAATTTCATTTAAATAATTCAACTAAAAAAAATGATCTATTGTAATTTGTAAATTTATCAATGAAATTTTTATATTAAATTTGAGAATTAAATCTATCCATTTTTCATGATACAAACCAGCATTATCACTATTGGAGACGAGTTACTGATAGGTCAAGTTATTGATACTAACAGTGCTTGGATGGCTCAACTATTAAATAGATCAGGGATAAGGGTAGCTAGACGCATAGCGGTTGGAGATGTTTGGGATGAAATTTGGAAAGCCTTAGATGAAGAAAGTAAACATGCAGATATAATCTTAATTACAGGAGGTTTAGGTCCTACGGCAGATGACATTACTAAGCCACTTCTTTGTAAATATTTTTCAGGGAAAATGATAGTAGATGATGGAGCTCTTCAAAATGTTATCAATATTTTCACCAACATACTTAAGCGACCAATAATAGAAAGAAATCTAAAACAAGCTGAGGTACCAGATAATTGTAAGGTTTTATTGAATAAAAGAGGTACTGCTCCAGGAATGTGGTTCGAAAAAGGAGGTAAAATATTTGTAAGTATGCCAGGAGTGCCTCATGAAATGAAAGGAATGATGCAAGATGATGTAATTCCTCTTTTGAATAATTACTTTCAATTTCCTCATATTGCACACCGTACTTTATTGACCGCTGGTGTGGGAGAAAGTTATATAGCTGATATGATTGAAGATTTTGAAAAAGCGCTTCCAAAACATATTAAGCTTGCTTATCTTCCAAATTATGGTATGGTTCGTTTGCGTTTATCCTCGTCTGGTTCAGAAATACATTCTACAGAAGATGAAATTCAACTCTACTTTATTAAACTACAAGAATTAGTTAAAGATTATTTAGTTACCAATGAAGATGAGCCCATGCAGCAAGTGGTAGCAAATCTATTAAAAGCTAAAAATCAAACTATTTCGACTGCTGAAAGTTGTACAGGTGGATATATTGCCCATCTATTGACTCAAAAATCGGGTGCTTCTGCTTACTATAGTGGAAGTATTATAAGTTATTCATACAAAGCAAAAGAATCACTATTAGACGTTAATCATTCTGTTTTAGAATTAAAAGGAGCAGTTAGTGAGGAGGTAGTTATTCAAATGGCAAAAGGAGCTCTAAATACCCTTAAAACTGATTTTACAATTGCTGTATCAGGTATAATGGGGCCTGATGGAGGAATGAAAGACAAACCGGTGGGTACTGTTTGGATAGCTGTTGGTAATTTTGAACAAATTGTTACTGAAAAATTCACTTTTAATTTTGATCGAACAAGAAATATTGAACTTACTGCTACATTTGCTCTTAATATGCTTAGGAAATTTATCCTTTCCAGCCGATAATAATTTTACTTGATTTTTTTACTACAAATTACTACCCTTCAATCATATTTATAAAATTAATTATATGGGTAAGTAACTTTTGATTAGTATAAGGGGAAATAATTATCTTTAAGTATTAATAAAATCAATTTAAACATCACCTTTGTTTAAATTGCTACTTATTATATTAAAATTACAAATTTCAATATGGCTTTAGTTGATTTGATAATGCCAAAATTAGGGGAAAGTATCATGGAAGCTACTATTTTAAAGTGGCATAAAAAACCAGGTGATACTATAGAAGAAGATGAGACTATTTTAGATATAGCAACTGATAAAGTTGATAGTGAAATACCTTCACCTGTTAAAGGTGTAATTCAAGAAATTAAATATCAAGAAAATGATATAGTCCCTATTGGCGCAGTTATCGCAACTATAATGGTTGGTGAGCGCTTAAATATTTCTGAAAAGGATATTTTACCCTCTAATAATAGCAATTTATATTATGAGGAACCAGTTGAAACGGATGTGCCTTATTACCCTCCAGCAGAAAGTGAAACCTTTAAAAAAAGTTTTGATAATGATACGGTTCGTTTTTATTCTCCTCTAGTAATTAATATTGCCCAGCAAGAAGGTATCAGTATGGCTGAATTGGAAAATATCATAGGTACTGGTCAGGATGGAAGAGTAAGTAAGAAAGATATTCTAACCTATGTAGCGAGTAAAGGCAACCAATTGAATTTAGATAATTCTAATTCTACATACAATAGTAATTTCAACCCGGAGGTAAATTATACACCCAAAGAAGAAATTATTCCTCCAGCGTCTATCAATTATGATTCTAAGTCTAATGTAGAAATTATAGAAATGGATAGAATGAGAAAGTTGATTTCTCATCATATGGTTGAAAGTCAAAATACTAGTGCCCATGTAACAAGTTTCGCTGAATGTGATGTAACCAATATGGTACATTGGAGAGAGAAAATTAAAAAAGATTTTGAGGTTCGGGTAGGTGAAAAAATTACGTTCACTCCACTATTTATTGAAGCAATTGTAAAATCAATTAAAAAATATCCATTATTAAGTAGTTCAGTTGTTGGAGACAAAATTATTATTAAGAAGAATCTAAATATTGGAATGGCTACTTCTTTGCCAGATGGAAATTTAATTGTGCCAGTTATTAAAAATGCGGACCAATTAAATTTAGTTGGCTTAACTAAACAGGTAAACGGATTAGCCAATTCAGCCAGAGCTGGAAAACTAAGACCAGATGACACTACTGATGGAACTTTCACATTAACCAATATTGGAACATTTGGCAGTATAATGGGAACTCCAATAATTAATCAACCACAGGTTGCTATTATGGCAATAGGGGTAATTAAAAAGAGGCCTATGGTAATTGAAACATCCCATGGAGACAGCATTGCCATTAGACATATGATGTACATATCTCTAAGTTATGATCACCGAATTATTGATGGTTCACTTGGGAGTATTTTTTTAAATGAAGTAGTAAAAGAGTTAGAAAATTTCGATGTCAATCGAAATTATTAATCATGAGTAAATCGGTTTATTTTTTCCTAAAAAATACTCTTACGGGTACTCCTGTTAATTTAAATTTTAATCTCAATTGATTTTCTAGATAATTTTTATAGGGTGTCTTTACATCATCTGGATAATTACAAAAAAATGCAAATGACGGAACTACTACAGGCAATTGGGTTACATATTTAATTTTAACTTGATTTCCTCTTACCACTGGTGGGTGATAAGCTTCAACTGCTTTGAGCATAATGTCATTCAACTTTGAAGTAGCAATCTTCTGTCTGCGATTATCATAAACTTCTAAAGCCAATTCCATCGCTTTAAAAATTCTAGTTTTTTCCAAAGCCGATATAAAAATGATTGGCAAATCAGTAAAAGGAGCAAATCTTTTTTTCAATTCTAGTTCGTAATCTCTAGCAGTATTGGTTTCTTTTGGCATCACATCCCACTTATTAACCAATACCACAATTCCTTTTCCTTTTTTTACTGCCATTGCAAAAATTGAAAGATCCTGCGCAGCAATACCCTTTTCAGCATCTAATAATAACATACATACATCTGCTTCATCTACCGCTTTTATTGCTCTTATAACAGAATAAAATTCTAGGTCCTCATTCACTTTTGCTTTACGCCTTATTCCTGCTGTATCAATTAATATAAATTCTTTGTTAAAGAGATTATAGTGTGTATGAATAGTGTCGCGTGTTGTTCCAGCAATATCACTAACGATGGTTCGCTCCTGCCCTGTTAACGCATTTAATAAAGAAGATTTCCCAACATTTGGTTGACCTATAATAGCAAATTTAGGAAGTTGGTCTTCATCAATTTGTTCTGTTTTATCTATAATTAATTCTGTAATTTCATCTAGGAGATCACCAGTTCCTGTTCCACTGATAGAAGAAAGAAAATGTATTTTTTCTATACCAAGACTATAAAATTCCGAAGCCTCAAGTAGTCGATCATGGTTATCAACTTTATTAACCACAAGAAATACAGGTTTCGAAGTTTTACGTAATAATTGGGTCATGGATTCATCTAAATCAGTAATTCCTGTAGCCACGTCTACCATGAAAATAATTGCATCTGCTTCTTCTAAAGCAATCAATACTTGTTTGCGGATTTCTTTTTCAAAAATATCCTCACTTTTTGGAACAAATCCTCCTGTGTCAACTACATTGAAAAATTTACCATTCCATTCAGCAACTCCATATTGACGATCACGAGTAACTCCACTGACATCATCAACGATTGCTTTTCTTTGCTCTAACATTCTATTAAAGAAAGTACTTTTTCCCACGTTTGGCCTTCCTACTATTGCGACTGTAAAACTCATTGTAAATTGATAATTGATTTAAATAAATTGATAACTTAATTATCCTTAGTATTCTATTTTAGGTATTGATTAAATAATTAATACCCATATTCTTTTAATTGCATTTCATTGTCTCTCCATTTAGGTCTAACTTTTACAAACAACTCTAAAAAAACTTTGCTGTCTAAAAACTCTTCAATATCCTTTCTAGCAAGGGTACCTAACTGTTTAATCATTTTACCGCCCTCACCTAATATTATACCTTTTTGAGTGTCACGTTGTACGATAATTTCAGCCCCTATTTTTATTAAGGTAGATTTTTCTTTAAATTCCTGTACTAAAACTGTAGCATGATAGGGTATTTCCTCTCCATAGAGTAAAAATATTTTTTCTCTTATTAATTCACTTACAAAGAATTTGGTAGGCAAATCACTGATATCATCGCCTTCATAAAAAGCAGGTCCTTCGGGTAATAAACCAATAATTATCTGCAATAAATTATCAATCCCCTTTTTCTTAAGTGCTGAAATAAGCACCACATCTTTACAATAGCTTTGGGATTTAAAAAAGTTTACAGTCGTTTTAATATCATCATCACTTACCCCATCGATCTTATTAATGACTACCAATGCAGGTGCTTTTAGATTGAGAAAAGTAAAAATAGCATGACTTTCATCCGGGATTTCTCTTGCATCAGTGATTAAAAGAGCTAAATCAGCATCTTCTAAACTTCCTTTAACTGCTTGCATCATTTTTTCGTGAAGCTTGTATTTCGGTTCAATGATGCCTGGGGTATCGGAAAAAACAATCTGATATTCAGGGTCAGTAAGTATAGCTTTAATTCGATGTCTAGTAGTTTGAACTTTATGCGAAACAATAGCCAATTTTTCACCCATCAGTACGTTCAACAAGGTACTTTTACCTGCATTGGGCTTCCCAAAAATATTAACGAATCCTGATTTCATGCTTGTTTTATAAAAATTAAGTCTGAATAAATGACTTTGATTATCGCATGCAGATTGACAGTATGGAGGAGATAATCAAATTCATTAGCTAAATTTCTGCTAAGAATAAAAGGGCTCAAAATGAGCCCAGTGTTAGTTGCGAAGAGAGGGATCGAACCTCTGACCTTCGGGTTATGAGCCCGACGAGCTACCGCTGCTCTACTTCGCGGTGCAAAAGTAATAGTTTTTAGACTTACTGCCAAACAATTTTCATTTTAGAACGACTATACTAGTTCATAACCAATTATTTAGAGATGAATGTGGAACAATATCTAAAGAAAATTGAAATGGTAGTAAAACCATTGCATTTATAAAATAATTTTTCACCTAGATCTTGAAAATAAACTTGGTTAATTTAATTATCCTACCTTCGTAGATATAATTATGTTCTTTTTCATCTTCTGAATTTCCGGGGTGCTTCTTTTAGAGAGGCTGAGATAAAACCCGTATAACCTGCTCAAGATAATACTTGCGAAGGGAGAAATGCAACCACCATTCTATTATTTGTTGGTATTTTCTTGTACGATTTATTCTCCTCTCCAGATTTCAGCTTTAAATTTTTTGAAATGAAATGTTTAATGCTAACTGTATTAATTAATCTGTCTTTATTAGCTCATGCTCAACAACAATTTAAGTTAAAAGATACTTTATATCTCCAGTCAATTGAGGTAAATTCAATAAGAGCTAGCGATAGAGACCCTTTTTCAAAAGTTAATTTAAATAAAAAAGTAATTGAAAGCAATAATCTCGGCCAAGACCTACCCTTTCTATTAAACCAAACACCATCTGTGGTTGTCAATTCTGATGCAGGAAATGGAATAGGTTATACGGGTATTAGAATAAGAGGTACCGATGGTACAAGAATTAACGTTACCTTAAATGGAATCCCATATAATGATGCGGAAAGTCAAGGGACATTTTTTGTAAATCTACCAGATTTTTCATCCTCTGTAAATAGTATTCAAATTCAAAGAGGTGTGGGTACTAGTAGCAATGGTACTGGAGCCTTTGGCGCTAGTGTAAATCTTTCTACCAATGAAGTGAATGACTCCTCTTATGCTGAATTAAATAACAGCATAGGTTCATATAATACATTAAAAAATACTATAAAATTTGGTACAGGAATATTAAAAAAACATTTCACTATTGATGGAAGGTTAAGTAGAATCAGTAGTAATGGCTATGTTGATAGGGCTTCATCTAACCTTAGGTCATTTTATTTTAGCACTGCCTTTATTGAAAAAAATTCATCTCTGCGTTTAAATATTTTTTCAGGAAAAGAAAAAACTTATCAAACATGGTATGGAATACCAAAAAGTAAGTTGAAAATTAATAGGACCTATAATTCGGCAGGACAAGAGCATCCAGACAATCCATATGATAATGAGACTGATAATTATACCCAAACTCATTACCAACTTTTTTACAATAATAAAATAAGTAATTATTGGAAATCTAATGTAGCAGTATTTCTAACTAAAGGTTCTGGATATTATGAACAGTATAAAGCCAATCAAAATCTCTCCAATTACGGAATAGCAGATTACCAATCTGGTAGTTTATTAATTACCCAAACTGATTTAATTAGGCAGTTGTGGCTTGATAATAATTTTTATGGAACTATTTTTTCGGTTCAACACAATAAAAATAAATCTTTACTAACCATTGGAGGAGGATTTAATAAGTATGACGGTAGACATTTCGGGAAAGTTAATTGGACCAAGGTACAGCCAATAGTTAATTCTAATTATCAATGGTACAACCATACAGCCTATAAAAATGATTTTTCAGTTTATACAAAATGGACTCAGCAGTTATTTAAACATTTTCAAAGTTTCATTGACATTCAATTTAGAAATGTTGATTATACTATTAATGGATTTAGAGACAATCCAAATCTAATGATTCAAACGAATTACAATTTTTTAAATCCAAAAGCTGGTTTAACCTATTTCAAAGATGGCTGGCAAGCCTTTTTGTCTTTTGCATTGGGTTCAAAAGAGCCTAACAGAGATGATTTTGAAGCTGGTAAATCATTGCAACCAAAGGCTGAAAAATTACAGGATTTTGAATGGGGGATCGAGAGAAAAAATAAAAAAATTTCTTACGGTGTTAACTTTTATTACATGAATTATAAAGACCAGTTGGTATTAACTGGTAAAATAAATGATGTAGGAGCATATACTAGAACTAATATTTCGAAAAGCTATCGAACTGGAATAGAAATTCAATCAAACGTAATTTTAGCAAAATGGATCAATATTGATGCAAATATAACGCTGAGTGAAAATAAGGTGAAGGATTTTACAGAATTTATTGATGATTATGATAATGGAGGACAAATTACTAATCATTACAAAAAATCAACTTTGTTATTATCACCTTCTTTAGTAGCAGGAAGTACAATTAATTTTATTCCATTCAAGGATGGAGAAATAAGTTTAATTAACAAATATGTTAGCAAGCAATATTTGGATAATACTGGGAAAAATAGCAGAAGTCTAAATTCATATTATGTTCAGGACATAAAAGTAAGCTACTTATTGAAATGCAAAATATTAAAAGAGGTACGATTCATTGGACAATTAAACAATATTTTTAGCAAAAAGTATGAATCTAATGGATATACTTTCAGTTATATATACGGAGAATTAACTACTGAAAATTATTATTTTCCAATGGCCCCTTTGAATGGCATGTTGGGGATAAATATTAGTTTGTAAATTAGAGTTGAAATTTTTCTCTCCAAAGAAGCATCCCTCCAGTTAAATTTTTCACATTAGAAAATCCAGCTGCGGCTAGTATTAAACAAGCTTGTCCACTCCTATTACCACTTCTGCAATAAACAATAACTTCCTGATCTTTTAAGTTTTCAATTTCATCTAATTGCATTGATTGGATTTGTCCAAGAGGAATCAATATTCCGCCAATGTTAAATTCAGAATTTTCATGAGGTTCCCTAACATCTAAAATATTTAATTTCTCTCCTGCATTCATTCTGTCATTTAATTCCTCGATTGATATGGTTATCATTTTTTTATTTTATGCGTGATTGAACAGTATCTATGGGTGATTTTTTAACAGATGAAATATATAAATCCATTAATTGACCTGAACGAATAAATAAAGGTCTTTTTTCTTCATCCATTGTTTCAGGACTTTGCTTATAAATAAATGCTGATAAAGTATCGGTAACTACACCTTCAGCAATAATTGCAGCAATATTAACTCCTAATAAATCTAATTGGGCTTTTGCTTCACCGTAAGTCAAACCTACCAAATCTGGTACCATAGTTTCTTGATCCATTAGCCCACCAGCAATTACTAAACTAATTCTACTACCCCACTGCACTTTATCTCCAGGTGAAATCCTATATCCTTTATAATTTTGTTCCAAAATGGTACCCTGCATAAAATCTGCTTTCATAATTGTATCTCCCAATAACAAATGATTTCTTTTTAAAATTTCTAATGCAAAACCAAAACTTTTACCTTGTAGGGAAGGCATGATTACCATTGGAGGAATATATCTATTGACTGTTAAATAAACTGTTCTATTAATTTTAACGGTAGAATTTGAATCGGGTAATTGTTTAATAATTGTTCCGCGGGATATGGTATCATTATAAATAGAATCTTGAATGATTACATCGAATCCTTTACTTTCAAGTAAAACAATCGATTGCTGATAATCTTTTCCAATTAAGCCTGGAACAGTTAAATATTCTCCATGTTTGGTAATCCAACCTAATAATTGAAGTAATAAAAAAATTAACAATATAGCCAAGGTAATCGCTGCTAAAAGATTAACCCAAATAGATTTATTTGTAATGAATTTAAACACAGTAAAAATTTAAGTTAAATTACCATTTAATTAATAAAAAGCTATAAAAATGTTCATTCTCAAAGTTGTGAAATTAAATTAAACATTCTTCAATTAAGCTAGAATAAAAATCTTGTAAAGACCACCCCATTGCTTTTACTTGTTGAGGTATAATACTTGCTTCACTTTGTCCAGGTACCGTATTTATTTCTAACATATAAGGTTCTCCACTAGACTCATCGAATATAAAATCAATCCGAATAACTCCATTGCAATTAAAAATTGAGTATGCCTTTATAGCAGCTATTCTTATTTTTTCAGCAATTGATTCCTCCAAAATTGCAGGAGTTATTTCTTGGCTTGCCCCATTATATTTAGCCTCATAATCAAAAAATTCTTTAGTAGTAATTACTTCTGTGATAGGTAAAGCAATGATCTTACCATTTGATTTGAAAACACCAATTGTAAATTCTCTTCCTTTTATAAATTCTTCTATCAATACCTGGTTATCCTCTTTAAATGCTTTTTCAATTGCCTGAGGCAAATCCTTTTCAAAATTGACTTTGCTCATTCCAATACTACTTCCTCCGTTATTTGGTTTTACAAAAACCGGTAATGTAAGATTAAAAAGAATTTCCTTTATTTCAATTGGTGAATTTTTAAATAGATGAAGAGATTTTGCTACTTTAATTCCACCAAAAGCAGCTACGGCAACCGTATAACGCTTATTAAAAGTTAAAGCTGAGGTGGCAGTGCTACAAGATGTGTATTTAATATTTAGACAATCAAAGTAACCCTGTAATTTACCATCTTCTCCAGGAGTACCATGTAATCCGATAAGAACAGCATCAAATTGTATTTTATTTCCATCTATTATTATAGAAAAATCATTTTTATCGACAGCTACTTTATCTCCATTTGGCTGAGTATAAAACCATCCCGAATTTGAGATATCAATCAAATAACAAATCCATTTCTCAGGATCCATATTGTTTTGAATGGTAATGGCAGATTTATAGGAAATAACAGCTTCTCCAGAAAATCCACCGGTAACCAATGCAATTGTTTTTTTCATTCGTTGATAATAATTAAGATTACAAAGAAACGAAATTTGGGTTGTACCATGTACATGGTTATTTGAAAAAATTAGGAAAATTATTATACTGTATTACTCAATTCCCTCATTTTGGGATTGAAGAACAAATTTCCAATTTCCATCAGATTGTTTTTTCCAAACACTTACGTAGGTGCCATATAAAACGGTGTCTTTATTATTGGGTTTTAAAGAATAAATTCCATAAGTATAGCCTAATTCACCCGAGATTGCTACAGTGCCACCTTTTGGCTCCCAAGTCATATTAAATGAATTTTCATCCAATTGACTCAAATAATTTATAGCTTGTCCACCTACAATTGGTAAAATTCCTGGTCTTAGAAATGTCCCTTTACTGTCTATATACTGAATTAAAGCGAATTTAATCCCCTTTTGCTCACTCAATTTAGAAAAAGATCTATCTGTATCCAATAATGAAAAAGAATTGTCTATTGGAATAGTTATTTTCTTTTTATTATTACAAGAAATAGTTACTATGAAAACTGCAATAACTATAAAAACTGCAATAACTATTAAAACAAGATTTTTTTTCATATATAAAATATTTTAATAATATTTTATATAAAAAAGCGAACATATCTTTCGATATCCTCGCTAAATAATTATATAAAACAATAAAGAAAATTAATAGAACATTTTCTTTCTATCAAGTAAAATAAAGTTTTAATAAAAAAATTAAATATGCAATTTGGCTTTTTTAGCCATCAAATCATCCACTGTTTCTTTATATAATTCATCTGGAACACAACAATCTACTGGACAAACTGCAGCACATTGAGGTTCTTCATGAAATCCCTGACATTCAGTACATTTATTAGGTGTAATATAGTAAGTATCAGCACTTACTGGAGAATTTCTTTGATCAGCATTTACAGAAGATCCATCTAAAAGTGTGAAGGAACCTTTTACGGTAGTACCATCAGCGATGGCCCATTCAACACCACCTTCATAAATTGCATTGTTAGGGCATTCAGGCTCGCATGCTCCACAATTAATACATTCATCAGTTATTTTTATAGCCATTTGTTTTGATTTAGAGTTAAGTTAATGCGAAATTCGCTTACAAAATAAGTAGATAAGGATGAAATTACAAAATCGAATTGAAATATTACACAAACTCAAAGAATATTTAATCACTAATTCTGAAGAATGGCAGCTAGTAAAGAGTACTGCCTCCTTACACAATGGTTGGTTTACTAAGGAATTTATCGAATTATCTGTCAATAATATAGTTGAACATTATTTAAATGAAAATGATCTGATGAAATGGGTTAGTGATTATCAAATAACTGATTCAACCACCCCGAAAAATATAGGAATTGTGATGGCAGGCAATATTCCGATGGTAGGATTTCATGACTTTTTATCTGTTTTCATTAGTGGACATTATCAAACAATTAAATTATCTGAAAAAGATAACCAACTTCTTAAACATTTGGTGCAAAAGATGCATGATTGGGATAGTAAAATGAAACAATATGTTCAGTTTGCTAGTTTATTAAAAGGCTGTGATGCATATATAGCTACTGGAAGTAATAATAGTGCTCGTTATTTTGAGCAATATTTTGCAAAATACCCTAGTATTATTCGCAAAAATCGAACTTCAATTGCAATTATTGATGGAACTGAATCAAACGAAAAACTGGAAAAATTGTCAGATGATATCCACGTTTTTTTCGGATTGGGATGTAGAAATGTCACAAAGATTTATGTTCCTGAAGAATATGATTTTATCCCCCTATTAAAGTCATTTCACCAGTATAAATATTTTTCTGACCATCATAAATATAAAAACAATTACGATTATAACCTATCTATTCAGTTAATGAATAATCGTTATTATATGACCAATGAAAGTACATTATTGGTTGAAAATGATTCTTTATTTTCACCTATTAGTCAACTCAACTATAGTTTTTATAATAATAAAGAAACATTATTAGAAAATTTAAAGAATCACCAGGAAATTCAATGTATTGTTGGGCTAGATATTACTTTTGGAATGGCACAGCAACCTGGATTAATTGATTATGCAGATGGAATTGATACGTTGAATTTTTTAACTAAATTGTAGATAAATTGAACGATTGGCTCCTAATAAATTGTTAAAGATGATTATGCTTAAATTGTATTTTGGCATAGCATCGTTACTTTGTAAAATAAGGCATGAAAATTGACTATTGTAAATTTTATTACTGATTAAAAATTTTTATTAATTATGAAATTTAAACAGATTTTCTTAACAGTTGCTATAAGTGCAGTTACTGCTTTTGGAGTAATGCTTACTTACAACAAGTATTTACAAAATTCCCATACTTATGGAGGTCAAGAAGCTGGAGTAATTCCTTCTAATTATCAATTTGCTAAGCAAACTGATAGTAATATGTCTAATCCTCCGGGCGCTGTAGATTTTACACAATCTGCTGCTGCTGCTTTGCCAACGGTAGTTCATATTAAAACTAAAACCAATGCAAAGCAAATAAATAATAATTTACCTAAAAATCAGCGTCCTAAAAATCCATTTAGTGATTTTTTTGGAGATGATATTATGGAACAGTTTTTTGGCAATCAAAGAGGTTATGTTCCAGAACAAAAAGCATCAGGTTCTGGTGTAATTATAAGTGCAGATGGTTACATTGTTACCAATAATCATGTCGTTGAAAATGCCGATGAATTAGATGTTACTTTAAGTAATAAAAAATCATACAAAGCAAAAGTTATTGGCACAGATGCAGCGTATGATCTAGCGGTAATTAAAATAGAAGAATCAGGATTACCATTTTTACTTTATGGGAATTCTGATGAAGTAAAAATTGGTCAATGGGTATTGGCATTAGGCTATCCTTTAAATTTAGAAACTACCGTTACAGCTGGTATCGTAAGTGCAAAGGCAAGAAGCCTTGGTTTAAATAAAGGAACCAAGACTAACTCACCCGTTGAGTCATTTATTCAAACAGATGCTGCAGTTAATCAGGGTAATAGTGGTGGAGCATTAATTAATACCAACGGAATGTTAATTGGCATTAATTCAGCAATAGCATCTCCAACAGGATATTATTCAGGTTATTCATATGCAATTCCTGTTAACATAGTAAAGAAAGTAGTTGATGATCTTATCAAGTATGGCAATGTTCAAAGAGGTTATTTAGGTGTGGCTACTTACAATACCAATGATATATCTGAAGAGGTAAGAGCAAGAATGAACTTAAACTTCAAGGGAGATGGTTTAGTAATCACTGAAGTTTCTGCTAATAGTGGAGCAGCTGATGCTGGATTAAAAAAGGGAGATATCATTAAGTCAGTTAATGGCGTGGCGGTAACACTTCCTTCTGAATTACAGGAATTGGTTACTCGATACAAACCAAGTGATAAAGTCACTGTGGTATATTCAAGAAATGGCTCAGATAAAACAATTGTAGCTACTTTAAAAAACAAAGCAGGAAATTTTGACTTAGTAAAGAGTGATAATTCAGCAATCTCAAAATTGGGTGCCGAATTCATAACCTTAGCTCCCAAAAAGGCAAAAGAATATGGCATACCAGGAGGAGTAGTGGTAAAGAAAATTACTGATGGTGCCTTAAGCGATCAAACAAGAATGAGAGATGGTTTTATTATTGTAAAAGTAGATGATACCGATATTAAATCGATAGAAGATTTAACCAAGGCTTTGAACAATACTAAGTCCATTACTATCAGTGGATTTTATCCAGGATATGATGGATTATACGACTATCCAATAACATTGGATTAAAACATTTCTACAATTTAAAAAGGCGCATTGGAATCAATGCGCCTTTTTAAATTGTAATAAATTATTGCTATAAATTACTATTTTTCAAATACTTTATAAGCCCAGGGCATAAGTTCAAATGATTTAATTTCTGTAAAATTAAAATTTGTTTCAGCAAAAACATCTTTAAAAATACCTTCTAAGTGTTCATCCATTATGGAAAGTTCAACCAATTGACTGCTAAAATTTAATAATACCAATACTTCTTGTTCACCATTTTTTCTAAGATAGGCTAGAACGTTATTTTCACAATTTGTATGCAAAATAATAGTGATTGATTCTTCATCACTCGTTCGAAGAGCAGAATTTTCTTTTCTGAGTTTCAATAAAGTTTTATAAAAATCATGCAATTCACATTTTCTTGCCCAATCAATTGAATCCTTTTCAAAAAATTGTAATCTTTTCAAATTTGGCAATTCCTGACCACTATAAATTAATGGTATCCCTTCCCATGTAAAACTATGGACAGCAAAAGCTTTTGCAGCATCTCCATATTTTTCATATTCAGTTCCATTCCAACTATTTTCATCATGGTTAGACGTGAACCACAATTTTATATTTTCCTTATTTCCATTTAAATTATATCGATTTAATATACCATCTAATAAATTTTTAATCTGATGGTTATTATAAAAATCCGTTGTTTGATGCATCCATGTCCAAGTATAACAAGCATCAAAAGCATTATAATAATCTGGATTTTCCAAGGGGTCGCTTTCTGCTAACCAAAATAAAGTTTTTGTTTTTTCAAGTTCAGTTCTTGCCTCCATCCAAAAATCTAGTCTAACCCAAAATGCTAAATCGCATCGGAATCCATCGATATCACATTCAGTAATCCAATATTTCATTGAATCAATCATTGCTAATCTTAAACTTGGATTATCGTAATCCAATTCAATGATATCATCCATACCACAAGCAATTTTGAAATCTCCAGTTACAATATCTTTTTTATAATATTCAGGATTACTCATCGTCCATACATGATCCCATCCAGTATGATTTGCAACCCAGTCAATAATAATTTTAAATCCTAAGTCATGCGCAATCTTTACTGTTGATTTAAAATCTTCCAAATTGCCAAATTCAGGATTAATAGAAATATAATCACTACAGGCATATTGACTACCCATTGTACCCTTTTTAAATTTTTGAGAAATAGGGGTAATTGGCATGAACCACAGGGTGGAAACTCCCATATCTTTTAATCTAGGTAATTGCTTTTCAAAAGCCCTAAAAGTACCTTCCTGACTATATTGACGAATATTCACCTCATAAACATCTGTATTATTGATCCAATCTGCTTTTTTAAATATCATAGTAGAAAAAGATTGTTTAATGAGTGAATTAAATAAATTAATATTAAAAAAATACCATCTTTAATGAACTACTTTTTTAACTTAAAAGCGAAATGACTAGCAAAAGTAAGTTGGATAATTGATAAATCATCCTTACAAAAATAGACTACAACATTGTATCTTTGACAATGTTATTGTAATCATTATGAAACAATTTAATGTTCCAGCTATTTATAGAAGTAATTTAATAGCTGCTGTTAAAAATAGTCGAAAAGCAAAGGACAAAATGAAGAAAGATTTTAGTCCTACCCTACTTGATTTTGGACCAATTCAAATTTTCCTTTCTCGTCATTTTGGATTATGCTTTGGAGTTGAAAATGCAATAGATATTGCCTTTAGGACGATTGATGAGAATCCTGGTAAAAGAATTTTCTTATTAAGTGAAATGATTCATAATCCACAGGTAAATGAAGATTTAAAACATAGAGGTATTCAGTTTATACAGGATACCAATGGGAAGCAAATTATTCCTTTTGAATCAATAACAAGTGATGATGTAGTTATTATTCCTGCATTTGGTACTACTTTAGCAATAGAAAAAATTTTAAAAGATATTGGCATTAAAACCGAGCAGTACAATACTACCTGCCCTTTTGTAGAAAAAGTTTGGAATCGAAGTGAACAGATTGCACAAAAACAATACAGTGTTATTATCCATGGAAAACCAACCCATGAAGAAACGAGAGCTACATTTTCACATGCAGCATTTAATACTCCTACTATTGTGGTCAATGATATGAAGGAAACTATTTTATTAGGCAAATACATTACGGGAGAAAAAAATGAGAGTGATTTTTACATTGAATTTTCAGGTAGATATTCTGATGGCTTTGATGTTAAAAAGGACCTTCAAAGATTTGGGGTAGTAAATCAAACTACGATGCTGGCCAGCGATACGCAGGCGATAGCAGATTACCTAAAAGTGTTAATTTTAAACCACTATCAGTTAAATGAACAAACTATTAGTGAAAGATTTGCCGAGACCCGAGATACCCTTTGTTATGCAACCAATGATAATCAATCTGCCGTTTACGGTTTATTAAATCAAGTTGCTGATCTGGCAATTGTTGTTGGTGGATATAATAGTAGTAATACTTCTCATTTAGTTGAATTATGTGAAGAAAAACTACCTACTTATTTTATTGATGGAGAACATAGAATTATGTCTCAATCATCAATAGAACATTATAATTTTCACAAAAAGGAAAATACAACTTCAACTAATTTTCTAACCAACAAGAATCCGATTAAAATATTATTGACAAGTGGTGCTAGTTGTCCAGACACGATGGTAGAAAATGTTATTACTAAGCTAATATCATTCTACTCAATTAATAAAACAATAGAAGAAATTAAGAATGAATTTGAAGTGTAGAGAATTATAAAAAATTCAAAATCCTATTAAATCAATCGAAGAGCAAATTCCAATTGCTCATCCATAGTTAGATTAGTATTATCAAGTACAATAGCATCTTCTGCTTTTCTTAAAGGACTAATTTCTCTTGTGGAATCGAGGTGATCCCTATTTTCTAGATTTTTTTTCACTTCTTCCCTAGTAATATGAGGATTTTTAGGAGTTAATTCCTTCAATCTTCTCTCTACTCTAATAGCACTATCTGCTGTCATAAACAGCTTTATTTCAGCATTAGGAAAGACAGTAGTACCAATATCTCTGCCATCCATAACAATTCCTTTATTATTTCCCATTTTTTGTTGTTGAGCAACAGCAAAAGTCCTTACATCGGCAATGGCAGCTACACCACTCACTTTTTCTGCAACTGAAAGATCTCGAATAAAATTTTCTATATTCTCATCGTTGAGATAAATATCTGAATGCTGAGAATTTGAATTAAATCGAAAATCAATATTGATATTTTTTAAGGCTTCTAATACTTCAGCAGCATTTGATAAATTAATATCTTGGCGCAAAAAGAACAAAGTAATTGCACGATACATTGCTCCACTGTCAATATATACATAACCTAATTTATTTGCCAATTGCTTAGCAAGGGTACTTTTTCCGCAGGCTGACCAGCCATCGATGGCAATTATTATTTTATTCATTTTTACAAAAATCAAAAAAAAAACACCAATCAACAAATAAATAAACTGACAGTAACAATATTAACCGCTATTTACAAAAAAGCCATCCAATAAATGGATGGCAAACAATATTAATGCTAAAAATTAAGCTTTTGAAGGTTCTTCTTCTTTTTTCTCTTCTACCTTTAAACTAAATATTATTTTCTCTTTCTTTTCATCTAAATCAGCTATTAGAGTATCACCTGATTTGACCATCATATTTAGAATTTCTTCCGCTAAAGGATCTTCTAAGTATTTTTGGATTGCTCTATGTAATGGTCTAGCTCCAAACTGGGAATCATATCCCTTATCAGCAATGAAGTCTTTGGCCTGCGAGCTGAGTTCCATTGTAAAGCCAAGGTTAACTAATCTTTTCATAACCCCTTTCATCAGTATGTCAATAATTTCAAAAATATTGTCACGGGTGAGTGAATTAAAAATTACCACATCATCAATTCTATTTAAAAATTCTGGGCTAAATGTGCGTTTCAATGCCTTTTCAATAACCGCTTTATTATTTTCTTCCGCATTTTGAATTCTAGAAGCCGTAGCAAAACCTACCCCTTCCCCAAAATCTTTTAACTGTCTTGCTCCAATATTTGAAGTCATGATAATAACGGTATTCTTAAAATCAATTTTCCGACCCATTCCATCTGTTAACATTCCATCATCTAAAACTTGTAAAAGGATATTATAAATATCTGGATGAGCTTTTTCAATTTCATCTAGAAGTATCACACTGTAAGGCTTACGGCGAACTCGCTCAGTAAGTTGACCACCTTCTTCATACCCAACATATCCCGGAGGGGCTCCAATTAAACGGCTAACTGTGAATTTTTCCATGTATTCACTCATATCAATTCGAATAAGAGATTCGTCATTGTCGAACATATAGCGTGCAAGAGATCTAGCAAGCTCAGTTTTACCTACACCGGTTGGGCCAAGAAAAATAAATGTACCTATCGGTTTCTTTGGATCTTTTAACCCTACTCTATTTCTTTGAATAGCTTTTACAACTTTTAAAATTCCATCTTCCTGACCAACGACTACATTTTTAAGATCCTCCCCCATGCGACGAAGTTTATCAGTTTCAGCTTGAACCATCCGTTTAACCGGTATTCCAGTCATCATACTGATTACTTCTGCTATATCGTCTTCATCAATTGGGAATCTTTTATTTTTACTTTCTTCTTCCCAATCGTTTTTAGCTTTTTCAAGTTCTTCCTGCAATCTTTTTTCAGAATCTCTTAGAGAAGCAGCTTCTTCAAAACGTTGGCTTTTAACCACCTTGTTTTTTTCTAATTTAATGTCCTCGATTTTCTTTTCTAAATCAATCACATTTTCAGGGACATTAATATTTTTGATATGCTTACGTGCTCCCACTTCATCCAGCACATCAATTGCTTTATCTGGCAATAAACGATCTGTCATATATCTTTCGCTTAATTTAACACATGCATCAATGGAAAGATCACTGTAAGTAACATTATGATAATCCTCATATTTACTTTTGATATTGGTAAGAATTTGAATAGTTTCCTCAACAGAAGGTTGTTCCACAATAACCTTCTGAAAACGCCTATCTAAAGCACCATCCTTTTCAATATGCATACGGTATTCATCCAAAGTTGATGCACCAATACATTGTAACTCTCCTCTAGCAAGAGCAGGTTTAAATATGTTACTTGCATCTAATGATCCACTAGCACCACCTGCACCTACAATCGTATGAATTTCATCTATAAATAAAATAACGTCTCTATTTTTTTCAAGCTCATTCATTATGGCTTTCATCCTTTCTTCGAATTGACCGCGATATTTGGTACCTGCAACTAAAGCTGCTAAATCTAGCGAAACAACTCTTTTATCGAATAAAACTCTACTCACTTTTCGTTGTACAATTCTAAGTGCCAACCCTTCCACTATTGCAGTTTTACCCACTCCAGGTTCACCAATTAAAATTGGATTATTCTTCTTCCTTCTTGAAAGTATTTGTGAAACTCTCTCTATTTCGTTTTCTCGTCCTACAATGGGATCCAAGGTGCCATTTTCTGCCAATCTAGTTATGTCTCTACCAAAATTATCTAATACAGGTGTTTTGGTTTTTGGCTGAGCACCTGCACTACCTTTTTGAGATTTTTGTTGTTGTGAAAATTGCTTGCGCTCTTCATCAAATTCATCTTCTGAATCGTCAGAAAATTCGGCTGCAGGCGGTGCGGATGAAACAAATCCTAATTCATTTTTGAAAATATCATAATCAACATCAAATTGATTTAAAATTTGAGTGGCTATATTTTCTTTATTCTTTAAAATTGATAGCATCAAATGTTCACTCTCCACCATTACACTCTTGTATGCCTTAGCTTCAAGAACAGTTATTCGAATTACTTTTTCTGCCTGCTTAGTAAGCGGAAGTGAATTAATATTAGCAATATTTTTTCCTGTTTTGTCTTTCACCGCTACCTCAATTTCTTTCCTTAACTCATATAAATCAACATTCAATGATTTTAAAATCTTAATGGCTGTATTTTCACCATCCCGAATCAATCCTAACACTAAATGCTCAGTGCCTATAAAATCATTTCCTAATCTCAGAGCTTCCTCCCTGCTATAAGAAATAATCTCTTTTACTTGTGCTGAAAAATTATTGTCCATTTATAGTGAATTTATATTTTAAATAATAACGAATAATCAATTTAATTATTTCGTAGTGATGATTCAATTGATTTGAGAATTTTTTTAAAAATTATTAACCAATTCTAAAAAAAGAATTCGAAACATTAATTTTCTTACATAATCTTCCATCAAAACGAATAAAAGCTAAAATTTCCTTTACTTTACAAAATAACAAACACAAAAATTCTATCAAAATAGTTTATAATTTTCAAAATGAATATTTAAAAACTTCATTGTCAAATTAATTGTAAAGTTCGTATAAATGAATGTCAAAATAGATACCAAAGAGAAATTCACCGTAATTACCCCTCAAGTTACTCAACTTTCTGCTAATATGACAGTTGAAATCTCTAATTTGTTGCTTCCCTACCTCCAAAAAGACATACCACATATTATATTTAAATTGACTTCTATTTTGGAGCTAGAGGAAGAAGTGGCAAACTTACTGTTAGAGGTTAAACAGCAATTTTATGAAAATAATTGCTCCTTTGTTATTTGTGATTTGCAAACTAAGGTATCAAAGAAACTTGATCAACTTGAAATACTAGATTTATTGAATATTACTCCTTCCGAAAGTGAAGCATGGGACATTGTTCAAATGGAGGAGATTGAAAGAGAATTATTAGGAGGAGAATAGAGTAATTACTATTTTATCTTACTAAAAGCAGCTTTAACGATTTTCTAAAAGTCCAAACATAAATATCAAACCTTTTAAAATAATTTAGATCAAATTTTGTTGTCACTCACCATTTTAGGAAATAATTCTGCAATACCTGCATTTGGAAGAAATCCAACTGCACAAGTATTACAATTACAAGATGACTACTTTTTAATAGATTGTGGAGAAGGTACTCAATCCCAGCTCTCTAAATACAAAATTCGAAGAAGTAAAATCAATCATATTTTCATTTCACATTTACATGGCGATCATTATTTTGGACTAATTGGACTTTTGACTAGTATGAGTCTACTAAGTAGAACCCAAGATTTACATATTTATGGACCCGCTCAATTAGAGCAGATAATCAAAATTCAGTTAGATGTAGCCGATACTAAGCTTTCCTATTCACTTTATTTTCATAGTATTCTTTCACCAGGTATATTATTGGATGAAAATAAGTTTACTGTAACTGTTTTTTCTTTAAATCACCGAATTGAGTGTTGGGGATTTTTATTTAGGCAAAAAAAGAAACCAAGGAGTATTGATTCTACTAAAATAAAACAATTTGATATTTCTGCCTCCTTTTATCCTAGACTTCAAAATGGAGAAGATTATACTAATCAGGATGGAACCGTAATTGCCAATGAATTAGTCACTACTGCCAATATTCCTAGTAAAAGTTACGCCTATTGCGCAGATACTATTTACGATGAGGGGTTGATTGATGTTGTAAGAGAAGTAGATATGTTGTATCATGAAACTACTTATCTAAATTCATCTGCTGACAAAGCTGCTGCAAGATTTCATTCAACAACAAGTCAGGCTGCTAATATCGCTTTAAAAGCAAAAGTCAAAAGACTCATCGTCGGACATTTTTCATCTAAATATGAACATTTAGATGAATTTTTAACTGAAACGACCGAAATATTTAAGCATACAGAGGTCTCAAAAGAAGGGACCTGCTATTTTATCCTATAGTTTTTAAATACTCTTTTACCTTTTGATGAATGGGTGCGCTTAAAGGTGTAACCGGTAAACGAAGTACATTTTGGATAATACCTAATTCATATAAGAATGCCTTTACTCCTGCAGGATTATTTTCAGTAAACAATAAATTATACGCTTCCGCTAAGGGATCGTTTAATTTTTTTGCTAAAACAAAATCATGATTTAATCCAGCTTTTACCATTTCAGAAAATTCCTTTGGAAAACAGTTCGCAGCTACACTGATTACCCCGTCAATTCCACAAGCTAATTCAGGTAAAACAAGGTCATCATCCCCACTAGCTACCAAAAAATTAGAGGGCCTTTCTTTTAATATTTGTATACATTGACTGATGTTATTTCCTGCTTCTTTTATACCTGATATATTGGCAACTTCATGAGCCAATTTAAGCGTTGTTGATGCCTCAATATTACGACCAGATCTACCGGGTACATTATATAAGATGACTGGCTTTGGGGAAGCCTCCGCTATTAATTTATAATGCTGAAAAATGCCTTCCTGAGACGGCTTATTATAATAAGGACAGGTACTTAAAACAGCTACTGCCTTGTCTAAGGGATAATTTTGCACATCATTAACTACTGCTTTCGTATTATTTCCCCCTATTCCAATGACTACTGGTATTCTTCCATTGATTTTCTCAAAAGTATATTGAATGATGTCTAATCTCTCTTGTTTATCTAGTGTGGGCGTTTCTCCCGTAGTACCCAAGCTTACTATATAATTAACTCCATTTTCGATGATATAATCAATTAACTTACCCAAAGCATCAAAATCAACTGATTCATTCGCCTTAAAGGGTGTTATAATCGCTACACCCGTACCTCTTAGTTGCTCTCTTAGATTCATTATAAAAATTTAGGTGAAGTTATTAATATACCTCGAATTGATAAAACAAAAATGCTGCCCTCTTTCCCCATTTTCTTTGTTTTAACTAACAATGAAATATTTGTTTTGATATCAATGCAATTTTAAAATAAATATATATATTGAATTTTTGTAATTCAATACTATTGAGCAATATACTTTATAAACTTTCGCGAACACTATATATCAAGTGGGTAACCTTGGTCGGAATCGATGAAACACTTTCGCCGAAATAAGCAATAATTTTTTTTTAAAAAATAACGGCATTTCTCATAATTTAAAATTTATATTAATAACGCATAAATATTGCTCATTGTTATTTATATAATTTTAAAAGGTTAAGAAATTAGTGCATCATATAAAACTTCTACTGTATGAAGCGCTTTCTTTCCTGTACCATCTTTTATTTGATGACGACAACTCGTTCCAGGGGCTGCAATTATAACTTGGTCCGATTGATTTCTAACGGTTGGCAATAATACTAGTTCTCCTATTTTCATAGAAAGATCATAATGCTCCTTCTCATATCCGAATGAACCAGCCATTCCACAGCAACCAGAAGGAATAACTTCTACTCTATAATTAGAAGGAAAAGACATCATCTTTACTGACGGAGATACTGAAGAAATTGCTTTTTGTTGACAATGACCGTGCAATTGGATTAATTTCTCCTCATTAGTAAACATGGACGATTGAATAGCACCTTTTTCCATTTCGGAAGCGATAAATTCATCAATTAGAAAAACATTTTTTGCTAATTCTTTAGAAGCCTCTAAAAGATGATCATCTGCTAGGTCTATATATTCATCTCTAAAAGTAAGTATAGCAGAAGGTTCTATTCCTATCAAAGGACTTTCGGCACTTATTATTTTGCTAAGAATTGAAATATTTTTGTTTGCTATTATTTTTGCTTTTCTTAAAAGTCCTTTCGACAACGATGCTCTCCCACTCTCCTCATGTTTAGGAATGATCACTTCATAGCCTAATTTTTCCAACAATAAAATAGCTTTAATTCCAATAGCAGTATCATTGAAATTAGTAAACTCATCGCAAAATAAATAGACTTTTTTAGAAGGTTGGTTGATGGATGATTGCTTTCTATTTTTATACCATTTTAACAAAGTAGTAGTATATAAAGTTGGCATTGATCTTTTTATACCAAAACCAACCAAAGTCTTAATCACATTACTAATCAGGGTATTGGTCATCATGAAATTGAAGATACCAGGAACCAATGCACCTAGTTTAGCAGAAGCAGAAAAATTAGCAATTAATTTGGATCGGAAAGGAACACCATTCGCATCATAATATTGCTGCAAAAATTCTGCTTTTAATTTTGCAACATCTACATTGGAAGGGCATTCTGACTTACAACCCTTACAGCTTAAACAAAGATCCATCACTTCATAAATTTCTTTATGGTCAAAGCGATTCATCTTATCAGAATTGGTAAGAAATTCTCTTAAAATATTGGCTCTAGCACGAGTAGAATCTTTTTCGTTTTTTGTAGCCATAAAAGAAGGACACATTGTACCGCCAGATAAATGTGTTTTACGACAATCACCAGATCCATTGCATTGTTCAGCATGTTGTAAAACATCCTGATTTTGATATCGAAATACCGTATTAAACACAGGAGTCTTTTGCCCTGGAGTATACCGAAGCATGGTATTCATGGAAGGTGTATCAACGATCTTATTAGGATTAAATATATTTTTTGGATCCCAAGTATATTTAATCGTTCTAAGCAATTCGTAATTTTTTGCTCCTACCATTTGTTGGATAAATTCTCCCCGTAATCTTCCGTCGCCATGTTCGCCACTCAATGAACCATTGTATTTTTTTACAAGTGTTGCAATTTCTTCTGCAATTGTTCTAAACAATTGATTTCCTTCTTCTGTTTTAAGGTTTATAATGGGCCTTAAATGTATTTCACCAGATCCAGCGTGAGCATAATGAACTGCATGTAAATCATATTTTTTAAGCAAGTCATTAAATTCAGCAATGTACGCAGGAAGATCTTCTACATCAACTGCTGTATCTTCAATTACTGGAACTGCTTTTTCATCTCCAGGCAAATTTCCAAGTAGACCAAGACCTGCTTTTCGAAGTGTCCATATTTTTTTTGTATCTTCTCCAAATAATAATGGGAAATGATATCCCAATCCAGCAGCACGCATCTCTTCTTCTACCTTGGTTGAGATTGCAATAATTTCTTCACGAGTCGATCTTGAAAATTCAACTACCAATGTTGCCCCTGGATCGCCTTTCACAAAGAATCGATTTTTACTTTGTTCTATATTTCCTTTGGTACATTCTAATATATAATGATCTATTAATTCACTTGCACTAGGTTTATATTTCAAAGCAATTAAATTAGCAAGGAGAGACTCATTGATACTATTAAAGTGTACACAAAGTAATCCTGTCTCTTTAGGGGGTAAAGGATTCAAATGCAATTTAATTTCTGTAATAAAAGCAAGAGTACCTTCTGAACCTGCTATCAACTTACAAAAATTAAAATCTTCCTCACCCGCTGTAAATGGAGAAGAATCAAGCAAAATATCGACTGCATAGCCTGTATTCCTTCTTTCTACAGACTTTTTAGGAAATTCATTTCTAATTTCTTGTTGATTATCATAATTACTCAATAATGAACGAATAGATCGGTACAAATTTGCCTCTAGATCTGTTCCTTCACATTTTAAGTGAAATTCATCCAATGAAAGTGATTTAAATACTACTTCATTGCCATCACTCAATAACACTTTAACTTCTAACAAATGTTCCCTTACACTTCTATAAACTACAGAATTTGATCCGCAAGAATTATTACCTACCATCCCGCCAATCATAGCCCGATTAGCAGTAGAAGTTTCTGGTCCAAAAAATAATCCATGAGGTTTCAAAAACATATTTAACTCATCACGTATAACTCCTGGTTGAACAATCACCCAGTTCTCTTTTTCATTTAGCGCTAGTATTTGAGTGAAATTTTTAGAAACATCCACTATAATTCCATTTCCAACTACCTGTCCTGCAAGTGAGGTGCCTGCAGTACGGGGTATTAAAGAAGTGCCATTATCAGTGGCAAATTGAATAAGTATTTTTAAATCGTTGATAGATTGAGGGATGGCTACTGCAAGCGGCATCTCACGATATGCAGAGGCATCTGTTGCATAAAGAATGCGCATTGTTGTGTCAAAAAACAATTCTCCTTGCAATTTGGTAGAAAGTTCTTTGAGAAGATTATTAGAAATCAAATTGATCATTTTGAGATATAGATCAAAATTAAATCATTTTAAGATAGTTAAGACATAATATAGCAGAATAAAGTATCCATGTAATTTTATAAATTGAGCAATTTTAAAATCCAATACATCTGATATTATTAAATATGATTTAGAACAGAGGTTGTTAAATTATAATTTGAATTCAAACAAAAAGCAATTATTAAATAGTTTTTCCCTCTTTCAATAGCTCCTTCTTAATACCAGTGATTATATCATTTTTTTTAATAATGTTATCATTTCTCTTCAATGCTTTAAGAGAGCAGTAACGGATAACATTAATAATAGAACCACCTGCAATTTCATATTTATCTGCAATTTCATCCAAAAGAACATTTTTATCCAAGATAGATTTGTTCGAAAAGGCATTTTTCCATAAAATTTCTCTTTGTTTGGCATCGGGAATAGTAAAATAAACCATATTTTGAAAACGTCTAGAGAAGGCGTCATCCATATTGGCTTTTAAATTTGTAGCTAGTACAATAATACCAGGAAAATCTTCAATTTTTTGTAATAAATAGGAAACTTCCTGGTTAGCAAATCGATCATTGGAACTAGAAGTCTGGGTTCTCTTTCCAAAAAGTGAATCTGCCTCATCAAAAAATAAAATCCAATTTTTATTCATCGCTTGGTCAAAAACTTTACCTAAATTCTTTTCTGTTTCACCAATAAATTTGGAAACAATCATAGATAAATCAATTCGATAAACATCCATTTTTGCATACTTTCCGAGTAAACAAGCAGTTAAAGTTTTACCAGTTCCAGGAGGGCCGAAAAATAAAGCTCTATAACCAGGTTTGATTTTTTTAATCAAGCCCCATTCATTTAATAAAACATTTCCATGGGCTATCCAATCCTTAATTTCTTCTAATTCATCAAACACTTCATCCGATACAACTAAATCAGACCAATCCAAATTAGTATCAATCAATTTAGCAGGAAAACTAGAATTATAATCAGGTTTATGATTATTGCCATGAGTACAAATATTTAAATACTCAATAGATAAATTAAGAATCCCAGTAAAAAAAGGTTCATTTGGCTCTGTGTGCTCCAGCGTTAGAATTGCTTTTTTAAAGAAGAAATGATCTGAATCTAAAATTTCTAAGACTCTAAATCGATGCTCTAAAGAATTACCAGATAAAATAAATACAGCCGTTTCACCAGTTGGAATAAAACCGTTGTGAATCTTACCTTTTACTCCTCCAAATTCTGTAAATTCTCTGTTATAATCTGAATTTTTTGTAAAAAAAATATCTAATAACTGAGGTTGTACGTGCTGTGCCAATGATAAAATAAAAATTATTCTTTCATCAAAATCCATTGATTGATCAATAACTATTTTAGCATAAGGGGATAGATTTGAAGAAATATCTGGTGGGTGAATTTCATGAATAGATTGATAAGGTGACTCCTGATTCCAATACAATTGAAATCTACACTGAATAACTCTATGAAGCCAATCAAGATCAGCTAATATCGCTTTTGCGTTTAATTGTGATTTTTTTATATCCATTCTACTAGTAACGGTTTTAACATCCATGGTAATTTAATCATTCCGTAAGACCAAGGCAGCGTTTGTAATATAACATCATAACCCCTTTGATCAACTTTTAAATGCCATTCTTCATTGATCATTGATAAACGGCCATCTCTATTTATAAAAGAGGCTCTAAAACTTTCTTTAGAACCAGAACTTCCTTTTTTCCATCTCTTCATAGTTACTTCAATAAGCTCTTTTGCTAACTGTTTCTCAGATGGCTTTAATTCAATATCCATTGGTACTGATGAAGAAACAGGCAAGTTACATAAAATTTTATTTAGCACAAGTTCATGTTCTCCGTAAGTAGCTTCAGTAACTAATAATTGCAATAGATGTACTGATCTAAAAGTTGACTCTTCGTCCTTAAATTTACCTTTTTCAGTCATTCCTAATTTCGATAAAAAAGTAGTGATATAAGGATTAAATAGAACCAAACCTGCATTGTTAATATATATTGACTCATCCGTATCTTTATAATCTTCCGTTGGAATAGTCAAATCTTCCTCCTCTTCTACTTTAGAAGATTCAGTAGACTTAAATTCAGTAATCACTTCATTAATTTTATCTAAAAGAGGCTTATCTCTATCCTTTATTTGATTATCAGATGAATTTGCAATTTCAGAGGCATTTACTAATTCATTAAATAGTTTGCGTAATTTATTAATAATAAAAAAGTATTCGGATGAAAAATTGAAATTAATCTCTTGAGTAAAATACATAAACTTTCCAAAAAAATAAAGGGCTCTAGATCTATTTTGATATAATAGAAATTGAATCAAACGACGTAAATAAATATCTAAACTAACCAATGATTTTAAATCAGAAATTATATAAGAATTGAAACGAACAAACAAATTAGATAACTCATTTCTATCTTGAAAATTTGATAAGGAAGAATGAAATAAAGATAAAATTTGCTTAAGATAAGCAGAATGGGAATTACCCATATTTTTAGAGACTAAATCAGTTAAAGATATTTGGGTTAATTCATCAATTAAATCTGCAGATTGAACAAATTGCAAAAGTTTTAAAACATTGATATTTTCATTGGTAAGTCTAGTTTTTATAAGAGTATTTACAGCCTCCTTAAAATTAATAGTTGAAACAGGATATTTAACGATTGATTCAATGTGCTTAAAAATTTGAGATTCAATAATAGGTTGCAAGAAAATCTTAATCGTATATTCTTTACTATCGTAAGTTTGAGTAAATAGAGAATAAACAGCAAGCTTATTTGGTAATGGATAATTAGGATTTTCTATTAATTCTCTAAGAGTAGTTGATTGTTTAGTAAAAATAAATCCTACGATTTCTTTTAAATAAATAAGAAATTGATTATCAGAAATTTTTTTAAACTGAGGTTCTCTTTTTTTATGAATTAAAAAATAAGTAAGAATAGTAATTGAATTATCAAAAAGTAATTGATCAGAAATCTTTTCATGATTATTAAAATTATATAATAGTTCTTTAAAATCTAAATCATTTAAAGGTGTATTTTTTAAACTTGGATCAATGAATTGAAAATCATATTCGTGATAATCATCTATGATTAAATCATTTAAAGAAATTCTGGGAATAATAGATTGAAGTAAAGAATGAACCCTTCTTTCATCTATAGAATCACCTTTAGAAAATAAGTTTAAAACAAAATTAGAGGTTACTAGATCATTTTTTTCGTTAGTTAGTATCAATAATAATTTCTTAGAATCAATTTTTTCAATTTCTAAAATTAAAATTCTTAAAAATTCATACAAATAAGAACCTGATAAAGATGAAAAAGAGTCGTATAATTTTCCAGTAGCTAAATAATGGGAAAGTAATTGAAAAAGTTTTTCATCTCTATTCAAATTAGCTAATGAAGAATCTGAATTAATCCATTCATTTAGTTTATTGGTCACGTTTATAGAAATTTTATCACTTTTGATAATAGTCTCAATTTTCTTATTTTGTAAATCAATTTCACTATTCATGAACGGTATCAAACGTTCAGATATCAATAAGTCTGTGGGATGATTAGATTTAGAAGTAAAGAATTTAAATAATATCAATCTACTGTTATCAGGAAAAGTAGTAAATTTTAATATAAATTGATTAAATAATATTGTATTATGAACATAAATGTATCTCAACAATATAGTTATTAGAAAAGTAATGTCGTATCGATTTAAAGACTCAAACTTATTTGGCAAATTATTATTAGTAAGTATATAAATCAATAAATTATAGCTTTCATTAGATATGCTATCTGTTGGTTGATTTAATTTAGAAGAAGGTTTAAATCCAAGTAAAGTAGTAATAAAAATATCATCATTTTCGAATAAATCGATTGATGATTGAATATTAGAATTTTGTTGAATAAAATTAATAGAATGTATATTTAAATCTTTAATAGCTTTTTTAATTAAATTTTCAAACCAAATAGGTTTAGATGAAAATAATGCCATTTCAACAATTCCTTTAAACCGTTCTTTCGATAAAGAAAAAAGCTTTGATAATAAAAAGATAAAAAAAGAATTTTTCTTATTTTTAATATATTCAGGAAAATCATTAGGAAAAGATAAGTGTTCAATAAAATATAAAATATATTTATCTATTTGTGTAATATTAGTTTCTGATATAAATTGATTATTAAAAAATAAATTAAATGATGAAAGTTCATCGGTATTTTGTTCTCTAAAATTTAAATTATCATTATTTAAATCTTTAATGGCTTTTGAAATAAGATTTTGGAACCAAATTGGTTTAGATGTAAATAAAGCATTATCAATAATTGCATTAAATCGAATTGGTGACAATGAATTTAGTTTACCTAATAAAAAAGTAAAAAAAGCATTTTGATTAGTTTTAATATAATCAGGAAAATTGACAGGGAAATATAAATGTTCTATAAAATAAACAATAATTCTTTCAATTTGAATCAAACTAAAATCTGAAGAACTTTCCTTTTCTTCAAGTATTACAAACTTTACAATTTCATCAAAATTAAAGTATTGATCAATTTTATTATTAAAATTGTCTAATGATTTTGTTTTGAAAATAGATAATAACCATCCTGGATGGTTCAAATTATTAGCATATTTCTCTAACAATAATTTATGACTTTGATTATCTAAAGAATGGAGAATACTTAAAAAATATAGTAACAATTCTTTTTCATTATTATTAATATAACGAGAAATATTAAGCGGAAAAGAGAGGTTTTCAAAAAAATAACTAAGGAGTTTAGAAACTTCTTTAATTTTTAATTTTTTTGATAAATTATATGACTTATAAATTTCCTTCAATAGTATACTGTCAAAGTCTGAAATTAAATTTAATGGGGTCAATATCAGATTAGAACTAACCAATGAATATTTATTTTGATTTTCATCTAAAATAGATCTTAACCAATTAGGAATATTTTTAATTTCAATACTATTACTAATAAATTGAATATACTTATTACGATCTAATAAATAATAATAGTCTAGTAAAAAAGTAAAGAAAATAGACTGCTGATCTTTTACATACTCTAACAGATAAGAAGGAAGGGCTAAATTTTTTAAAAAATAATTTAAAACAGTTTCAATTTCTTTTATTTTCCTTGATTTTGTTAATTTTCTATTTCCAAATATTATTGAGTTAATAATTAATTCAAACCAAATGTCGATGCTAATAGAAGAATCATAAACAATTTCTTCATCACTTAAATCAAATGAATAAGAACTTAAAGCATTCAATATTTCTAATAATTTATCCTTTGAATTCAATAACTCGCTTTCAGAAGGCCCAGCATTGTTAGATGATATAAATGTTAAAAGTTCATCAATATTAAAAGAATGATATTTTTTTAATAGTAAAAAATTTAGTTGAATAAACTTATTTTTATTAAAAATAGAAAAATTGCCTTCTAATAATATTTTCCAAAAAGAATGTAATAAAACATTATTGATTGCTTCGTCCGATGGCTGTTTTAAATTTAAAGGCAATGATTTCAAGAAAGAATATAAAGATTCATACAATTTCCAATCCTCTTCATTTTTCCATATTTTTTTTAAAAATGTTAATGTAACTTCTTTTGAAAAATATTGAATAAACCGATTTCTAAATAACATTTGAGACGAAGCAAAATAGAAAATAGCAATAGCTTCTTTGGGATTAAATATAAATAAATCCATTATTAATTTATCTAAAGACTTAGATAAATAGTCTTTTCCCCACCAAGGAATATATCCTCTTGCAATTACAAATTTTATTAAATCGGCTATACCATAATAATTACTCTCTTTCTCATCTTTTAAAATATTATCTATAGACAATGACAAGTTATTTCCATCTGCTAAAATTTCAATTTGATCTGAAATTTTTTGTAGTACATTTAAACTAAACTCTTGGATTTTTATCTGACGATTCAGATCTTTTTTATAAAGTAAAAATGCTTCAGAATAAGCTATTTGAAGTTTAGTGGATAGTCTGGTTATAAAAATTGTTATTAATTCAGGAAAAGTAATTGAATAGTTATTTTTAACTATAAATGATAAAATCGATTTTTTAAAATCATCACTAATAATAATTTGAGTACTTAATTTGCTATTAATTAAAAATAAAATTATTGATTTTTGTAAGTCAACAATTTTAATCCCTAGGCTAGTAGGAGTTATTAAATTGATCAACTTATTAAATTGAGGAGCTGGTAGTAGATTAAACAATCGATCAATCATTTGATTATTTAAATTCGTAGATTTTAAATAACGAATAAATAAATCAGAATGATAATATAAAAAATAGTCCAACATTGTAATTAAATCATTACGAGAATAATGAAATAATGTAATTGAAAATGAACCCCTTTCTAGATAATAATGTAATACTGCTAATTGTTCTTCTAATCCATCGTCATTTACATCATCATTTTTATTAATATTTTTTTTATTTAAAGTTTTTTTATCAATTTCAATTATTTTCGACTCTTGTGCTAAGTAAAAGACATCATCAAAAAAATCTGAAACAATAGCATTGTTTTTTATGGAAAGATTTTCTTTCATTCCTTTATAAAGTAAAGAAATCAACTCACTATATTTTACATTATAAAGAGTGGATACATTATATAAATTTTGCTTTAGAAATTCTCTTCGGTTAAAAACACCTCCCCTATTATAAATAATATAGGTTAAAATTACGTACCAAAGAGAACGCTTAAATACTTTTTCTTCGGATTTTACTGTTTGTTTAGCACGATTTAATTTAGTAACAGTAGAATGATATTCAAAAATATATTCAGACTGAGAAGGCTCTAAAATATGAATGACTTTCTTTATGATCGCTTCACTTAAAGAAAAGGCAAGTCTTTTTCTAACGGAGTCATCTCTACCAATTTCATAAAGTAATTTCCGGAATTCTGAAGGAGAATTGTTAATGACTTGTAGTATGGAATCATTAAAGTTAATAGATTCAGAATTTGCCCACCAGGGGGCACGTCCAAATAACAAATAATACTTTACAAATGCAAGTTGATTATCAGGTAATTTTTTTACATTAAAAAAATTGTTAGATTGGTTTCTATAATTACCATCTTCATCAAAATATTTACCAAAAATAGTTTTTAAAGCTTCTAGAAGTCTTTCTTTAAAAACTCTCTCTAATTCTTCATATTTAATTAAACCTAAGTTTATCTCTAAATGATCTATTTCTATCACTACATCTTTTGGAATGATGTAATCAAAGTAATTACTAATTGTTGGAATAGCATGAGAATTAGCTATGGAACTAAATTTATCAAAAATTTCATTGTTAGATTTGTCAACACTGACCTGTAAATCAAGAATCAATTTTTGTATAGAATTCGAAGAAGTGTTCACATCAGGATTTATTCATTAAAGAGATTAATTCAAAACTAATATTTTGAAACTCTTTTCCATTACTAACTTGAAGTAATGAAAGCCAATGAAAATATATTTTTTCGAAATTTTTCATTTCGTCGATTGATAAATACTGAACGTTTAAATTCTGATGAATTGGACTGAACTCGGAAATAATTTTTTGAACAAAATTTTTGAAATTATCATCTTGAAAACGAGCAGGCCATTCTGGCATAAAAAAACTTAATTGACTATCAAAAAATGACTCCTTAATTTCATATCCATTTGAAAGACGAACTAACAAATTAATTTGTTTATTTACTAATTCATAGTCATTTTGAACAAAATTTTTAAATACAGATTCGACTTTTAAGTAAATTTTTGAAATCATTTCTGGTTCGACTTGTTCAAAGTTTAAGCCACTTAAATCAGCAATATCAAAGTACTTATTCAGAATTACTAATTTTTCTTTTTCCGTAAGATCTTTAATTTCAATTAACTCATGAACGTAACTTAATAGATTATTTCTATCAGAAAAAGAGAGCCAGTTATTTGTTTTAAGAACAACTGTAATTCCATCTTTCAAATAAAATTCGAAACCAAAACAATTACTAGAAACATTTGGTAGCAGTAAAATATTTTCAATAATATGAATACCCTCTGACTGTAAACTAACATTTACAAAATATTCTACGGTTTTTTGAATTTTGTTTTTAGCTTCAGAAACTGTTTTAGAACGTCCAACAACAATCCATTCTTTTTCTAAAATTTGATTAAAAAGAATTAAAAAACCTTCATTTGAAAAAACATTAGGAGATATTTTAAAATTATCATGATTACATGCATCTTTAAAAATCAACTTGTTCTGTGACTCAAAAACTAATGATTCATTATCATTTTCATAATTTGTCGAAATACTTCCAGTTCGAGATTGATTTCTAATCGTTATTACTTCATCTAATAGAACTAATTTTTTTTCAACTTCAGCATCTTGCTCTTCCATTTGCAAGGTATTTTCTATCGACATTTCAGCATTTTCTGAATTAGATAAAAATTTAAGGGTCGAATTATAAGGAGTATTATTTATAAAAAGAAGTTTATACAGCAAATGCACAAAATCGAAATGATTTTTATCATTGCTATGATAATTAGTCCCCCTTGCTCTATTTGAACTATAAGAAACTATGTTTTTTAAAAAATCAGATTTCCATTGAAGGACATCATTATTTTTTTGAAGATTTTTTAATTGATAATAATGCTCTGCCAATTCTACCGGATAGCTATTCAATGAATAATTGAATCTTGATAACATATGATCTAGAAAAGCATTTTTACGATCTACATAATCACTATCAGATTCAACCAATCTTGTTAAAGTTTGTTGATATTGAGTTATTGCAATTTCATATTGCTTTTTTTGGAACAATCCATTTTTGTCAACAGGTAACAAACTTATAAAACTGATTAAATCATTAATTCCCGGAACATCTAATATCGGCTGAGAGAAATAGGTATGGCTGTGATTTGCATCAATTTTATAGGAGAATAATTTATTAGCAGTAGATAACTGACTCAAATAATTACCCATTATTTGTTCAAAAACTAGCAAGTAAGACTTTAATTGTTTTACAGCTGCTTTTCTTTCATTAGTTTCATTACTACTTATTCCTTCATTACCTATACCATATATAACAGGAAAGTGATGTTGTATTGAATGATATTTTGAAATATTTCTGTACTGACCAGATACTTTATCTGAAAAAGTTGAAGAATAAGCTTTGAATTTATTCTCATTTTCATTAACAATTTTATTGTATAAAGAAGTAAAAGATTGCTTCCTTACAATTACATCCACCCCTTCTTTATAAAGTACAATACTATTAAAATCTAGTAGAGGTTTAATTGAACCAAATTCCTCCTCTTTCAAAAATATAGGTTCTTCAAAAGTAGTAGTAGTGCCATCATTAATGGATAAACTTATAACGTTTACTACCCCTTTTACCTTACTAGCCAATCTTATTAAATCAGCTGGATCAATTTGTTTGGGGAGCGCTCGTAAAGATTCATCATTTATAACACCTTTTACTAAAGTAGGTCCATTGAAAATATCTTCTACCTTAACATTATTTTTTAGTAGTTCATTAGGTAATAAATAATCTACTGAAGGATTAAGGAAATTATTTATTATTCCGAATATTTCAGCTAAAATTTCCTCTGAAGAAACAGAGCTATCTATAGAAATTTTTGCATTAATTTTAATATTTTTTGGTTCAATGATTTTAAAATTATAAAAATCATTACCAATCATTCTATTTTTTAAAAGTACATTTTTAACTTTTGAGATAATAACATCCTTCTTTTCACTTATTTCATTTTCACTTTCAATATCTGATAAACTTTGCCATGCACTAATAGTTAATTGAAGGGAAACATTGTAAAACCCTCTAGCAGATTTTGAGCCAAACAAATCTTGTGGTGGAGTTATCCAAATATTTTGAATTTCATCTATTTCATCAATAACGATTTTCCTATAGTCATTAATTGATACAGGATGAGTGTTAAGAATATTTGGTGCTAAATGAAATGATTGATCTTCGTAATCAATATTACCTTTGGCATCAGACAGGATATCGGTTATTGAAAAACCCGTTCGGTATGAAAGGTCAGTTAAGGCAAAACAAAGGGCCTCTAAAATAGTAATTCCAGGATCATGTAAATTATAGTCAGTCCACTCTGCACCAGAATATTTTTGAACATATTCTATAGCTTCGTCCCTTAGTTTTTCGAAATTCATCGACACATCCGAAACGTCCTTCTCTACAATATTAGATATATCGGGCAGTAGCATTTACAATAAAAGTTAACTTAATAAAAATATTCTTCCGGTAAGATCATCTCATCATCCCACAAATTAGTTATACGATAATAGATTTGAGTGTCATCACCATAATTACGTAAAGTCCTGATTTGCAAATCATAGTTATAAGTACCAAAAGATTTCCATCGAATACTAAGGTTATTCAAATAAAATCCGTAGCGAGCTCTAGTATATTTAATTTTACTTTTTGAATTACCAAAAGCAGATAAAGCAGTTGCATGTAAAATTGCAAATCTTCCGGATGTTTTTTTACCAGTTCTTGCAATTAATTCGAAAGCATGACAATTATTTAACCCCTTTATTACAGAATGCCATTTTCCATCTGCAGGAACAAAGCCCGCTCTATAATTACCTGTTCTACCACTCATTGAAACGAACCCATCAACATCAAGTTTCATTCCTTGTTCTCTTCTTTTTCCAATTCCGAAACTACCGTCTTCATCAAAGAAAAAAGATTTTTTATCTTCTTCATCTTCCTCTAATCCAGGAATATTAGGTCTCAATTTAAAACTGTAAGAGCCTTTGTCATCTACTTCAATATGAAAAAAAGGTTCTAGATCGTCTACACTTTTAAAAAAAGTCATTAATTTTTTGGAGATAGCTGATGAACTAAGAATTAATCCGCTGTCATCATCCTTATTGAAACCATCATCTTGCTTATTGATCAAAGAATCAATAAGGTAAGAAAAATGTTTTTCTGAAGGAATATTACCATTCTTAAAGAAATTTTTAAGATGTTCTCTGTCGTATATTTTATTTTTAGAAAATGACATTATTACAATTTCAAGGTTATGGTAAAAGTAGGTATTTTGTTTTGATTTATTACCACTTTATCAACATTAATTTGATTTACTTCTTCCGAAAGTATTAATTCTTTTCCTAATTTAAAGTTACCTATTCCTGCTTTTGAAGATGGAACAAATGCCTCTGAAGGAAGTAATTGAATAAAATGATCAGACATCGGAGCTAAAATAGCAGATGGAAGACTGGCTTTTATGAAATCTTCAGACTGTGTAAATGAATCTGTCAATATATTTAATAATTCATGTGTAATTGGATCCTTCTTTTGATAAAAATGTAATAAAGTAACACCTGATACATATTTTACATAGGGTCTTTTCTTAATGAAATTAATTAAGTCATTTACATAAATAATTCTGCTATCTTTAAGATTAGCTCCATTAAGACTGCTCAACCAAGGGGAAATGAATTTTACAATGTCTTCATTTAGTTGGGTAACATTGGAATTAATATTTTGATTAATTCTAGTTTTTGAAAACAACACATTACATTTTACCTTAATAAATTCATAAATTGGATTAGTAACGACAAATTTAATTGAGGCTGGTAATATATTTTTGACAAAAGCGGTAATTTCAGACAATACTTCAAAATCCACGTACGGTAATTTATCTTCGTCATAATTGGTTATTTCACTTAATGTAGGAACTACTGTAATCAAAATATCCATATTTTCTAACAATAAATCCGTTTGAAGTCCATTGGCCAAACATTGAACATATACCAAAGAAGGAAATTTATTTAAAATCGTTTGTGTTAAATCTCTAGTAGTAATAATGCGATTTTTCGTTCTTAATAATTCGCTCACTCTTGTATTAAATTGATCATAATTCTCTTCAACTACACCACCAAAAGAGGAGAATGGTTGAAAAATACTTTCAATCTCTGGAATAGGTAATTCACTTTGTTTAATAGTTCTAGCTGGTAAAGAGGATAAGTTAAACGGCACCCCATTGTCTACCCTTTCAACCTCAATTGCATTGGTATACAATTGTTGTAATCTCATGTTATAATTTACATTACCATTTAATTGAGCAGAAAGCCAATAAATTCCTGAAGGTAGAATTGTATTATTTGTATTAATATCTGCTGGCAATTGAATGGTAATTAATCCAGACTTTAAAAAACCATCTGTGGTATCATCTATTATTTGATTATTAGACAATGGGATCCAAAAGTTGTCAACTAAATAACTCCAATTGACATTGGGCTTTTTGATAACAGAATGGGTAGGATGTAAATCAGTCAATTCAAAATATAGAGTCAATTCATCTAAAGGAGCAATATTTTCTATTCCAAAATAGCTTTGTCTATCAAATGAAAATTGAGGAATTATTCTAAAAACTGGCGACTTTGGATTTGGATAAAGTAAATCATAACCAAAAGGATGTGCATGAATAAAACGAATGTCAGATTCGAATTTATCATCAATTATTCCTCTATTCAAAATTTCAGTAGAAGTTAATGTATAACTAACATCAATTGATTTAATTAAGGGAGTAAAAGGTTCTTGAGGCAAAGGTTTATTAAAAACAAATTTTTTGCTGTTGTGGATAGAAATATCTGAAAAGATTTTACCATATCTTTTATGACCGAATGGATCAGTTGGACCTAATAACTGAATGCGAACAATTCCTTTATGGATATTTAAAAAGATATCTTCGGACTCTTTTTCTAATGACATAGGATTAGAAAATTTTAATTTTCCGAAGTCGATCTTATTAATTAAAGAAGTAGGGCTTAAAATATCTACTTTGTCATTTTTTCTTAAAGAACCAAAGAGCTGGAATTTTTGTTGTTCTTCTATATCTGGTTTAAAATTATTAACATCCATAGAACTGACGCCAATAATAAAAGAATCATTATTTACAATCTCACCATACTCTTTAAAATATTCAGCAAATCCATGCTCATTAACAGGTAAATTAAACCACTCTATTTTAATTGAAAAGTCGGTAGTAAATTTATTGAAAATATTTTCATTTTGTAAATCTAAATATGTATTTTCTGAAGGTTGAGGTCCAAAAGGTGGAAAGGGGTTATCTGAATTTATTAATCCAAGATTATTAGATAAAATAAGTTTATTACTATTAGAAACATTCATATTAAAACCTATTCTCTCAATAATTAGACCTTTTAAAAAGGAATAGGCATTGTGAAATGAATTGGGATTAACCTCAAAATGAACTAATGGAATTGAAGCTGGGTATTGACCACCATGAATATCTTGTTTATAGATTCCAATTGGTGGTTGGTCTTCTTTGAGTTGGAAATTATAAGATATCAACCTCTCTCCAACATTTTCTAAATCACATTTTACACTATAGTAATCTAACTCATACCAACCTTCTTCAATAGTAATGTATATATTAAAAGCTGATTTAAATAATTCAACTGGTAATATTTTTTCGTTACTCCCTATTTGCTTACTGTAGGAGGAAATGTAATTTTTCAGTAATTTAAATGAATTTTCGTCGAAATAAAAATCTAAAGAAAAAGTTCGCTTTCCAGTAGTTTGGTATAAAATTTCTGATCCTGCAAAAAAACCAATTTTAGCATTCTGCATATCGCTTTCAACTGTTGATTCAAAATAAGGATCTTCACCAAAAATTGTAAAATTAGTTTTAGGAACATCATCCTTAGCTTGAAATTTTTCTATATTAAGTGAACTTTGATAAACTGTTTTTTCTTTGGCGATATTAGAGTTATCTGTAGTAAGTGAATTTTGATGTTCACTGATTAATATATTGTGTAAGTAGGCGATGGAAGACTTGTTAATAACAGTTTCCTTAATAGTTTTATACAATATATTATCCGGTAATTCATTTAATTCAGCTAAAAATATAGTGTCTTTTTTAAGTAAATAATTATCTATACTATTTCCTACTGTAAGAACTAAGTGAACGTTGTCAATTTTTTTAGGAGTTGGAAATTGTCCTAATACTTGCTGATAATAAAAATCTAGATGTCTTTTAGGAAGTAAATTTATTTTTTCTTGTAAATGTTTATATAATTTAAGGAAGGATTTAACAACACCTAAATGGGGTTCATAATAAACTTCCTTATTTTGTATAGCTTGTTTCAGTAAATATTTTCCATTACTCAAATAGAAAGAATATTTATTTTGGACATCACCAAAAAAAATATCTAATTTAGATAAAGCACCTATGATCTTATCTTGAATGGCATCATCAGAGTCAAATACAAAATTTGTTGGTACAAACCCATCATCGAAAGGAACGTCCAATATGGGCCATTCTTTTGTAGAAAAAACAATACCTTCTACCTGCTGAATATCTTGTCTCCAAATATAAAGTTGATTATATAAGTAGAAGATATCATTGTCTTGCCAACTTACGTCAGAAACTACAGTCAAAGCATTAACTAGTTTTGATATTCTCTCAAAAGTAGCATGCATTTCAAGAATAAGCTGGTATAAAAAAACAAAGGTTTTTTCTAAGGCTTCGATTTTTTCTGATGCCGTATTATTAGCTCTAATAAAATCGCTTAATTTATCGTAGGTAAAGTTGAAAGAATAAACGTCAATATCCTCAAGTATGGAAAGGAGTATATGAGGATTGGAACTAAAAAAGTATTGCCAATCTCCATCTTTTTTATAATTTAAATTATAATAATTTACGGAGGAAGAAAATCGATAAACAAAACTTAGTAAATCACTCTCAGTTTTTTCGTCTATTTGTGCATAAGAATATGATTGCTCAGGTAGTTTCCGAGTAAATTGGCTTAAACCACTAGTTACTTCATAGTTATACTTTGTCCTTTTCATAATCTTTTAAAACAGATAATAATCTTCCTGAAAAAATCACAAATTTGTCCCCTCCAAAATATAATAAGGAAACACGATATTGGATCTTGTATTAGTAATAATAACAGTATAAATCAACCTCAAAATTACAATCCCCTCATTTACATTATGCTCAACCAATTCCACCTTTTCAAATAGTATTCTTGGTTCAAAATTTAAAAGAGCTACTCTTACTATTTCACCGATTTGGGCAACAGATCCTTTATCAACATTTTCAAAAGACATTCTGTATAAACTACATCCAAAATCAGGTTGCATCAATCTTTCACCAGGATAGGTATTTAAAATAAGTCGAATACTAGACTCGATATCCTGTTCATTTTCTTCCATTCTTACTCCTAAGCTCAATTTATCAAAAACAGGAGGGAAAGACCATCCCTTTCCTAAAAAGCTTTTTACATTATCACTCATATTGTTAAGATAAAATTATATTAAATTAACCTATTAAAACAGTAGGAAATCCCAAAACGACAATCCCGCTATGATCTGTTTGATCACCCATTCTAACGGCCTTTTTTCCTTCAATTTTAACTGTAGGAGAACCTTGTTTAAGTTTATCTGGAGGGCCAATACAAAGGGCCATATCGCCTACTAGTGCTGCCGGCATACCTCCGATTTTAGTTTTTTTTGCTCCAGGTCCAAGAATGGGTCCCCCAACATGAGGTATTGGACCTGTTGTTTTTGTACAAAGATGTAAATCAAATACCCTTGCTGCTGGTAATCCTAATCCCATTGTTCGATTAATTTAAGTTTAATTAATATTTACTAAAGCTCCTTTTAATACTGTTTGTCCACCTGAACTAAATTCAGCCTGACTAGTACCCTTTGCTGTTAAACCAGCCTTTGCTGTTAATTTAACATTTAATCCCTCTATTGATGCATCTTGTTTAGCAGAAAGGGTAAGCTTGCTAGTTGCACTAAGTGTTATACTTCCCTTAGCTGTCAATTTTATGTCCTTGTCACTCGTAAAGGCAATGCCAGTACTGCTCATGACAATGGTGTTTTTATTTTGATCCTTAATAGAAATTTCCTTTGCTTTGTCGTCAAAGATAATTGAATTTTTTCCAGGTGTAATAATTGTGATGATTTTATTTTCATCATCGAAATTGATTTTTAACTTGGCCTTTGTTTGAATTTCTTTTATAAAATTTTTATCATCAGCAGGAACATTTGCTGGAGCATTTTTTCCATAAAGAGATCCTAAAATAACAGGATTTCTTGGGTCATTTTCTAAAAAACCAACTACCACTTCATCATTTACTTCTGGTAAAAATGCTGCGCCGGCTGTACTTGTTGCATAAAAATTTGCATACCTAGCCCAAACACCCGTCTTAGTAGTCGCATTGGTCTGTAAAATAACTAATATCCTATTTAAGGATTGCGGGTCTTTTGAAAGTTGTTTAACTTTTCCGATTTGTAAACCCGAAATAGCAGGTAATTGACCTGAGGCAGCAGGATAATTTAAGTTTATTTTTTCATGAACAAATTCATCATCTAGCCCAAATTTCACGGTTGTTTCCCAAGAAGTTCTTGGATTAATTCGATGGATTACGGTAGAAACAAAAGCACTACCATTGAATTTACCACCAACACCTTCCAAAGTTATTATATTACCTGTTTTAACAACTGAATTACCAATATAAGTTACTTCTCCCTTAATTGCAGCAAGCCTTAATTTAAGTAAAACCCCATCGGCCCATGCTTTTAAGTCTGCAGTGGTCATGAGCGTATTAGAAAGTAAGCTAAGCGCTTTTTGACTTAATTTGCTGGAAAGAGTTTTGGGAGTTAAATTACCTTGAGAATTTACAGAGGGTTCTGTAGCACTTGACTTTATCAAGGCCATTGTTTTGATATCCCAAGCCGAAGCATCTAAGGTTGGAGGTTGTCTTTCGGCACTGACTTCTCCTTTGAAAGAAAGAATAGATATTCCATAACCAACTGTTAATACTGATGAACTTGAGAAAACTGGTTTTTTTACATTAACCGAAGTGCCATCCATTGTTATCAAAAATCCATTATGCTGAGCCCTAGAGCAAACAAAATCCCAATCGGTTGCTAGTTTTTGAATCAAAACCTCATAAGTTATACTGGTGGAGTCAACAGAAGCTGAAACACCATAATCTGATAAGATAGTCTGAATAATTTTACTATCGGTCTTATCATGATATTCTTCCTCTTGTCGATTATAGGTTGAAGTAACTAGTTTGTGCTTACAAAGTAAATTTATTTTTAAACTTGTTTTTTTTGCTACTTCAATACCCTGTTGAACGATGAGTCCATCAAAAATTTTAACCTCTGCATTACTGTCATAAGCAATTGATATAGTAATGGTATTTCCAGGATTAAAAGTAGACCCATCTTGGGAAGGAATTGAAGAAGCAGAAGGGTCTTCACCACTCAAAGTTATTTCAGCATAAGATATTTGATTGATTGCATGATGAACTGTAATTTCACTTACTCCATATGAATCAGACATCGTCGAACCATTTATTTTTATGGTAGTTCTAATACTTCCAACTCCTATATCATTTCCAGGAATAACAGGCATAATTTATTTTTTTATAGGAGGAAACAATATTTGATCACCTGGCTTTATATCAAATACACTGTTTAAATTATTAATCCTTGCCAATTCTAAATAATAGGAACCATCCTTATAAATTTGATTTGACATCATTGCTAAATTATCTCCAGCTTTAACAGACCTTGCATGCGTTAGATCGGGTGATGACCTACCTGCGTTAGCTGCTACAGTTTTACGATTGGCAGTTTTCTTTAATTCCACCTTAACCTTAGCTCTCATGGGAGAACCAAAAGTGTCAAATAAAGTATAATCAATAGAAACACTTTCACAAACTCCAGTAAAAACAAGTGTGCCCCAGGTTACCTTTGTAAACAATGGTCTATGTTCTTCACCATAATAACCTTGAAGTCCATCTTTTAAATCATCACAATAAGAAGAGACATCATAAAAAGCCCAAAAAGGAGTTATCAAAGTGTTGTCAACCATTAATTCTGATAGCGATAAGGTTTCACTATTTCCATTGAAATGCAATGTTTCTCCTGCAGATCCAGCAATAGGCATTGGGGACCAGTCATTGGAGAAAGATCTTGAATAAGAATTTGGATTTAGCCACACATAAAACCTGCCAACTTCACTAAAAAAAGAACAGCTATCAGCAGTATGGGTGGTGAAACATAATTTTATTAAGGCCATATATTCAACGTTTATATATAAATTCCTTGATAAGATTTCTCATCTTAAAAGAAAGTTCATTCATAATTTCTAACTTAATTTTATTCATTTGTTGTTCAACATTCACCGCTTTAGCAGTTGATTTATTTTGATCAACCGTTGCCTTAATCACTAATTCACGAATCTCAATTGGCATATAATTAAATTTGGATTTTTAATTTACTAAAAAATAATTTTAATAAATGAAGACATCAAGGATCTATTCTAATACATCCATCATGTCTAAATTCTATGGTATCAACTAAAACCTCTGCACTACCTTTTGCACCCGAATCAAGATTAGAAGTGCTTAATGAAACTGGGTAGGCATTTAAAAAAGTCCAAACAACTTCAGGGACTCTATTATCTCCCCAAAGAGTTACTATGATTGGCTGGGGAACGAAAGTAAAAGTGAAGAGTGATGTTTTTATCCAAGTAATCATAGCGGAACCTCTAACCACTCCCCTTTTTGCAACAAGATTACCCCACTCAACTCCTGTTGGTAAAAAGATATCGGATGTATTGGAACCACCTTCTCTATATTTATCTCCATTTAGTTTAGAACTAAACCCACTTATTTCCTGAAAACCACAGTCCACATTCTGCATGAACGGAGGGGCTATTAAAGAAAATCTATAATTTAATAATGGTTCACTACGCATTTAAATTTTATTATAATTAAAAATAAGTTACCACTATAAATATTTATATAGTGGTAACTTATTAAATTTTTAAAAAACTATTGTTGTTAAATGAATTAACTGAAACTACTAACTAGAAACTTGCGCCATAGATTCGTACGCCATTTCTAAAGTTTCAATAGCTGATTCATTTGCATCAGCTTTCATATCACTAATAGTCATCTTAACAGGGAATGCTTCGTTCAAAGTCCAAGTCATGATTGGATTTCCATCTTCATCAAGAAGTGAAATCAACACAACAGATCTTTTGAAAGTATTCATTTGTATAAGACTGTAGTAATCCCAAAGATCATTGTCATTTTTGAAGTTACCTTTCTTAAATACAACGTTAGTGAACTTTTTGATACCAGGCATTTTTACTACGGAATAAAGCGTGTTGTGACCAGCTCTATATTCAATTACTTGAGTTTCAGATGAAAGCCCAGTAACTTCCGAGAAAAGTAATTCCTTATCATCAATTTTTACTTGAAATTGAAATTTGACTAAGGGCCAGGTATTTTCCGATTGATTATCTCCTAATTCTGCCATAAAATTATTTTTTAAATGGTTTTTTAAATTTAATTAATACTACTTAATAATATGAAATTAAGCTTCTTGTTGTTTTTGTTGGAATGTTAATACGATGAATTCAGCAGGTCTTACGATAGCAAGTTTAACCTCAATTCTCATAATACCATCCAAAATATCACTTGGAGTCATAGTAGAACCTAATCCAACTGAAACTGAATACGCTTGTTCAGGAGATGAACCGGCAAGTGCACCAGATTTCCATTGATTAAACAAAAAGTTGTTAATTGTTGCACTAATAGTAGACCAAGTACCACCGTCATTTGGTTCGAAAACATAAGTACGAGCAGCTAATTTTAATGATTGCTCGATCATGATTAACGTTCTTCTAACGTTGATATAACGCCAATCTTGACTATTACCATCTAGAGTACGTGCACCCCATATTAAAGTTCCGATACCTGGGAAAGGACGGATCACATTAATTGACTTACCACCCATCAAATCTACGTTCAAACTTTCTTGTTCGTCGTGAGAAATGTTGATAGCAGGAGCATTTACTGCGTTCATTGAAACGTTAGCAGGAGCTTTAAATACACCTCTACTAGTATCAACTAAAGTATAAATACCAGCCATACCAGCTGAAGGAGGTAATAAATTTAATGAATTACGAATTTCACCTAAAAGGTTTACATAAGTACCACTACAAGCACTCAATGATTGATGATAACTCTTACGAGCTTCAGCATCTACTGAATCAGCAGGTAATGCTTTAAATTTCTTAACTACCTCTTGAGCATTTGCTTCTGGTAATAAAGTTTCTAGAGTAATTGAATCATCAATATTTTCAAAAGTAACTTCTGAAGCAGTTACAACACTTGTTTTAACCCAAGGGAAGTAAGCAGCACCATAGTTTAAAGAATTCAAACCAATTTGCTCTCTGAACTCAGTAACTGTTTCAGTAGTGGTATTAGTTGGAACATTAGCAATATCAAAAATACCAAATCTACTTTGAGTTTTTGCGCAATGCATTAAAACCTGTTGGTAAACAGGATAGCAACTAGCACCTTTCAAAATAATGTCTGGAATAACAACCAATGTTGGTTCAAATTCTTTTTCCAAAATTTTGAATGGATTGGGCTTAGTATCACTTCCCAAAAAGTCGTCAAATGCAATATCAAAACCTTCTGGTTTATCCCAGTAAGTTCCAACAGAAAGAATGTAGCAAGAACTTCCTCCATTTGCATAGAAAAATCTTAAAGCTCTGTACAACAAAAATTCATTGTTGCTTTTAGCTTTTACAGTAACTTCCTTTCCATTTAAAGTAAATGAATCCTTGTCAGTAGCAGCAGCATCAGCAACTACATACTTTGTAAGGAATCCACCTCCAAAAAGTTCAACATACTCAGCAAAAGAATTAACTTTTGTTGGCACGTGAGAAAGTGATTTACCGTTTCTTGTAGCTTTGGCAGTGTACCCGATAAATACAGGAACAGCTGTCTCAACTGCACCAGCAGAGCTAGGAAAAGCATTCTTCTCCTCGATGTAAACACCCGGTGTCATTAATTTTGTAGCCATTTTTTTGTTTTTGATTTTTGTTAAATAAAGAATTTTTATTTATTTGGAAGACAATAATAATCAAAATATTAACATGAATAACATTTTGCACAAATAATTTTAAAAGAAATATTTTATCCCAAAAATTTTATTAAAATATTAAATAAAATTTTAATATTTTTTTTATTCATAATACCTAACAGTATTAAATGAAAATTTCTAAAACTCGCTTTTGATTTTCCAATATATATTCCTTTCCTAGGTAACTAATTTGGTTTGTTTTGGGTACCGGTAAATTAGGCATTATGACACGACCATTGCTCTCCCCCAGTTTGTATTGTTCCAATAACTGCCAATTCATTTCTGGATGTTCTTTATATTCAATAACAGTAGGTGAAGTAAAAGCAATAGCAGGGTTGCCATTGGGTAACACAATACTTTGAGGTCCATTAAAAAAAACAGATTTGTTTTTACTTGCTACTGCAAGTCCCTCGAACTCTAACAAATGAGACTGGTAAATTACATAGCGCCAAAAAAGTGATGGTGAAAAAAACTGAATTTTAAAATCAGCAGGAATAGCTTCATCCGTCGTTATTTCAATGTGCCCAAAGGGCTTTGAGAAATAGGGTTGTTCTAAAGAAGAATTATTCTTTAGATCATTTTCTGTTACACAGGCCTGACTATGCATTAATCCTTTTTGCGCTGGTATAAAAGAAAATGGATATTTAAAATAAAACAAATTTTCTTCAATCACAGATGGCATATAATCTGTATAATTAAAAAAATTGGCGTCGTTTAAAGTTATTTTAAAATTTAAAACCAAATTATCAGATAAGATTTCTTCCCTGGTTCTTATATTATCAGCAAAATGTTCGGCAAAGAAAATAGCAATTCCGTTGACTTCCCTTCTTAAAATCAAATCATAGTTCTTGAAAATATTTTCAGTCAATTGATCAGGTTTCAACTGAAAATTAGTAAAATTACCATTCGTAAAATACGAATGATAAAAATTAATACGAAACAATAATTGATAAGTCGAATTCATATTGAAAATTAAATCCAGTTAATTTAAAAAGTAAATCAAATGAATATTTATATTAAATTATATTTTATCTGGACCTTTGTTCAAATTTTTATTGGGGTCATTGTTTGGATTATTTTGAGTACCCTTATTAATATCTGCATCAGGTGCATTTATATTAGGCTGAGCTGGTTTATTAGGTAATCCAAAGGGAGAAAACGATGAACCCCTGTTACCTTTTAATGGATTCAATTTACTTAAAACATCATTGTCTTTGTTATCTTTATTGCCTCTGTTGTCTCGATCATCCTCATTGTCTGGTTCATCAGATTTTTCAATTTTTTCATTATCCTCTTTAACTTGATCTTTATCATCATCAATATCAGCAGCAGGTTTACTCATAAAATCATTAGAAATATTTTCTCTTGGATTATTATTTCCAGTTGGGCTTTCAGGTAAATCCCTATTGTCTTCATTGTCATCATCATCATCATTACTGCCTCCGCCGAATGCTCCACCTAAAATAACTGGTCTCTTTCCAGTAGTTTTTGGAGTTTCAGTAGGCGGTGGTGTACTTGGTGGCGGTGCAGTACTAGTATTTGCTGGTGGAGCTTCATCCTTAGTAGTAGGATTTTGGTTAGTAGTATCACCTCCTGTTCTAGGTGTATTAGCATCAGCAGGATTAAAACCTGAATTGTTATTAGCCCCACCGCCATTTTGATTGGTTCTTCTTGATAATACAGCAGCGGAAGGTCTAAATTCTTTAAGAGAATTAGAATCTAGTGGTATCATTCGAATTTTATACAATGCAGAAGGCATGGTTTTAGCACCAATCGCACCCCATAAATGGCTAATCTGGTCTAAGGATAGAGATTCTAATTCAACTTGAACTTTGAGTCCACCACTACTGGTGCTCTTTAACAATCCACTTTCAGCAATATCAATAGAACTATTATCATTCAAATAGTTCATTGTGAAGTCTAAAAATTTAAGTGCCTCACTATAATTAGTATTCGAAAAATAACAAGAAAAAAGAACATAAAAATTGATATGAACACGTTGTTTTCCATCTTTTTTAAGTCCCACAGTTGTAGGCTCTTTCTCAACACTGATTAAAGTGATCAATACCTTATTTTCTTCCAACTGGGCCACAGAACCATCTTGATTTAAAATACCAGATATGACAGCTTTATCCTCTAATGTTCGAAGCCTAGTTTTAAAAAATATATTTAAACCATCCGTGATGGTCTGTATTACTTCATAAATCATATCGCAAATAAAAGAAAGTATTTAAATAATAAATACATATTTTAAAACTGTATATTTATAAAAATAGTAGTTAAATTCTATAATTAATTGATTTACAATGATATAATATGATATTGTAATTTAGAAATAATTTTATTTTATTTATTTTTTATTCAAAAAAAATGAAACTTGAAAATTATTGTTCATCTTTATAAATTATTTAAGAGTATAAATAAGATTAAAAAATAAAATGAGCATTTAACTTATTTTAACTAATAATTTAATATATTAATTATTTTATTCTGAAATAATAATTTAAATGACATTATTCTAAAGTTGAAATACTATGAACTGTTTGTTTATAAAGTTTTTAAAAAAAACATTGCTTTTATTTTTATGCATTCTTGTATATAATACTTCTATAGCTCAAGTACCAAAATCTGTTACCAAAGAATCTGCTTCTGCCACCAAAGCAGCTGCAGACGCTCAAAAGCAATTGGTTGAAGATGCAGAAAAAATTAAAAAAAGTTTGGCTTTTAAAGTGGCTGATTTTTTTAAATTCAAATCGAATGTAAGAAAAAATCAAAAAAAACGTACACTAGATTTAATTGAATCTCTTGGAATTCAAGATTCTATCAATGTATCAGCAGAGAATATAAAATTTTTAATTGATGCACTTTCAAAAGTTGAAAATCAACATTTTGATACCCTGTTAAGTTTAATTAATGGACTCAAATTAAAACCTGAAGCATCTGTTATTACTGATGCACCAGATAATCCTGTTAATTCTTCTAATAAACCTGTTACAGATTCTGAAATTGATGAATTAACCAATAAGATGCTACCATTGGTTGCCAAAGAAGGTGCTCAACCAGTAGATGTAAAGGCTAAAAATGAAAAAGTAGCAGAACTTAAAAAAGTTCAAGAACAGTTAGGCACTATCCATGAAATTAAAGATTCTATCAAAGGAATAACTAAAAGATATACTCTCGTTACTTCCAATAAAGTAAAAGTTTTAGGGTTTTTAAATTACAATAGTCAACCAGATCCAGATTATAATTATGACAATTTTGATAACGTTATTTTTAATGGACTATTTGTTGATGGTAAAACTGGTAATTTTAAAAATTTAAACGGTTGGGACAATTCCCCTACCCTTTCATCGCTTACACAGTCTGGAGTTAATCCTATCGTAAATGTTATCTTCTCCAACAATGAAGATTTTTCATCTATACTACTTAATAAATCTAATCAAGAATTATTTTTCAAGAACACATTGTACGTAATGAACCTCCATAATACCAATGGAGTTAGCTTACAAATAGATCAACCTGATCCATTGTTGAAAAATGAATTATCAGAATTTATTCAAGCTTTCAGCTCTAAAATCAAAGCGGCTAATAAGGATTATCTTGTTTATTTAATTTTACCCAATGCTAAGGTTAATGCACCTTTTGATTTAGCGAAATTTGATGAGTTTATTGATTTTTATATTTTAAATTTTTACAACCCGACAGAATTAAAAATTCCAGGGCCCATTGCTTCTATCAAAGGAAAGGATTTGAGTAGTATTGAATCTACTTTTTCCTATTATTCCAATATGAATGTACTGCCAGGCAAATTTATTCTTGGTTTAGGATATCAAGGAACCCGATGGAGTTATTCAGCCTCTTCAAGAAGTTTTAAGTTTTCACAACAATTAACCTATTCAGAAATTAGAAAAAATTATCTATGGCCAGTTATCTATGATGATGAGAAAGGAACGGTTACAATGGATAGTGTTAATAAAAAAGGTTTGTTGGAAAGAAGAATATATTTTGAAGATGAAAATTCATTAGCTAAAAAATACGACTTCGTTTTAGACAATGCCTTAGGGGGTGTAGCCTTATACTCTGTTGGATTTGATGAAGGGTATGGAGAATTGAATGACATGATTTTTTACAAATTTGGTAAGATAGACACCATTGCTTTAGAAAATTCTGTAACTACAAAAACTGATTTATCAAAAATTTCTTTTTTTAAATCAGTAGCTTTAAAATATAGTTTATATTCATTCATCTTAAATGAACCTTGTGAAGTTTGTTTCGAAAATATTAATGATACTAATAAAATAAAATCTTCTTTAAACTTAGCTATTCAACTTCTTGGATATGACACTACAGCAAGAAAAAAGGGTGTCGCCACCTTTACAATTGCCAACGAAAGTTTAAATATAAATGTAAAAGGCTTACTTTTTTTAGTAGTTTTAATAGCTGGTTTACTTTCTTTTTTACTTTTTCTTAGAACAAAAAATCAGGAAGCAACCAATAGAGGTAAATATCATAAAATACTTCCAGCTTCTGTGATCTTTACTTGGTATTGGGTTTTTGTTTTACTTCTAGTAGTATTATTTACTAGTGATTCGGTACCTTGGTTTGGTCAGAGTAATCAATTAAATAGTTCAGCAAATGCTAAGGATAGCACTAAAAAAAATATGACCATAGGATCACTTTATCAAAAAGCATCTACTCAAAAACGCAAAACGCAAAGTGCTATAAATAAAGCAAAAAATTTACCACGCTCAGCACAAAGAATTTTAACCAGAAGACTTCTTTATGGTTCTAAATCTTCTCCTACCCAAGAGGCTGATACCAATCAAGAATTATCATCCGAAGATTCATTAAATATTCAAGCTGATGAACTTTGTAAAAAAACTAGTTCTACTGTATGTATTAATATGCCATTTAAAACTTTATGGGCTATCATAACATTTGGAATGTTTATTGGCGGAATTCTTGGATGGTTAATTATTAAAAACTTGTTAAATAAGGTGGATGTTCCATAAGAATCATTTCTACATATTTTTATTATGTCTTTGTTAGATACTGCCTCTATATTTAAATATCATAATAATCTCACTCGTCAATTTGAAAAGGGAGATGTTAGAAGACTAGGTTGGATTAATACAGAGACACAGCAACTTCGCTTTTCTACACTCAGTAAAATAGCTGATTTTGATAACTGTTCTGTTTTAGATGCAGGCTGCGGCTATGCTGATTTGTGTGGATATTTAAAAAACATTTACCCTACCTGCAGATATTATGGTATCGAACAAATTCCTGATTTTATTCTAAAGGCATTAAACGATTATGGGAATATGCCAGACGTGGTATTTTTTCAGGGGGATATTGAAACGGCTTCCTTACCAATTTTAGACTATACCCTAGCCTCTGGATTGATGAATTACAAAAACAGTAACCCATTGTATATTTTTGAAATGATACAAAAGCTTTTTGTAGGTTGCAGGCTAGGACTGGCTTTTAATTTACTTTCGAAAGAGCCTGAAAATAATTCTTTGGTAAATTCTTACGATAAAAATATGATCTTTTCTTTTTGTAAAACCCTTAGCCCCCATTGCGTTTTGCACGATGATTATTTAGAGAATGATTATACAATTTTTATGTATCATAGACCATAAACTCAATTGATTTTTTATGGTATTTTTTATTCCAATATATTAACATCTTTTCCTTTTGTAAAACGCTTAGCCCCCACTGCGTTTTACACGATGATTATTTAGAGAATGATTATACAATTTTATGTATCATAGATAAAAAATCATTTGATTTTATTATGCGTTTACATTTGTTTTTTTATCTTGAATTAAATAATATATTCAGGTATTGTTTAAATTATTAGTATTAATATGATTTAATTGCTAAACATTATAGATAGTATCTTACCTTTTTCCTCTTTCATTTTTTTTACTATTTTTTTAAATTTTTATTGGAAATATTAATTTCTTTTTTATTAAAAAATTTAATCTGAAAAATATTGATTTTTAAATTTTCTGTTTTAATTTACAAACTTTATTAATCCTCTTCCTTTTTTAAAATATATATGGTAGCCAATATATCCAAGAATCAATTAAATAACACTCCTGATAAAGGGAAAGTTAATTCCAATCAAAACACTTCAACTACTTCACTTAGCTCTCCTGTTTCACAATTATTGAAAAAAGATAGTTCAGAAGTTAATGACCAGCTAAATAGTGGTTCTAAATCTTTGAAAAGCATACAATTTTTTGGGGAAAATGAAAATCATCAAAATAATCCTACTAGTTCAATAGCATTAAATTCTTCTCCATCTTTTCCACCAATTCAGCGCAAAGGTTCAACTGATCATTCGCCGAAGGCTGCTGGTTCTGCTAATAAAACTGGATTGCCTGATGGTCTAAAATCAGGTGTAGAGGCTTTATCAGGCATGTCTCTAGATGGTGTAAAGGTTCATTATAATTCAAGTGCTCCTGCTCAATTACATGCGCATGCTTATGCACAAGGAACAAATATACATGTAGCACCAGGACAAGAAAAGCATTTGCCTCATGAGGCTTGGCATGTAGTACAACAAAAACAAGGTAGAGTTCAAGCTACCAAACAAATGAAGGGGGAAGTGCCAGTAAATGACGATGCTGGATTAGAAAAAGAAGCAGATGTGATGGGTGCAAAAGCGGTGCAAATGGCTGCCAAGGAGAATGGTGGTGTAGTACAACAAATATCTTCTTCTAATAATGCGGTAGCTCAGTTGGGAATGTTTGATTGGATGAAATCGATGTATAAAGGGGCGAAGAGGATGTTGGGTTTTGGGGAGGAAGAGAAGAAAAAGGAAAAGTTTGTTGGAGTAAATCCTTGGAAAACTGAAGAAAATCAAAATGTAATAAATGATAAATATCAAGAGAAAATAGACGAAAAGGTAAAAGAAAGAAATCATCAAACTTTATTTGAAAATTTACCGTTTAATCCAGCAATTGAAGATACTGAACCAGCTAAAGGACAGGATTTAAGTATAATTCCAAAAGGTAAGGTAGAAGGTATTAAAAAAGGTATTGTTGTTGCAGATGGCGAAAAGGGTGAAGCTGATAATGATAGAAAAAATGATTTAGAAAAACATTTTAAAGAAAAAATCCGTCGGCAAGAGCTTGTATCAAAGCAAAAACATGGTCAAGGAATGGCAGAGCAAATTGCTAAAGGAGGAGACGGTAATAATGAGAATGTTGATAATTTCACTAAGGACGAAGTAGCACCTGAAGCGATGTCGCAAAATTTAATGGATCTGGTAAGTCTGACTAAGTACGATGATACTGCTTCGGCTAGTGTTCTTGAATTAGCAAATGGTGGTAGCGATCTTAGTGACCAAGATATGTGGAACCTTATAGTCGTCAACTCAAAGCTTATGTCATACATTAAGGAAGGAATGACAGTTAATAAAATTATTCCAGACGAAACAGTTAAACATGTCATAAAATACAAGCAGACTAGCGCTGATAGGACTGATGATGAGAAGGATTATGATAAAAAGAGAAAAGTTACTAAGATTGGCGGATCTGTTGCCCATGAGATGAATTATAACCAAGGACTCACTGGGGAAGAGTCTACTGCAAATTTTGGACTTGATTATTCTGGTTATAAATCTGATACTTTGAGATCGGATGGTACTTCGATTCTTGACAACCAGTGGGAAAATAGAAAGAATACTGACAAAGAACTCGCTCATAGCGATTATGTTTTCGATGCTGCAGCGGATGAAAAAGGTCGGACTTTAAAAGCTGTACCAAATGTATTTTATATGAAAGTAGCAATACCCGCAGTGAATTTACCTGACGTTAAAGTTCCAGTCCACGGATATGTCCAGAACTGGGCTAATAATAAGTTACATGAAATCCAAACAATCATGGGGAATCCAAATGAATTGTTATTATTAGCAACAAGTTTAGGTGCGAAAAATTCAAATGAGATGAGTGAATCTTTAACCAAAAAGCTTGCTATTTTGAATCTATTTAATGAAAGAAGTAAGGTGGATAAAGGTATGTTGACAACACTTACAGCTGATAAGAAGAAAAATAAGGAAGATCCTTTAACGAATATGGGCATGACAAAGCCTAGCTCAAGATTACAAACTGAATTTGGTACTATTAACCAAGAGTATCATATTGGATTATTTGATGTTCCAGAAGGATCTGGACTTTGGCTAAAGGATGCAACTGGCGTTGATACTCTAGTAGGCCAATTTGTCCAAAATCCCAATAATTCCAATCAAATTGAGTGGGGGAGTTTAGATGAAAATATAATTAATAAGAAACTTACAGAAAATTCGGATTTGAGAAAGAAGAAATAACTAAGAAGTTACTTACTTAAACTATCAATTTAACAAACAAAACTATTTCAAAAATAATCCTATTCATTATTTTAATGATCAATACATTTTGAGCTTGTTTTAAGAAAGTAACCTATCTTTTATTAGATCATCTAAAATGATTTTGATAAAACATTAGTTACAATCTATCCTCAGGATTATTAAATTAAAAAAATAGCAATCCATTATATGTTTTTGAAATGATTCAAAAGCTTTATAAAGAGTGTAGATTAGGACTAGCTTTTAATATGCTTTCAAAAGAACCAGATAAAAATTCAATTTTAAATGGTTATGATAAAAATATAATTTTTTCTTTTTGCAAAACTTTAGCCCCTAAACGTAGTTTACACGTTAACCAATAAATGAATGATTACTCTATTTTCCTGTTTCATTAAGAGTATAATTTAAAATTTTACCTTTTATATTAAAATATTTTTTAAAGTAATTTCGATTTTATTTTAAAAAATATTTAAAACTTACATCTTTTTCAATAATTACCTATAATTAATTCTATAAATTATTGTAAAATTTTTAAAAATTGTTAATTTCATAATTTTTTTTTTTAATGCTTTGATTTTTAAAATATTAACATTTAAATTTACTAACTGTTTAATTTAAAAATTTAAGTATGGTAACCCTCACCTCTAGAACAAAAAATAATAATAATTCTGATAATAAGAAGAATACTTCTAATGGAATTGCACCAAGTGCTGCGCTCCCTTCTCCAGTAACGCAACTTTTTAGAGAGGATCAATCAGTTGATGACTTCAAACAAGAAAATGGGTCATTGGCTACAAAAGATATTCATTCGTTTGGAGAGATTGGAATTCCTCCAAATAATAATTCAGGTTCAAAACAATTAAAATCTTCTCCATCATTCCCTGCTATTCAACGTAAGAGTTCAAATATTAATGCGCAGAAAACAGCACCAAATAATAAAACTGGATTACCAAATAATTTAAAATTGGGTGTTGAACAGTTATCAGGTATCTCATTAGATGACGTAAAAGTTCACTACAATTCAAAAGAGCCTAAACAACTCAAAGCCCATGCTTATGCCAAAGGAACGGATATACATGTAGCGAGTGGTCAGGAGCAACATCTCCCTCATGAAGCCTGGCATGTGGTACAACAAAAGCAAGGTCGAGTTCAAGCTACCACTCAATTGAAAGGAAATGTCAATATTAATGACAATGCCTCACTAGAGAATGAAGCAACTCAAATGGGTAAAAAAGCTTTAAATAATAATATCCAAGATTCTAAAAAGTCGCTTAATAAAGCTTCTATTCAGACCCCTACTGCTCAATTGTGGTCATGGGGGGGATTGTGGGGTTCAGCTAAAGAAAAGGGCAAAAAAGTACTGAATGATGAAGTCCTTGGTGAAGTAAAGGATGAATTTTCATTGGGAAATAAAGCTGGTAAACAACTTGAAAGATTTGGTAATATGGCAATGGGTAAGGGAAATGAACAAAATGCAGATCCCGGACAGGATGCAGAAGGCTCTTTTTGGTCGAAAATTAAAAAACCTGGAAAATATTATGAAGATGAAAGTGATGATCATCAAAAACATAAAGGTGGCTTTATGAAAGGGGCTGTTGGAGGCGCTCTAGGTACTGTTGGAGGACTTGCAGGTGGAGTATTAGGAGGACTTGCAGGAGGTGCTAAAGGTGCTGTTAATAGTATTGGTAATGGAATCAACAGTTTATCATCATGGTGGAATGGTAAACCAAATACAACTGAGAAAAAGCCTGGATTTTTTGAATCAATGTGGAGTGGAGCTAAATCTGGAGGTAAAACAGGAAGAGATATAGGTAGAGTTGCTGGTTCTGGTATCGTAGATGGTACAAAAGCGCTTGCTGGAGGTGCCGCCGGACTAGCTACAGGGGCAGCTGGAGGAGTTGTAGGCGCATTAGGAGGTGTAGCACATGGTGCCTACAATAAATATCATGGAAAGGGTGATTTTTTTGATACTGTAAAAAAAGATGCTAAAGCTGGGGCTAAAGGAGGATTCAATGTTGGAAAAGGTGTTGTAGATGCAGGATTTGGATTAGTTGAAGAAGCTCCTGAATTGGCAATGAATTTGGGTAGAGGTGCTTTAGGGGCAGCTGGAGGAGTTGTAGGCGCATTAGGAGGTGTAGCACATGGTGCCTACAATAAATATCATGGAAAGGGTGATTTTTTTGATACTGTAGGAAAGGATGCTAAAGCTGGGGCTAATTTTGGTGCAAACTCGAATTTAACTAGAAATGTTTTGGGTACTGCCGCCGTGGCTGGATCAACTCTTGCTGGTGGTTTATTGGGTGGACCAGCTGGACTAGCTGCTGGATATACTGCTGCCCATGCTAATTCTAGATATTGGGGTGCATCAAAATCACAAGCAGACATCTCAGCTTTAGTGAGTACTGCTGGTGGTGCAGCATCAGGACTAATTAATGCAGATCTTCCTGGACTTGGCAATGCTGCAATTCCAGAAGCTGCCTATTATTCTGCAAAGGGTGCAGCTACGCTTGGTAATGTCGGAACAGGTGTTGCTTTAAATCAGACTTATGAATCTTTGAAGAAAGATAATAATCCTGATGAAGTTAAAACAGATTGGGGGAGTATGTTAGAAATGGGCACAATACCTTTTAGTTAAAATTATACAATTAATAAATAAAATTTCCAATGATATTAGAAATAAAAAAAATCTTAGAAGAAAACGATGTTGCTTATGTTTATCACCCGAAAAGTGAAAATCTTCCCGTTGATAAAATAGATATTGAACTAATCATTGAAAATTATCCACCTAATCTTCCAAATAAAATTGAGTTAATCTTTGTTCCTGGCATCGAAGAAGCTACCAAAGGTTTAAGTCTACTTCAATTTTATTCGATCCTCAATCTAAAAATAAATGAAAAAGAGGCTATTAAAGTTGATTTAATGAGATTGATGTCAGATATCAATTATACTCTAGCAGCTGGTGCATTTATATTAAATCTAAATGAGGATAATATTTATTTGAAATACAATTTAGCTATAGACCAATCACAAGAAAATAAAGATTTGGAACTAAAAATATCTAGAACAATATGGTTAATCAGTCGCCATTTTGATGTGTATACAAAATTGTTTGTTCAAATAAACAATGAAACTTTAACCTACAACGAAATAAAAACCAAAGGTATTATTTAAATTTTCAGAAAAAAATAACTTTTAATATTATTTTTCGTTTTATTCACAAGTAGCGTTAAAAGTAGATTTTAAATTATTAATAACAAATGGCAGCTTTCAGCTCTAGAACAAAAAAAAATAATTCTGATAATGAGAAGAATACTTCTAATGGAATTGCACCAAGTGCTGCGCTCCCTTCTCCCGTAACACAACTTTTTAGAGAGGATCAATCAGTTGATGACTTCAAACAAGAAAATGGGTCATTGGCTATAAAAGATATTCATTCGTTTGGAGAGATTGGAATTCCTCCAAATAATAATTCCGGTTCAAAACAACTAAAATCTTCTCCATCATTCCCTGCTATTCAACGTAAGAGTTCAAATATTAATGCGCAGAAAACAGCCCCAAATAATGAAACTGGATTACCCAATAATTTAAAATCGGGTGTTGAACAGTTATCAGGTATCTCATTAGATGACGTAAAAGTTCACTACAATTCAAAAGAGCCTAAACAACTCAAAGCCCATGCTTATGCCAAAGGAACAGATATACATGTAGCGAGTGGTCAGGAGCAAGATCTCCCTCACGAAGCCTGGCATGTGGTACAACAAAAGCAAGGTCGAGTTCAAGCTACCACTCAATTGAAAGGAAATGTCAATATTAATGACAATGCCTCACTAGAGAATGAAGCGACTCAAATGGGAAACAAAGCATTGAATAATAATACCCAAGATTCTAAAAAGTCGCTTAATAAAGCTTCTATTCAGACCCCTACTGCTCAGTTATGGGGATTACCAAAATGGCTTGGAGGTAAGGATGAAGAAAAGGAAAAACCAAAAAATATTAATGATATTGTCGCAAATCATAGCAAAACAGGGCAAAAAGAAAAATTAGGAGAAACATCAAAAGAGGATCTTTTAAAAAATAGATTGGCAGCCAGAAGGGCAGCCCTTAATGGAGAGGAAGTTGAAGATCAAGATACCAAAACTAATTCAGTAGAATCAATCCCGAAAGCCGCTGGGTTTAATAAAGATTTTCAATCAAAATTGGGAGGTATGATCTCTACGGATAAAAATGAACAATTGAATAAAAAAAGGGATGCCTTTGAAGGACATGCACTTAAACAATCAGCTTATGCAGATAGAGCTAAACCAGGTGAAGAAAATTCTTGGGGTTCATGGTTTAAAAGTAAAGCCAATGCTGTCGGAAGGGGAATGAATAATTTTAAAGAAGCAGGTAAGAGCAAAATTGGAAATACATGGCTAGGTAAAAAAATGGGTATTTCAGGTCTAAATAAAAATGAAAGAGATGCGGCTGATGCTAAATCTAATGAAATTTCTAGAGGAAACGATGTTATTAAGTCATACAATAAAGAGGGTGGAGAACTTGAGGGTCAAGCTTCAAAAATTGGAATAGCAACAACAATTGGAGCATTCGTTGCAGGTAAAGCCCCTGTTGGGGGTAAAGTAGCGAAAAACTTAGTAAAAGCTGGAGGGTCTGCTGCTCAAGAAAATAGATACAATAAGGCTTCAAATGCTTATAAAGAAGATAAACACGATGCACTTGTAAATATTGGATCAGAAGCTAAAGGTAAAGGTGTGGAATTAAAAGGAAAGCAAGCACATTTAGATAAGCAAGGACATCTTGCCGGAGCTGCTGGAGCATTAGTTGATGAGTTGAACCCATTGGGAAAATTAGATCATTTGGTACAAGAAGCAACAATGGGATATGTCAAATTGCCATCTGCTGAATTAGCCGCAAGAAATCTAGTTAAGGCTAAAAATTACAAGGAACAATCCAAAATAGATGAAGAGAGTAAGGGTGTTGATGCTGGCCAAGCGTTAGCATTTGCTCGACAAAATACGGGAGGAATTGATAGGAAAGCCTTCAATGAGCACAAAACTAAAAATAAAGGTCTTTTTGATGAATTGGGTTCCAAGTTTAATGATGGATCAACTATTTTATCCAAAGCAGGTATTTCAGAAAAGGATGATCCAAAATTAAAGGATGGAGTCTTAAAACATGTGGATAATTCCAAAAAAGAATCTAGTAAAAAAGAAAGTATTGGAATAAATGAAGATATGCTAGCTAGAATTAGAGGTATGCAGCCAGAAGATGATACTGAAAAAGATGAGGATAATGATTGGTAAAATCAGAAGTTTAAACTAATCCGCCACACACCTAAAACCAGTATGCTCCAAACCTGTATCGGGAGAAGATTTCATTCTTGATGAAGTTCTATACCCCTTGCAATAACTTGCATTACATAAAAACGATCCTCCCCTCACTACCCTTTTTGGTATGCTTGGTTCATCACTATCTAAACTTGTAGAAGGTCCTGTTGGATTAGACAATATCGTTCCTTGTATCTGCTCATAATAAGCCTCATGGTACCAATCGCTGCACCATTCCCATACATTGCCTGCCATATCGTATAATCCATAGGAATTAGGTGGAAATGATTTCACTGGAGCTATATTATCAAAATGATCCCAACTCGTATTGGTAGCAGGAAATTTACCTTGCCAAGTATTTGCCTTCGGTCTCATAGCCTCAGGATCTTCATCGCCCCAAGGATATTTTTTATTGATCATCCCTCCCCTAGCTGCATATTCCCACTCAGCCTCTGTAGAGAGCCTTTTTCCAGCCCATTTGCAATAAGCGATTGCATCGTCCCAACTAACCTGTACTACTGGATAATCATCCTTTCCGTTTATATCTGAACCAGGACCACGAGGGTGTTTCCAATTGGCACCTGCCGTCCAAACCCACCACTGAGAATAATCATTTAAATTGCTTGCCTGATTGTTTTTTCTAAATACCAAGGAAGCAGGTAACAACTGGTCATCAGGAGGTTTGGGTGTTCCTGCTGGCAATTGCTTTTTCATTTCATTCCAATCTATTAATTTTTCAGCAGTGGTAATATAGCCTGTAGCCAAAACAAATTGTTTAAATTGTCGGTTAGTCACTTCCGTAATATCCATCCAAAAGTCTTTTACTTTTACGGAATGCAATGGATATTCATCTTTACGCCCTTCCTTATCTGCTGCTCCCATTAAAAAATCACCCCCTTTTATCAAAACCATTCCTGTATGATCTTTTAAAGTAGTCGTTGAATTAAGATTATCGGTAGAATCATTTTTTACATTTCCGAAACGAGAAGGAATATTGTTATGACATGAAATTATAGAATCTTGGTATCTTTTATTAGCTGCACTATTGGTGTTATTTTGACAAGCATTAACAATCAGCATCAATACTACCCAATATCCAAAACCATGTTTTAAAAATAGATTCATTTACCTTCTGTTTGAAATAATTATTAGGAATAATAATGATTAAAAAAAAATATTAATTAATGCCCTTTGATAAAATAACTTCCGCTTCGACATCTTCATATTTTTTTATCAAACTCTTTAATTGATTGGTAAGATCAAGTGTAATTTTTTCGAAGCCCTTTTTTCCAAAAATATTATCCAACTCATTGGGGTCATTTTGCAAATCAAACAATTCCCAACCTTCTATTTTTTCATAAAAGCGAATGAGCTTATAGCGACTTGTTTTGATACCAAAATGCGGTGAAACAGAATGGGTGCCATTTTCGTAATAATGATAATACATTGCCTTTCGACCTTTTATTTCCTTCTGTCTTAGCACTGGAAGTATGGACTCACCTTGCATATCGTTGGGAGATTTAATTCCAGCTGCATCCAATACAGTTGATGCAATATCAAGATTCATCACAAAATCATTGGATTGAGTGCCTGGTTTAATTACTCCTGGAAAACGCATAAGCATAGGGGTTCTAAAAGATTCTTCATACATGAATCGCTTATCAAACCAACCATGCTCACCTAAATAAAAACCTTGATCAGAAAGATAGATTACCAATGTATTTTCTGTCAAATGATATTTATCCAAGTAATTCAAAGCCCTACCTATATTTCTATCTAATGAAGCTGCGGTACTAAGGTAATCTTTCATGTATCGTTGATATTTCCATTCCACCAGTGATTTGCCAGACAATTTTTTTGCATTAAATTCTGCCTCAATAGGATTATAATAGGCATCAAATTTTTCTCGCTGAGCTGCATTCATTCTTTTGACTGTTTCATCAGTATTTCTATTTTTGCCAAGCATTTTTAAGTCAGATCCAATCACCATCGTTTTATCAATGGTCATGTCCTGGGCTTTAGCGGCAGCCCTAGTATTGTATGGGTCAAAAAAATTATGCGGAAAAGGAAAATTTACTGATTCGAATTTACCCATATCGGCAGTATCAGGAAACCAAGATCGGTGAGTAGCTTTGTGACCGATCACTAAACAAAATGGTTTGGAAGTATCCCTTGTATCCAACCATTGCTCAGAAAAATCTTCAATCAAATTGGAAACATATCCTTCTACCCTTTTACTAGATCCGTCCATCATCAAAAAATTAGGATTGTAATAATTACCTTGGCCGGGAAGTACTTGCCAATAATCAAAGCCTTGTGGAGCAGAACCTAGATGCCATTTTCCTATCCAAGCAGTTTGGTAACCACCCAATCTCAATTCTTTTATAAATGTATTTTGACTGCCATCAAACTGCAGATTTCCATTGTCATAAAAACCATTTTTGTGACTGTATTTCCCTGTTAATATTACCGCTCTACTTGGGCCACAAATAGAATTGGTGACATAGGCTTTTTTAAACAAAACCCCTTCTTTAGCTATCCGATCAATATTAGGTGTTGCCATTAGCTTACTGCCATAAGCACCAATCGCTTGATAGGCATGATCATCAGAAACAATTATTAATATATTGGGTTTCTTTTGTGCATTTACGAGTAAAGAACAAAAAATAAAGGCTCCAATGAAAATACTTCTTAATTTAAATATCATATAAAAATGATTGAATGAATGAAATAGTCTATTAATCAACAGTAAAATCACTTATTAAAATATTATTGAAATATACAGAATTATAAGAAATCTACCATAAAATTAGTCAGGGTTAATAAACATAAACAATTCTTTGAATGTAGTAAACATTGAATAATAAAATTACTGGTTTTTTAAATCTTTTGAAGTGGCTAAAGCCAATACTCTTCCCTCATTACCCACAGCAGTATAAAAATGATATACTATACCTTTCCATTTAATCACCCAGGGTTTATGGGCATATTGATTATCATAAGGCTCAGAAGGGGTAACCAAATCATCCCCTTCCCAATTAGTCCAATGAACTAAATCATAAGAACAGGCAAATCTTTCAAAAGCACCTGGCTTCCAAAATGCACCAAAATAAAACATTATGTACAAGTTATTAATCTTAGCAATTTGAGCGTCACCACAAATTCCTTTATATTTTGTCAATACTGGATCTTTAGTAAATCTTTTCCATGAAATCATATCATCCGAAACAGCCATTCCTATACTCTCATATTTTGCAGTATCACCTTTGGCATTATAGTACATTACAAATGGATGACCTGTCAACTTTATTCTATCATTAATCACTAAACTTTTATAAATTATTTTATTATCAAACCAGCTTGCATCAGAATCACTAGGCTGAAGGATAGGTTTAATCGATGTTTGCCATTCCACTGGTTTTGTAAGTACAGAATTAGAAGACATTCCTACTCCCAAAACACCCGCTTCATACCCTTTTGTTTTACCACCTAAATAAGACATCCAATACTTGTCTTTAAATTTATCTACTGCATAGGTTCCTCCCCAATTGATATCGACTAAAGACATATAACCTGCTTTTTGATTGGCATCCCAAGTACCAGGAGAGAAAGAAAGAATTTTGCCCATCGACTTCCAAATCAATAAATCTTTACTCTGAGCCATCCAAGTCTCATAGCCCTTTCCATCGAATACAATGTAAGTCATAAACCAAATTCCATTTTCAAAAAAAAGAGTTGGACTATCTAATAATTTAGTTGAATCGGGATGTTTAAAAACTATTCCATATTTATAAGGGGTTTGAATTTCTTTATAAATTTTTTTCATTGTAGATTTAGATACAATGCTAGCTCTCTTTTTTGAAAAATTAGTAGAATGACTATTTTGCGCAACAACCTGAAGCTGAAATAATATGAAAATAAACAGAAATAATTTTTTAATAAAAATCATAAATAAAAGGTTCTAAAATGATATCTTAAAAAAATTAAGACTAAAATTAATTTACTATTTAAGCAATTATTTTTCTAACGCATCCCACAATATTTCAACTGGGTGAAGGGCAATACGCTGGGTTCCGTCTTTGATCTGATGTCTACAAGATGTACCAGCAGCAGCTACAATTGTGTCAGATGAAAAATTGCGAACAGCAGGAAACAGTACCAGCTCTCCTACTTGCTGAGAAACTTCAAAATGCTCCGACTCGTAACCAAAAGATCCCGCCATACCACAGCATCCAGAGGGAATAAAATGAACCTGATAATTCTTTGGAATACTTAACATGGTATTGCTAAAATGCTGTGATGATAGAACTTTTTGATAACAATGACCATGCACAGCAATCGTTTTTTTATCTTCTATAAATAGGTGTTCAGCTATATTTCCCTTCTCATATTCATTTGCAATAAATTCTTCAATAGTAAAGGTTTGCTTAGATAATTTCAAAGCATTTTCTTTATTCAAAGGGGTAGCTAAATCAATGTACTCATCTCTGAAGCTCAAGATGGCAGAGGGTTCAATTCCTATCAAGGGGATATTGTCACTAACAACTGTTGACAGTAAATCAATGTTTTGATTAATGATTTCTGCAGCTTGTTTCACCAATCCTTTGGATAAAAAACTTCTTCCGCTTTCAACATGTTTAGGTATCAATACATGGTACCCCATTTTTTCAAGCAATTGAATGGTTATTTTTCCAATTTCAACATCATAATAATTGGTAAACTCATCGCAGAAAAAATACACTTTTCTTTTAAGCGAATCCTCATTTTTAATACGTTTGTTATACCAAGCAATAAGTGTAGCCGACCCCAATAAAGGCATACTTCTTTCTGGATGAAAACCTACTACTCTATTGGCTATTTTTCTCAAAAAGGTATTCCCATAAACCAGATTATAAATCAGTGAGAATTTAGAAGCCCATTTCATTTGCCTAGAAAAATTGCCAATTAATTTAGACCTAAAAGGCACCCCATTTTTATCGTAATAATGTTGTAAAAACTCGGCCTTCATTTTCGTAATATCCACTCCTGATGGACATTCCGTTTTACATCCTTTACAACTCAGACATAAATCCATTACTTCTTTTATTTCTTCTCGATTGAGTGGGTCTACTTGTTGAGGATCACTTAAAAATTGTCGAAGAATATTTGCTCTTGCCCTAGTGGTATCTTTTTCATTTCGTGTTGCCATATAGCTAGGACACATGAGTCCACCAGAAATCTCAGTCTTTCTACAATCACCAGAACCGGAACATTTTTCTGCAAGACGAAGCATAGAACCTTGAGATGAAAAATCAAATTGAGTATTAATAGAAGGTGGTATTTTATCCCATTGAACTCTCAGCTGATCCGTCATAGCAGGAGTATCTGTAATTTTTCCTTGATTGAAGACATTGTGAGGGTCAAATAAATATTTTACTTTTTTGAATAAATCATAAGTTTCATTTCCTACAATAGATGAAATAAATTCCCCGCGCAATCTGCCATCACCATGCTCACCCGATAATGAACCTTTGTATTTTTTTACTAATTGAACTGTATCAGCAAGAATATTGCGAAACAATTTAACTCCCTCCTCAGTCTTTAAATTAAGCATTGGTTCTACATGTAATTCCCCAACACCCGCGTGAGCATAGTAAGATGCGTTAACCTGATACTTATTCAAAATAAGCTGAAGCTCTCTAATATATTCTGGTAAATCTTCAGGTGCTACTGCACAATCTTCAATTAAATTAACAGGTTGTATATCTCCTTTTAAATTTCTTAATAACCCAAGTCCAGCCTTTCTAACATCCCAGGCAAATTTAGTATCGGAATTATATAAGATTGGAAATGCATAACCAAATCCTTGGTCACGTAAATGATTGACCAATTGATTGGCCATATCATTTACTTTATCGAAACTATCCGACATAAATTCCACCATTAAAATAGCTGCAGGATCACCATCAATAAAAAAACAATTTTTCTTAAACTCAGGATGTTCCTTGGTAAAATTCATAATGTAACGATCTACCAATTCAGAAGCCATTGGATTTTGGGATAGAGCTACCCTATTAGCTCTTAGCGCCTCATCTATAGAGTTACAATGAACACAAACCAATGCAATATCAGAAGGCGGAAGATCAATCAGTTGAAGTTTGATTGAAGTAGTAAAAGCAAGTGTACCTTCTGAACCAGCCAAAAGCTTACAAAGGTTAAATGAAGAACCATTGTTAGTAAATGGCTCCATTGCCAAAATGCTATCTAATGCATATCCTGAGTTTCTTCTTACAACGGATGCTTTTGGAAAATGCTTACGAATAAGCGATTTATTATTATCGTCGGAAAGTAAATTATAGAGTCCATCATAAATATTTTCTTTTAGTCCTCCATAGTTATTATTTTGAATGGGTTCATTTTTAAACGCTACTTCAGTTCCATCACTCAACAAAGCATTTACTTCCAACAAATTTTCTCTAACAGAGCCCCAAACAATACTATGTAAGCCACAGGAATTATTTCCAACCATTCCACCAATCATGGCCCTATTAGCAGTTGAAGTTTCAGGTCCAAAAAACAAACCAAAAGGACGTAAATAATGATTAAGATCATCCCTAATAACACCTGGCTGAACCCGAACCCATTTTTCTTGCAAATTGATTTCTAAAATTTTATTGAAATACTTAGAAATATCAACTACTATTCCTTTACCAACCACTTGTCCAGCCAATGAAGTACCAGCTGCTCTGGGAATTAATGTTAGTTTATGGGTATTTGCAAAATCAATTAAAAGTTTAATATCCTCAATATCTTTAGGTAATGCCACGGCCAATGGCTTTTCTTGGTAAACAGAAGCATCAGTAGAATAGGCAAGTAACTGGGTTTGATGAACTGAATTGAAATCGTGAAAAAGTTCTCCATTAAATTTTTTTGCGAGAAATTTTAAATGATTTTGCATGAAATGAAATACAATTAATCAAAAAATAAATTGTTACATAATTTAATAAAGTTTGACGAAGCTACAATAGTTAAGTTATCGACAACTATATTTTTAACTTTATTGTTTATCAAATTCTTAAATCAAATGATTAATTTGTATTAAATATTTAATTAATATCAAAATTATATAGATTTATTTCTAATCCTGATATAGAAAATTAAAAAACTAGTATTTTAAGTAATGATATAAGCTTATTTAAGTTGATAAATTAACTCTATAAAAAGGTCAAATAATTAGAAATAATGCAATTAAACTTAGGCTGTATGATAAAAATTCGATATTTTTAGAAGTGTAAGAGTTTTTAAGATTGTTACTCGTACAATAATTTTAGCATAATAATGAAAAAACAAACCAATCATATTTATTTACTATTAGGCTTGATTTTCCTATACACTTTTTTTATTAAGGCTAATTGTCAAAGTACTGTAAAAATTGGTAACCAAACATGGACTACTAAAAATTTAGATGTCAGTAAGTATAGAAATGGAGATGAAATACAGCATGTTGATGATCCTCTTACTTGGTCTAAGTTAACATATGGAGCCTGGTGCTATTACGAAAATGTTGACTCAAATGGCACAACTTATGGCAAATTGTATAATTTGTATGCTGTATTGGATCCACGTGGATTAGCACCAGCAGGATTTCACATTCCATCCGATAAAGACTGGACTACCCTTACAGACTATTTAGGTGGTAAGGATGAAGCTGGAGTAAAGATGAAAGAAGCAGGTACTACGCATTGGCCTAGGCCTAATACTGGAGCTACCAATAGCAGCGGATTTACTGGCCTTCCTGCAGGTTACCGAGATGACAATGGCGTATTTGTTAGTATGGGAGTCAATGGCTTCTGGTGGAGTTCTACCGAGGGTTTTACCTATTTTGCTTGGAATCGTTATCCTGATACTCTTTATGGATTGGTAGGTAGAGACTTTGGTTATAAAAGTTATGGTATGTCTATTCGATGCGTTGCAGATTAAATTCTAATCAAATATTTTTAAAAATCTTACTCAAAGAAGAGAAAAATTCTATTCATCTTACAATCAAATTTTTTAAAAAAAATCTTCGGAAAAGAAAAGCATTTAAAATTAAATATATTGATTTAAACCATATAGCTTATCTAATTTTTTAGACACTGAAAAATATTTATTCAGAAAAAATAGAAAAAAATAATTTAATCAGCAATACAACGCACAGACATTCCGCTTCTCTCAAAATCATCAAACCTTCCAATTACTGTATCATTAGAATATAAGAAACGGTCCCATCCAAGTATTTTACTTCCTCCCTCACTTGAACTCCACCACATTCCATAATTACCCAAAAAACCAAAATTACCCCCACTATAACGATAACCACCTGGAAGTGCTGTAAAACCACTACCATTGCTTGCGCCTGTATTGGGAGATTTCCAATGGACTATTCCCTTTTCCTTTAATTTACCACCAGCTACATCAATTCCACCTAAAAAATCGGTTAGAATAGTCCACTCAGCATCTGTTGGAATATGAAATCCTTTAGGAGCTAAACCTCTTTTATCAATTACAGCATACAAATTATACAATTTGCCATAAGTTGTACCATTAGAAGTTTTATTCTGGTAATAGCACCAAGCACCAGTAGTTAATTTAGCCCAATCAGCATCATTTTCTACAAAAGGGATATCATCCCCATTTCTATACTTACTGACATCCAAATTTTTATTCATCCATAATTGGGTACCTATTTTTACAGTAGTTTGAGATTTAATATCATTATCCAAACAAAATAGAAAAGCAAAAATTATAATAGTAAAGTACGTGATACGATTTTTCATTTTTTAAAAGCTTATTTACTAAAAGAGGGTGGAAAATAAAAATTAATACCATCAACAAATATCCTATTTAAAATCAAATTTCAAGAATGTTTACATGAAAAATAGGAGTACAAAGCTGAAAAACAAATAAATTAACAAATAGTAAACACAACAAACTAAAGCAAAATAATAAACTTATTAAAGTGCTTCTGCTACCAAAAAACGGTGTATAAGGCAGAAAGGATACCAACAATAATAATGGACCCAATTGCAAAACCAGTTGTTATTTTAAACATTGAAGTATCAACCTCAATTGAATGGGTATCATTCTCTTTTTTAGGCATAATAAGACTCATTGATATCATAATCAAAACTATTGCTACAAAATCAATCGTCATTCTATCTAAAAAAGGATAGTCAGGAAAAGCGCCATTAGACCAAACGGGTAAAAATTTCAAGACCGTAGAAATAGGGATCGTTAATAAAGCCCCTGCCATAGCAGCTTTAGCAGTCGTTCTTTTCCAGAAAAATCCTAACAAGAAGATAGCTAATACACCCGGAGATATAAAACCTACATATTCCTGAATAAATTGATAAGCTTGATCAAGAGATTTCAAAGCCGGAGTAACAATACCTGCAATTACCATCGAAATAATGACTGCCCATCTTCCTACTAAAACCATCTTACGTTCAGATGCTTCTTTATTAAAAAACTTCTTATAAATATCTAAAGAAAAAATGGTTGAGATACTATTTGCTTTACCAGCCAAAGATGCAACGATGGCAGCAGTTAGTGCAGCAAAAGCAATACCTTTTAAACCAGCAGGCAACAAATTCATCAGTGTTGGATAAGCATGATCTGGTTTGATAATACCCATTCCATCAGACATTTCTTGTTGAAATAATCCCTTATTATGAAGAACATACATAACGATACCTGGCAAAACTGCAATGATGGGAACTAACAACTTTAAAAAAGCTGCAAATAATATCCCTTTGCGAGCTGTCTTTAAATCAGCTCCCAATGCACGTTGTACAATATATTGATTACATCCCCAATAAGCAAGGTTATTAATTAACATCCCACCAAATAAAACTGAAAGACCAGGAAGTTCTTTATAATATTTATTTGAAGAATCAAAAATCATATGAAAATGACCAGGTGCTTCTGAACGTAATATTGAAAGTCCTTTGAAAATATCTTTACCGAAACCATACTCCTCTGATAATAATGAAAGTGCTAGATAAGTAGTTACCAATCCTCCAATTATTAAAACAACTACTTGAATCACATCGGTATATCCAATTACTTTCATTCCGCCCAAAGTAACCACCATAGAAAAAATTACCAACCCTACAATGCACCATTCAAAACTAATTGGAGAAATAGAAGAAATAGCTAGCGCACCCAAATAAATTATAGAAGTTAGATTAACAAATACATAAACTAGCAACCAAAAGACAGCCATGATGGTACTCACTTTATCATTGTACCGTCTTGATAAAAATTGAGGCATTGTGAAGATCTTATTTTTAAGATAGATAGGAATTATAAATATGGCAACTAAAATAAGCGTTGCAGCTGCCATCCATTCATAAGTGGAAATAGCAAGACCTAAAGCAAAACCTGATCCTGACATGCCGATAAAATGCTCTGCAGAAATATTTGAAGCAATCAAAGAAGCTCCGATAGCCCACCAAGTAAGGGAACCTTCAGCAAGAAAAAAATCTTTTGAACTAGCAGTTGCAGATTTCTTTTTATGATAGATATAATATCCGTAGGAAGAAACTGCAATAAAGTAAATAAAAAAAACAATGTAATCGGCAATCTGTAGTTTATTCATATGCAAGTTTAAATGTAGAAATATTCTTAAATCGTTTATAGCTTAACAATAATAAACTATTTTTTATTTATTCAACGTTTTTGGAAAAAAAAGAGGCTTACAAATAGCATTTCTCTATTTATAAGCCTCTTTTTAAAAAATGAATTAAAGAAATTTTAATACTTCCTTTCCCATTGCTTCAGTACCTAATAGTTTATCAGATGCAGTAGAAGAATCTGCAATATCACGGGTACGATAACCTTCTTTCAAAACTTTATCAACTGCATTAATGACTAGTTCTGACTCTACCTTCATTCCAAAAGAGATATCTAATAACAAAGCAACCGACAAAATAGAAGCCAATGGATTAGCAACTCCCTTACCTGTAATATCATGAGCTGAACCATGAATGGGTTCATATACACCTGTTCCATCCCCAATTGAAGCAGAAGCAAGCATACCCATTGAACCAGCAATTTGTGAAGCTTCATCGGTTAAAATATCTCCGAATAAGTTAGCAGTAACCACAACATCAAAACGGCAAGGGTCTTTTATCAAAAGCATTGCAGTAGAATCAACAAACTGATGTTCTACTTCTACATCGGGATATTCAAGAGCTAATTTCTGAATTTCTTCTCTCCACAAACGGCTTGTTTCTAATACATTTGCTTTGTCTACAGAACACAATTTTTTTCTTCTTGTTCTAGCGGCTTCAAATGCTTTTCGACCTATTCTCTGAACCTCATAACGGCTGTATTCTGCAATATCATAAGCGGTATCACCATCATTCTTTCGTCCTTTTTCACCAAAATATATATCACCAGTAAGCTCTCTAAAAAAAAGAATATCTGCACCTTTTAAAATTTCAGGTTTGATACTAGAAGCTGACAATAACTCATCGAATAATTTAATAGGTCGAAGGTTTGCATACAATCCCAATTCTTTTCTCATCTTCAATAAACCTTGCTCTGGACGAACTTTGGCAGAGGGATCATTGTCATATTTTGGATGACCGACAGCTCCAAAAAGAACTGCATCCGAATTTTTCATTTTTAATAAAGACTCATCAGGCAAAGGATTACCAGTGGCTTCAATTGCAACATGACCGATTAAAGCTTCATCGTAAGTAAATTCATGACCAAACTTATTCGCAATTTTGTCCAATACTTTTTTTCCTACCGCAGTTACTTCCTGACCTATTCCATCACCAGGAACAATGAGTATATTTTTTTTTGCCATTTTTTATTTTTGGGATTGTATTGTGAAATTATCAAATAGTATTTAACATTTTTTCAGTTGCTTTTATTGCAGCCACAGTCTGATCACTATCTAAACCTCTTGTTTTAAATTCTTTTGCATTGTGCAACCAGGTAATAATGGTTTCGCAGAGGGCATCCGATTTGCCTCCTGGTGGAATACGGACCGTATAATCAACCAGTAAAGGCAATTCTATTTTCCTTAATTTATAAATTTTCTTTAAGGCATTTACAAAAGCATCAAATTGTCCATCGCCCTGAGCATGCTCTTCAAACAAATCTCCATCGATGCATATATGCAATGTAACTGAAGGTTTTAAATCTTTTGAATGAGTGAGTACATAATTTTTAATCAATACTTTTTGCTCTATGCTGTTGCTATCTAAAATATCAGAAATAATATAGGGTAAATCAGCCTGTGTAACCATTTCTTTTCTATCACCTAATTCAATAACTCGTTGAGTAACTTTCTTTAAATCTGCATCTGACAATTGAATACCCAATTGCTGCAAATTATTATCGATATTGGCTTTGCCACTAGTTTTACCTAAAGCATATTTTCGCAGACGACCAAATCGTTCAGGCATTAAATCATTATAATAAAGATTATTCTTTTTATCACCGTCTGCATGAATACCCGCTGTTTGAGTAAATACATTTTCTCCAACTACTGGCTTATTAGCCGAAATTCTAAATCCTGAAAAAGCTTCTACTAATTTACTAGCTGTATATAAAGATTTTTCAACAACATTTGTTTTTACACCAGGAATAAAATCATTTAATACGGCAATTGCGCTAGCTAGCGGTGCATTACCAGCACGCTCCCCCATTCCATTTACAGTAAGATGCAATCCATGTGCTCCAGCTTTTATCGCTTCCATCACATTAGCAATACTTAAATCGTAATCATTGTGAGCATGAAAATCAAAATGTAATGCTGGATAACGATGAACTAGCTCCGACACATAATCAAAAGTTTCAGATGGAGTTAATACACCCAAGGTATCAGGTAATAAAACTCTTTTGATAGGTTGAAATTGAATGAAATCTAAATACTTCAATACGTATTCTTTCGAATTACGCATCCCATTGCTCCAATCTTCCAAATATACATTACACTGTAATCCTTTTTGAGTAGCTAACTGAATAAGTTTTTCAATTTCTTCAAAATGTTGTTCCGGTGTTTTTTTTAACTGATGAATAAGATGATTCAGAGAGCCTTTGGTTAATAAATTCATTACCACAGCTCCAGCTTCTAACATCCAATTTACAGAAGTAGAGCCATCCACAAAAGTAAGAACCTCTACTTGATTGATATAGCCATTAGCACGTGCCCAATCAGTGATTTTTTTTACAGCAATAAATTCACCTTCCGATACTCTGGCTGAAGCAATTTCAATTCTGTCGACTTTTACTTCAGTTAATAATAACTGAGCGATGGTTAATTTTTCCGAAGCAGAAAATGATACTCCGCTAGTCTGTTCACCATCACGAAGGGTGGTATCCATTATTTCAATATGCCGAGTGGTCTTTTTCAATTGCTTGCAGCGAACGCTGGGTTAAAATGGTGAATGGTGAATTGTGAATGGTCAATGGTGAATGGTCAATGGTGAATGGTCAATTGTGAATTGTCAATGGTGAAAATTTTAAAGTTTATTTTATTTAACATGATTTGCTATAAGTTTAAATAATTTCATTTTTTTAAAAAGTTGAAAAACAAAAACAACTTACGAAGCTTTGCCCATTCACCATTGCCCATTCACCCCATTCACCATTGCCCATTCACCCCATTCACCCCATTCACCACTAAACTGCCCTTTCAGCAGCAAATGCACTAATTTCTGATTTCATTGCTTGTAAATAATCGATGTCATCAAATCCATTGATAAGATTATTTTTCTTATATCCATTCATCTCAAATGATTCACTAGCTCCGGTAGCTTGAATCGTAATCATTTGATTGGGTAAACTTACCTCAATTTTAGTATTGGGATCTAACTCAATAGCAGAAAAAATTTGTATTAAAAATTCGGGGCTTACCTGTACAGGTAAAATACCCATGTTGATTGCATTGTTTTTAAAAATATCAGCAAAGAAACTTGATACTACACAACGAAAACCATAATCATAAATAGCCCATGCAGCATGTTCTCTACTACTGCCACTTCCAAAATTGTTACCTCCTACTAAAATCTTTCCAGCATAGATCGGATTATTTAAAACAAAATCTTTCTTAGGTGAATCATCAGAATTATATCTCCAATCTCTAAACAAATTATCTCCAAAAGCTTCTCTTTTGGTAGCTTTCAAAAACCTTGCTGGAATTATTTGATCAGTATCTACATTCTCTATAGGTAAAGGAACTGCAGAACTAGTAAGGGTGGTAAATTTATCGTATGCCATAAAAATAATTAATAATTGATTAACTGATTACTGAAATCATAAAACTAGATTTTAAAAAATTACATCAGCTCCCTAGGGTCCGTGACATAACCAGTAACTGCTGCTGCGGCTGCCACCAAAGGGCTTGCCAGCATCGTTCTACTACCAGGGCCTTGACGACCTTCAAAATTTCTGTTGCTAGTACTCACTGCATATTTTCCTGCAGGTACTTTATCATCATTCATAGCAAGGCAAGCAGAACATCCTGGTTGACGAAGTAAAAACCCTGCTTCGGTAAGTATATCCAAAATTCCTTCTTCTTTAATTTGAGCTTCTACAATATGAGATCCAGGTACTACCCAAGCTGTAACGTGTTCTGCTTTTTTTCTTCCTTTTATAATAGAAGCAAAAGCCCTAAAATCTTCAATACGACCATTGGTACAACTTCCTATAAATACGAAATCAACTTTTTTACCAATCATCTGTTCTTTCTCTTCAAAGCCCATATAAGCAAGAGACTTTTCGTAAGTAGCTGTACCACCTTTCAAATCTATACCTTTTGGAATGGATTTAGAAATACCCATACCCATACCAGGATTGGTACCATAGGTAATCATTGGCTCGATGTCAGAGGCATCAAAGTTGAATTCAACATCAAACTTTGCACCAGCATCAGTAGAGAGAGTTTTCCAATAAGCTAGTGCTTTATCCCAAGCTGCACCCTTAGGAGCTAACTCACGGCCATTGATATACGCAAATGTAGTTTCATCCGGTGCAATCATACCTCCGCGCGCACCCATTTCGATACTCATATTACAAACGGTCATACGACCTTCCATACTCATTTTTTCAAAAACATCCCCTGCATATTCTACAAAATACCCCGTGGCTCCAGAAGTAGTTAATTTTGAAATGATATAAAGGGTTACATCCTTAGGAGTAACCGCCTTACCTAAACTACCGTTAACGTTGATACGCATTTTCAATGGCTTAGGTTGCATGATACATTGAGATGACAATACCATTTCTACCTCAGAGGTACCAATACCAAAAGCAATTGCACCAAATGCCCCATGAGTAGAGGTATGTGAATCACCACAAACAATCGTCATACCAGGAAGAGTGATGCCATTTTCTGGACCTACCACATGCACAATTCCATTTTTGGGATTCCCTAAACCCCAATGCGAAATGCCATATTTAGCAGAATTATTCTCCAATGCCTTTAACTGATTAGCAGATAATGGATCGGCAACTGGTAAATGTTGATTAATGGTAGGGGTATTGTGGTCGGCTGTAGCAAACGTATGTTCAGGAAACATTACACTCAAACCTCTATTTTCCAAACCTAAAAAGGCAACGGGACTAGTAACTTCATGAATAAAATGACGGTCAATAAAGAAAACATCTGGGCCATCTTCTATTTTTCTCACTACGTGGGCATCCCAAACTTTATCAAACAGTGTACTTGGCATCTGGCTCATTATTGGTTTTTTAATTATTTGCAAATATCCATTGTAATTAGGAAAAAATTGCAAAAAATCACTTAAAAATCAAATACTGTTGAATTAAACCTTAAAAATGAATGAAAAAATTTTAATTTTTGGCATTCAGATAACAAAAAACAACCGGGCTGCTCAATATTTTTAAGCAATTAATTTTTGATTATAAAAAAAAGTCAATTGATAATTCAAACTATTTTTTAAGACTCTGGACCAGATAAAGTCCAGACAAAACTAACAATACACCTAAAAAAGTAAACCAACTGATCGGTTCATGCATCATTATTTTTGCAAAGGCAAATCCAAAAATCGGACATAAGAAAAGCCAAAAAGAGGCACTTATAGGGTTCTGCCTGACTAAATACAACCATAATTGAACAGCTACTATTGAAACTGGAATCGAAAGCCATAGGACTGATTTCCAAAAATTAGCATCATACAAATTTTTATCGGGCTGATAGGTAATTAATAGAATGGGGAATAGAAAAATTCCACCAAAAATTGTTTGCCAACCATTGATTGTTAAGATTTGTAGCCCATTCCATTGAACCCGAGAATAATAAATAGTGGCAAAAGAATAAACAATCATGCTAGTAATTAAAATCCCTATTCCTAAAGGAGTCGCAAAACTATTTTTTATCAATGGAAATGCAGCTATTGTAACACCCAGAAGACACAGTACCAAACTTATTACATGACGCTTTGTGATGGTATGAGCAAAAAGACTGACAGCAATCAAAGAGATGAAAACTGGATTGATAGCAATAGCCAAACTACCCAAACCAGCAGAAACTTGTTGCATTGCAATAATGTACAATCCTAAATAAAGAGAAACGTTCAAAAAACCATACACCATAATTGATTTCCATTCTGCTTTCGTTGGTAATCGATTGCCTAAAATAACATGAGAAATAAAAAGCATTAACAATCCAGCAATTAAAAATCGAATAGAATAAATTACAAAAGGCTGTGCAGATGTCAAACTCATTTTTGTTGCCGTAGAAGCAGAAGACCATAAAATGGATAATGTAAGACCTGCAATAAAAAATTTCCAATTGTGCAATGAAAGAAACTTAAAATATTGATACTCTTTCTTTAAATTTGACAATTTTAATTTATTTTAATTTATTGATATTCAATAAGATGTAATTATTAATTAAATTTTAATATTTAATATTTTTTTTATAAAAAGCTATTATTTCACTTCCTCAAAAATACCTGAAAGCTTATTTTTACGAACGTTATCCCAATTAAAATATCTTCCATTCATAGCTATATAAACTCCTAAAGGCAAGGATTGTGCAAAAGCCAAAGCACTACCAAGATTAAATAGACCATCTGAACTTCCAAATTTAATAGGAATCATAGCTCCAGTTAGAATGATTGTTTTGTTGATAGCAGCTTCAGCTAGCACCTTAGCTGTTTGTTCCATGGTATCAGTACCGTGGGTAATTACAATCTGGCTTTCATTGCATTGCTTACATTGATGAACAATCAGTTCTCGGTCTTCAACAGTCATTTCAAGACTGTCCAACATCATTAGTGTTCTTATCTCTACTGAAACCTTGTTTCGACCCATTTCTAAGAGATCATGTAAATGCGTATCCTTAAAAAATAACTGACCATTGAGTTCATTGTATTCTTTATCAAAAGTCCCCCCCGTTATAAAAATCCGTATAGACATCTTTAAAAAAAATTGATAATAGTCAAAATAAAAAAAATAACCTTTATAATTTAAAAAGCAGTCAATTAAAAGATAATTTTAAGAAAAAATTTTTGTTATCACTTTTGAATCTCTCCATTGTTCTTGCGCATAAAATCCTTTATTTCTTTATACCGATGACTGTACGGATTCAGGAATTGGGTAATCATTGGTTTGTGTTTTTTACCTTTTAAGTTATAAAAAATTGGATCACGGTTTAATTTACGCAAAGAGGCAACCAATAAATCATTACCTATTAAAATGGAGGGGTATGTTTTTTCTCCAACATAAATTAACATCGGGGGCATTGTCTTGCTAAGATGATAAAGTGGGGAAGCGTCTTTCCATGCGACAGGATTATTGGTAAAAGTCTGTACAAAAGTGTTGCCCTCTGGAAATTTAGATTCCTTCATATAAGAGTACATGTCAATGCCAGCAGCATCAATCAAGATGGTACCCTTTATAGGATTAGATATACCTAATTTATCGAAATAATCGTTGCGAACACTAATGAGTGCAGAAAGATGACCACCTGCTGAATGGCCAGAGATATAAATTTTATTAGGATCCCCTCCATATTTTTCAATGTTATCTTTTACCCATTTAACCGACTTTGCAACATCATCTGCCATTATATCATAAGTAGCACCGGGACTTTTTGGATAATCTAATATCACCGTAACCACATTTTTTCTAGCCATTCTATTGCCTAAAAAATTATAAAGGGATTTGTAACCTGAATTCCAAGTGCCACCATACACAAAGATGAATACATCTTTCAACTTCCCTTTTTTTCGGGGAGCGAAAACATTTAATTTTTGTTCAGCAATATTTCTAGCACTATCGGCTTTTAAATAAGTTATATCTTTAGTGCGGTTCACTATTTTAAATGCACAACTAGAAAATGTTATTAACCAAAAAGTACATAGCAAAACATAGGATAAATTCTTACTCATTTTTACATCAATTGAATTAAAAGAAAATTTTATTTAACTTCCAATAGGAATTAGGACATAAAATTACGGACAAAGTATAATTAACAAATGAAAATTTGGCAACCTTACACATTTAGATAAAACAAAAATTTAAAAACAACTTAACTTTGATTAAATTGAATCAATTAATGACCTCTTTATCAGTAAATATCAATAAGATTGCTACTCTTCGAAACAGTCGTGGAGCAAATAATCCAAATCTGGTAGCTACTGCTTTAGATATCGAAAGATTTGGTGCCAATGGAATTACTGTTCACCCCCGCCCCGATGAGCGCCATATTAGATATTCTGATGTCTACGATTTAAAGAAAGCCATCCATACCGAATTAAATATTGAAGGAAATTGCACGGAAGATAAATTTGTACAATTGGTACTCAATAACAAACCAGCACAAGTGACATTGGTTCCAGATGCCTTAGGTCAACTAACCTCCAATCATGGATGGAACACTTTAGAGCACAAGGATTATTTAAAAGGGATGATTCAAATTTTTAAAAATGCAGGAATACGTACATCGATCTTCGTAGATCCCGTTTCAGAAATGATAGAAGGTGCAGCGCTTACTGGTACTGATAGAATTGAACTATATACCGAATCCTATGCAAAATTATTTGCTGAAGGGCAAAAAAAAGCTGCCATTGAACCATTTATAAAGGCAGCAAACAAAGCAATTGAATATAAAATGGGCATCAATGCAGGTCATGACCTCGATTTTGAAAATCTTTTATATTTTACGCAAAATATTCCAGGCTTATTGGAGGTCTCTATCGGACATGCGCTAATTTGTGATGCACTCAATTGGGGCTTAGAAAATACGGTTCAATTGTATAAAAGACAATGTGGTGGAAACCTCACCCCTAATAATTAGAAAGAGAAATTATTTCTAATTGATTAATTATCTTTTTATTAAGCTCTACCCCACCAGTCCATAGTTGATGGACAATTTTATATTTAAATATTAACAAAAAAAATCCTCCCGAAATAAAACGGAAGGATTCAATAATATTTTAAAAAATTATAGCTGATTAATAATTCAACTTCTAAAAAAATTATCCTAAATAAGCTTTCAAAGCTCCGCTGTATCTAGCTTTTTGTAAACGTTTAATAGCTCTTTCTTTAATTTGGCGAATACGCTCTTTTGTTAAATCATATTTCTGACCAATTTGCTCAATCGTTACGCCATTTTCACCATCCAAACCAAAGTAAGCATTTACAATCTCTGCTTCCCTTGGGCTAAGAGATTTTAGTACACGACGAATTTCATTTCTCAAAGAATCATGCATTACATCCTCATCTGTATCGTCACCACCCTGAAGTAAATCACCCATTGCCACATCTTCTGCTTCATGAACTGGTGCATCCAATGAAGTATGACGGGTATTACTTTGAAAAATATTATTGATCTCTGTTTCACTCATCTCTAGTAATTCTGCCAATTCTTCTGTAGATGGCTCACGTTCATGTTCCTGTTCGAATGCCATGTAAGCCTTATTGGCTTTATTGTAAGTACCAATTTTATTTTGAGGTAAACGAACTAATCTACCCTGTTCAGCTAAAGCTTGCAATATAGATTGACGAATCCACCAAACTGCATAAGAAATAAATTTAAAACCTTTGGTTTCATCAAAACGTTGAGCTGCTTTAATCAGACCAAGGTTTCCCTCATTAATCAAATCACTTAAAGAAAGGCCCTGATGCTGGTATTGCTTAGCAACAGACACCACAAAACGAAGGTTGGCTTGAACTAATTTATCCAATGCACGCTGGTCACCCATTTTAATTTTCTGTGCTAAAATGGTTTCCTCTTCTGGAGTAATCATTGAAATCTTAGAAATTTCCTGCAAGTATTTTTCTACCGCTTGGGAATCCCTGTTAGTAATCTGTGTTGCTATCTTTAGTTGCCTCATTGTAAAGAATTAAATTCAGAATATCGAAAAATTAAACCGATTTTTAATTACAGTATATTGAATTATAAATATGAAATATAATATATACGTAAACATGTTTGCAAAGTTACAAATCTTATCTTATAATCCATAGACTTGTTCTAAAAAAATCAAAATAGAATACTCTCTGATTTTATATAACATAAATATTTAATTTATTAAAATTTTAAAGCATTAATAGACTATGATATTCAAAAAAAACCAGTTTTACTGCAATCCTCTAACTTATATTTTCACAGTATATTTGCGAAATGATTATTGATCTAAGATCGGATACTTTCACCAAACCATCTCCTGCAATGCTTGAAGCAATGTTCACCGCCAAGGTGGGTGATGACGTGTTTGGTGAAGATCCAACTGTTAACGATTTGGAATCATTAGCAGCCAATATGTTTAAAATGGAAGAGGCCTTATTTTGTCCAAGTGGAACCATGACCAATCAAATTGCCATCAAATGTCATACTCAACCGGGGCAGGAAATAATTTGCGAAAAATTGAGCCACGTTTACATTTATGAAGGGGGAGGAATTGCATTCAATAGCAGTTGCCAGGTTAAAACAATGGAAGGTAATCAGGGTAGAATTACATCGAAAGATGTTTTAGCAGCCATCAATCCCGATGATATCCACAAAGCAAGCACTGGATTGGTTAGTTTAGAAAATACTGCCAATCGAGGTGGAGGAAGTTGCTATGACTTCGAAGAAATATTAAAAATCAAAGAATGCTGTTTAGAAAATAAACTACCACTTCATTTAGATGGTGCAAGATTATGGAATGCAATGATAGCCAAGGGTGAAAATGCTAAACAGTATGGCGAGGTCTTTGATAGCATCTCCATTTGTTTGAGCAAGGGTTTGGGAACTCCAGTGGGCAGTTTGTTGTTAGGAAAAAAAGATTTTATCAAAAAAGCAAGAAGAATTCGCAAAGTCTTTGGAGGAGGTATGAGACAGGCAGGCTATTTAGCCGCTGCTGGTATTTATGCTTTAGAAAATAATATCCAAAGATTGGAGCAAGATCATCGACATACCAAACAAATTGCTGCAGCTTTGTCCAAAAAAGATTTTGTAGGAACTATCCTACCTGTTGAAACCAATATTCTCATCTTTGAATTAAAAGGAAGGTTTACGGCCAAAAGTTTTGAAATGGAACTAGCACAATTTGGTATTTACACCATTGCTATATCTCCTACTCAAATTAGAATGGTGACTCATTTAGATGTCACCGAGCAAATGATTACAGAACTTATTTCAATCATCGAAGCTCTTTGATTGAAATAATCCTTTAGTTTATCAACATAATAATATAACATACACAACTCATTAATAAATTTATGTTTCCAAAAATCAACCCTACTAATACGAAAGCATGGAATGAATTAAAAGTTCATTTTGAAGAGATGAAGGACGTTCACATGAAAAATCTCTTTGCAAATGATATCAATAGATTCGATAGCTATTCAATTAAAACGGATCAATTGTTGTTTGATTTTTCAAAAAACATCATTACAGAAAAAACATTTCAACTTCTCCAACAGCTTGCTGTTGAATGTAACCTTCCAGAAGCAATCAAAGCAATGTTTGCAGGAGAAAGAATCAATGATTCCGAAAAAAGAGCGGTACTTCATACTGCACTAAGGAATTTCTCCAACACTCCCGTTTTATTTGATGGCAACGATGTAATGCCCGAAGTGAAATCAGTGTTACAGCAGATGAAAAATTTTTGTCAAAAAATACACTCTGGAGAATGGAAAGGCTACAGCGGAAAAAGAATTAAATACATAGTTAATATTGGCATAGGCGGAAGTGATCTTGGACCAGTAATGGTAACCGAGGCATTGAAGCCTTATTGGGTAGAGGGTATTCAAACTTTTTTTGTAAGTAATGTAGACGGTACACATATTGCGGAAACCCTAAAGCGAGTAAATGCTGAAGAAACCATTTTTCTTATTGCTTCAAAAACCTTTACTACCCTTGAAACGATGACCAATGCTCATTCAGCAAGGGAATGGTTTTTACGACATGCAGGGCAAGAATCATATATCCCCCTTCATTTTGCTGCTCTAAGTACCAATGAAACTGCTGTAGTGAAATTTGGAATTGCACCTGAAAACATGTTTGTTTTTTGGGATTGGGTAGGTGGAAGATATAGTTTGTGGAGTGCAATTGGATTGTCTATTGCATTAACCATTGGCTACAATAATTTTGAAGAGCTTCTGAAAGGAGCACATGATGCAGATCTTCATTTTTCAAATAATTCATACGATAAAAACATTCCTGTTATCATGGCTTTGTTAGGAATATGGTATGGAAATTTTTATGGAGCTAGTTCTGAAGCTATCTTGCCATACGATCAATACCTTCATCGATTTGCTGCTTATTTTCAACAAGGTAATATGGAAAGTAATGGTAAATATGTAGATCGAAATGAAAAGGAAGTGAGTTACCCAACTGGTCCAGTAATTTGGGGAGAACCGGGCACCAATGGCCAACATGCTTTCTATCAATTGCTTCATCAAGGAACCCAGATGATTCCTTGCGATTTTATAGCACCTGCTATCTCACACAATCCTTTAGGCGAACATCACACCATACTAATGAGTAATTTCTTTGCTCAAACAGAAGCTTTAATGAATGGCACTGATCATGAAAATCCATTCAGAGTATTTAAAGGAAACCGACCAAGTAATTCTTTCTTACTTAATAAAATTTCTCCATTTACATTAGGTAACCTTATCGCATTTTATGAACACAAAATTTTTGTTCAAGGTGTGGTTTGGAATATTTATAGTTTTGACCAATGGGGTGTTGAATTGGGAAAAGTATTAGCCAACAAAATATTACCAGAACTTAAAACGGATAAAATTATTGATTCTCATGATTCATCTACCAATGGTTTGGTGAATACATATAAAAAAATGAGAAAATAATATTAATTGTATTTTGTATCCGCCACAAAATTTTAAAATATCGCTTACTACATTTAAAAATTAGTAAGATTTGTCCTACTTTTGCAAAAATTATTATTACAATGGAAAATACAAAGAAATCTACCGGCTTATATTGGGCATTATTTTTTGCATCTTTAGTTGCATCTGTTTTTGTTTATAAAGTTGGGGGCGGTTACTGTTCCATGGTTCTTCCCTTTAATGTAACTTTTTTTGCAAAGGCCATGGATTTAATGTAATTCATTCTTTTTTTTACCACTATTTTAAACTATTGATAATAGCTGAAAACTCAGCTGATACCAATGAGGCTCCGCCTACTAAACCTCCGTCTACATCAGGTTGGCCAAATATTTCTTTAGCGTTAGCAGCTTTCACACTTCCGCCATATAGGATAGAAATAGTATTAGCTACTTCAATGCCGTATTTTGCAGACAATACATTTCTAATATGGGCATGCATTTCTTGTGCTTGGTCACTAGTGGCAGTTTTGCCAGTACCAATAGCCCAAATTGGCTCATAAGCAATAACAAAACCATTCAATTGATCAGCAGATAAATGAAAAAGGCTTTCCTTTAACTGATTTTCAACATAGCTATTTTGAGTACCTGCTTCACGTATTTGCAATGCCTCACCACAACAAAAAATTGGTTTTAAACCCGCTTCAAAACAAATATTCACTTTTTCAGCAAGCACAGAATTAGATTCATTAAAATATTCTCTACGCTCACTATGTCCAATAATAACATAGGGCACTTTGATACTTTTAAGCATTTCAACACTCACTTCTCCAGTGTAGGCACCTGAAGCCTTATTTGAGCAATTTTGTGCTGCCAATGAAAACTGATTTTTACCAGCAATCTTTTGGTTAATATTCATCAAATAAGGAAAGGGAACACCAAAAACTGCTTCCTGATTTGGAGTTAGTTCTATAGAACTTGCCAATAACTCAGTTATTAAAGTTTCTGCCTTCTCAAGGCTTAAATTCATTTTCCAGTTTGCTGCTGCGATTTGTTTTCTCATTTTATGTATTTAAAGTTGCGAATAAAGTAGTTCTAAAATCCCAGTCTCCTGTTCTGTTAGTTTTGATCCTTTCAGTTTTTTCCAATTATTAATATCAACCAACACTTTTTCAAAAATATACCTTTCTTTTCCCCAAGTAAAATTACTTACTATTTTGGGAGGAAAATTATCTCCAAAAATATGGCAACACAAGCCAACCACCGAACCTGTATTAAAAGAGGTATTAATTGCAGACCTGCTATAATCACCCATTAAAAGTCCACACTTATCGCCAACTGTGACATATTCATTGGCAGCATTGAACCATACTTTGACCTGTCCTGCTGTATTTTTTAGATTTGAATTGGAAGTACCAGCTCCTAAATTACACCAAGATCCAATTACACTATCACCTAGATAACCATCGTGTGCTTTATTACTATGATCAAATAGCACTGAGTTTTTAATTTCTCCTGCTACTACACAATAAGGACCAATAGTAGTAGCTCCATAAACCTTTGTTCCCATTTTCAGAACTGCACCTTCACACAAAGCAAATGGGCCACGAACCATACAGCCTTCCATTATCTCAGCATTTTTACCAATGTAAATAGGACCAGTAGATGCATTTAAAATAGCATTTTCAACCACTGCACCTTCTTCTATGAATACATTTTCACTACCTATAACACGATTAGAGGGGGAAATAGGTTGAGATAGCCTCCCATTAGTGATCATTTCAAAATCTTTACGAATTGCCCAATCATTGTATTGAAAAATTTGCCAAGGATAGCTTAATACTCTGATTGTATCGTCCTCTACAATCTTATTTTTAGCAACCGGAAATTGTAGACCATTCAGCCAAGCTAAAGAAGGAATTAAATTGGCGTCAAAAATTTTGATGGTACTACTATCAATAGGGATTTTCTCTAAAAAATACGATCCGCTATTCATTTCAACTTGAAAGCGATTTAAATAAGTCCACTTTTCTCTGATTGTTAAAATACCAATTCTAATATCCGCAGAATGACGATTGGCCGAAAAAGGGTACAATGCCTGCTTTACTTTGGTATCATCCAGTAGTATTTTCACCATTCAAAATTAATAAAATAAAAATGAAATCATTTATTGAGTGGTTGGATTAAACTATTATGTAGCACTAATAAAAATCCCCCCGGAAAACCGAAGGGAAATAAATTATGGAATCAAAAAGTACAATTAGGAACTCAATATTAAAGCCCTGCTTTCTTTTCGTAACGCTTTTTAAATTTATCAATACGACCTGCAGTATCAACCAATAAATTCTTACCAGTGTAAAAAGGATGTGAAGTATTGGAAATCTCCAATTTAATTACAGGATATTCATTTCCGTCATCGTGTTTCACAGTTTCATTAGAGTTAGCAGTTGAACGACTTAGAAAAGTAGTACCATTACTCATGTCTTTGAAAATCACAAAACGATAATTCTTTGGATGCAAATCTTTTTTCATAATTATAAAAGTTTGTGCATGGGTTTTGCCATGCTATTTTTTAAGATTGCAAATGTAGACCAATTAAATTAATTAACCAAAATACATGCATAAGTAAAGAGAATTAGCTCTTCATATTAGTTTGCTGCAGGGCAATTCCAATATTCCAGCTTTTAGATTCTTGAATTACGTCTTGTAAATCATCAATTTTTTTGCCTGTCACCCGTATAATGTCGTCCATTATGGCTACTTGAACTTTTAGTCCACTATCCTTGATTAATTTCACAATTTTCTTTGCATCTTCTTGTTTGATACCGTTTCTGACAATCACTTCTTTTTTAACTACTTTACCACTTTGATGGGCTTCCTTGCTCAAGTCATAAATCTCAGCAGCCAAGCCTTGCTTCATGCTTCTACTGATTAGCACATCTGTAATTTGGGTAAGCTTCATTTCGCTGTCTGCTTCCAAATTTACCTTAAAATCCTTTTTATTAAGTTCTATTACAACATGAGAACCCTTAAAATCGAAACGATTCGTTATTTCCTTACTAACGATATTGATCGCGTTATCAAGTGTTTGTAAATCAACCTTACTGGCAAAGTCAAAAGATGGCATAGAAAAAATATTAGTTATTAAACAGATACAAATATAAAAAAACCTATTAAAAAATCAGTCAGATTATTTTAGTAATTATTATCATTCAAAATCTAATTACAGAACTGGTAGACAAAATTACAACTCATTATTAGAAGCCTTCAGCTGAACTTTTAAAAGAATAAACAATCCAAATAAGATCAAACAAAAAGAAATAATTTCAGCCTGACTGGGATGAATACCCCAAAAATGATACTGATTATTTACTCTAACTTTTTCTACAATAAACCTTTCTAATCCATTGAAAATGAAATAAATACCAGAAATAGTTCCAGCAGTTTTAATTCGTTTTCTAAATATCCACATAACTAAAAATAAAAAGCTACAAATGACTGTTTCATAAAAAGGAGTTGGAAAGACGGGAATTGGCAGTACCCTATTGTGATCTTCATTATTGCCTGGAATTAAAATTCCATCATCATTAACATTTTGAGGGTAATTATAAGCTACCATCCAAGTAGGAATAAAAGAATAAGCTTTTAGCTCAATACGAGAAACAAGTTCAAGGCTGGGGCTTTTCCTATCAGTTACGTAGGTAAGGGTATTTTTACCAGGATCTAGCACCCTACCCTCCAAAAAGTAGGTCTTATGTAGTGCTAACTGAGCTTCAAATGCTCCCTTTTGAGCAGGTACTACTTTTCCACTGCTATCAGTTATATAAGCGCTGTTATATACTCCCCAGTCGCCATCTCCAGATAATTGGCAACCAATACGACCTACCGCATAGCCTAGTAACAATGCAATAGTTATAGAATCAACGAGATGAATTAGCTTAATGCCCTTTTTATAAGCAAAAACGCATATAGCTACGCCTGCACAAATTAAGCCTCCATAAAAGGTTAAACCTCCTGCTGAAAAGATTCTTTCAATCGGATTGGCTATAAAATCATCCCAATTTTCAAGATTATCAAAAATTTTTGCCCCTATAATTCCAAAAATTAAAGCTAAAATTACCATATCACCTACCCTATCATGAGGCCAAATACGAATGCTTCTTTTTTCAGGAGTTTTTAATTTTTGCTTATCCTTTTCCCACCACTTTAATCCAGTAAGTAAGATGGCAAGTAAGAAACCGCCAACAATACTACCGTCTGAAGAAAATATGTAGGTTTGGGGGCTAATTTCAGCAGGTTTATTAAATATTAAACCTAAAAATTTAAAACCAAAGCCAAAGCCAACTATAAAATTGATCAATAAATCATAAATGGAAGCTGGTTTACCAATAGTAATAAATTCCTCCCTTGGAAATAGAAGTCCTTGTTTCTCCTTTCTTTTAAGCTCGCTATTGATTACCACTGCTGCAACAATAAAACAAAGGGCAACAAACAAGCCGAATGTGTTTAAAATTTTAAGTAATTCCCACTCTACACCAAAAAAGTCTTTAAATATGTAATATAAATTAGGATACATTATAATAAGATTTTGAAAAACATGCTGCAATATATTCAAATATACCGATTTAACGCTGAAATGACATTAAGAGTAAAGCTGTTAAATTGTGGAATTTTGGGTATAAAATATACTGAATTAGGCATTCGCTGAAATGAAAATCCTGCAGTTGATGACTGCAGGATTTACTTGATTTCCTTGGAAAATTAGTTGCAATGCTGCTCAAAAGCCCCAATCAGGTTTTCAGCTATCATCTGAGCACTTCTTCCTTCAATATTATGTCTCTCAATAAAATGAACCAATTGGCCATTTTTAAATAAAGCAATTGATGGAGATGAAGGAGGATAAGGCAAAAGATGTTCTCTAATCTTTTTAACAGCATCTACGTCAAAGCCTGCAAAACTAGTAGTAAGTAAATTAGGCCTCTTTTCACTATTGTGAACAGCCATTAAAACACCCGGTCGTGCAGTACCTGCACTACAACCACAAACTGAATTTATCACTACTAAAGTAGTTCCTTCAGTAGCAATTTTTTCATCTACTTCAGAAGCGGTCAACATTTCTGCAAAACCATTTTCTGTTAACTCCTCTTTCATTGGAACGACAATTTCTGCTGGATACATATAATAATTTTTTTTAGTAGAAATACAAATTTACACACTTGAATCCAATTAATAACCGAACAGATTGATTTATAAATAAAAATTAAACTTTTAGTAAAAATTAAATTGGTTAATTTCCAATTAAAAAGTTAAATATTTGCAGATTCTTTTAATGAGTAGTTATTTATTATATTAAAAACTAGTAATTTTATTAAATCTGATTATAAAATATAACATGGGTATTAAAAAAAGTATAATTGCATCTCTATTTTTGATTTTTTCTATTGGTTCGAAAGCACAAATTTTAATAGATTCAACTATCAAGGAGGTTATTAATACAGATACCATTTTGAGGATTAAAAATATCAATCCTTACTTCACCCTGCACGTTGATTCCACCTTAAGTTATGATTTTGAAATAAATAAGGAAGACCTTTCCAAATATTACTGGTATTTAAAAAATTCTCCTGTTGGTGTAAAAATTAATAGAGAAACGGGCTTGTTAACTTTTAAAGCGGATAAGTCATTTTTTCTTTCTGGTAAATTAAAATATGATTACGAGTATAAAGTAAAAATTGGAATCCAAAATTTAAACAATCCACTCGAGCATGTTGACACTTCTTTTAGCCTTTTATTTTTCAATACAGAGATTATACCTTCAGTAATTAAGCCTACTGTAACCAATGTAGTTTATGCTGATGAGGGCGATACAATTAATTTTAGACTACAATGTGATGATGGAAGTTTCCCTATTGATGAAATTACCTATTTCAGTAACTATCCTGCTAAATCTATTACCAGCGTAACCAAATGTAATGATGAGTATACTTGGTTTATCCCCTTCGATTTTATCAAAGACAATGATAAGGAGAAGCTGAAAATGCTTGAATTGTATTTTGTTGGGATAACTAAATTTAATATTAGAGATACTACCACCATTAAGATTTATGTTAAAGACAATATCAACTATCCACAAAGAGTGATTGAATATGATGAACTTAGAAAACAAGTGGAGAATTACATTGTTCAATTGAAAAGTAGTTTTAAGCTGACAGATGAAAAAATTAAAAAAACAAAAAAGAATAGAACAGCATTTGACTTAGGTTCTGCTGCTACAGGTTTGGGGGGAACTGTTTTTTCATCACTTCCTAATGTTGACCAAAAAACAGTAGGGAAAATTTTACCCAGCATTGGTGTCGCATTGGTTCCTGTAAAAGAGGCAACCGCACCGAATGTAACTTCTGATCAAAATACTGCATTGATGATTAGAAATAGTATCAAAAGGTTAGAATACCTTTTAAAAGACAACCCGCTTGTTGGTGATCGAGATCCAGAGATTTTACAAAAGGATAAAAAAATAAAGGATGAAATTAAACAGATGCAAATTCAATTAATTGATATTCCTTTTTCAGATGAAAAATTGAATAGTAAGAAATTAGATGAATACTTTAACAACCCTAAGGTTAACAAAAAATATAGAGTCAAAAAGAAATAAATACAATTTTTCAAATTGATTCTACTTAAATATTTTTCAATTAAAAAAGGATGGCTCCAAAGCCATCCTTTTCCTTTCTATTAAAATAAATTTAATATCCTAAAATCTTCAACATACTTTGAGCGGTCTGTTCCTTAGCATATACCCAATCTACTAATTTTCCATTTTTATCATGTCCCAAAATAATATGCTTTGGAGAAGGAATTAAGCAATGTTTAATTCCTCCATAACCACTAATTTGATCCTGGTAGGCACCTGTGTGAAAAAAACCTACATACAAAGGTTCTCCATTGGTGAGCTTAGGAAGAAAAACTTCATTGATATGTTCTTCTGAATCATAATAATCATGGCTATCACAGGTAATACCACCAAGGGTTACACGTTGATATTCTTCTTTCCATTTATTAATTGGCAACATCAAAAACTTTTCTCCAATTCCCCAAGTATCAGGTAAAGTAGTAATAAATGAAGAGTCGATCATGTACCATATTTCGCGATCATTCTGCATTTTTTCACCAATCACGCTATAGATATGCGCCATACTCTCTCCCACCGTATAACTTCCAAACTCAGTAAAAATATTAGGCATTTTAACCTTATTTCTTTTACAGGCAACTTTTATATTTCTTACAATTTCATTAATCATAAACTGGTAATCATAATCAAAACCCAGAGAATGCTTAATTGGAAAGCCTCCACCAATATTGATAGAATCCAGCTCGGGACAGATTTTTTTTAACTGACAGTAAAGATTGATTACTTTATTTAATTCACTCCAATAATAGATATCGTCCTTAATACCTTTGTTCAAAAAAATATGTAGCATTTTTAATTGATACTTATGCTCCATCCCTTCAATTTCATCTACATAAAATTCTAATACATCCTTAGCCCTCATTCCTAATCTAGAGGTGTAAAAAGGAAAATTAGGTTCTTCTTCAGCAGCTACTCTAATACCTAATTTAAAAGGTGTCTTCACTGATTTATAAGCCTTTAACTCTTCTTTATTGTCTAATATGGGTATTACATTTTTAAAACCACTGTTTAATAATCTTGAAATTCTTGTTGTGTAAGGTTTTTGTTTATAGCCATTACAGATAATAAAAGTGTCCTTGTTAATCTTCCTTCTTGCATATAATTTATTAACGATATCGATATCATAAGCATAGGAAGTTTCCAAATGAATATCATTTTTTAAAGCCTCTTCCACAATAAATGAAAAATGGGAGCTCTTTGTGCAATAACAATAATTGTATTTACCCTCATATTTATGCTTTTTGAAAGCATTGGCAAACATCTCTTTTGCTTTTTTTATTTGTTTACCAATTTTAGGTAAATAAGTAAGTTTTAGCGGGGTACCGTATTTATCTATTAATGCCTTTATATCTTGTCCATTATATTGTAAATACTCATCTACAACTTTAAAGTCTTCTTGAGGAAAATTAAAAGTCTGGTCTACCAAATCGGCATAAGTATTATTCATGTTATTCATCTCCGTAAATGGGTTTAAATTTTAAGCAAATGTAATTCAATGACATATTTAATAAATAAAAAACGGGTGCAACATTGTTACACCCGGTAGGTATTTTTATAGTTTGTAATTAATAAGGTGAATGCTGAATTGGTCCAAGCTACTCATTTCCTCAATAACTATTTAACCTGAGCTACTAAACTTTTGAAACTTTCTGGTTCGTTCATGGCCAAATCTGCCAAAACTTTACGATTAATATCGATGTTCTTTACAGCCAACTTATGAATAAATTCACTGTAAGTCATACCTTCCGCCCTAACGGCAGCATTAATACGAGCGATCCACAAAGTACGGTATTCGCGTTTTTTTAATTTACGGCCAACGTAGCTATACGTTAACCCCTTTTCCATTACGTTTTTGGCAACGGTGTATACATTTTTACGTTTTCCGTAATAACCTTTAGCTGCTTTAAGTACTCTTTTTCTTCTAGCCCTAGATGCAACTGCATTTTTTGAACGTGGCATATCTTAATTTTTTGAAATGTTAATTTTTTGATTAAAACCCAATAATTTATTGAAAAATTACCCTTTCAGGCGCAATAATCGTAATACGAAATCGTGGTTAGTAGAATGAACCAAACCATCCTTTCTCATTACGCGCTTGCGTTTTTTTGACTTTTTGGTTAAGATGTGACGTTTGAAGGGCTTTTGAAAGGTAATTAACCCTGTACCGGTAACTTTAAAACGCTTTTTTGCGCTTGAGTTTGTTTTTACTTTTGGCATTTAATAACTTATTATAGTTACTCCCTGCTGGCGCCCCGAACAGACGGGAACTTGTAGAGCCTTGTGGGAAATGTGTGAAAAAGAACTTCTTTTTCGGGCGGCAAAGGTAATAAAAAAACAAATACAGTACTTGTATTTTTTGAATATTCACGAAATTGAAGATTTACATTAGAAAAATTAGCCCAATTTCAAAGTGTTTGGAAGTAAAAAAAGGGCTATTTTCTATACACTTATCAATACCTAGGGATTCATATCAGCCTGCGGCGGACCGGATTCAAATAACGGTCTCGCTACAAAATTCTAGTTGAAAATGAACAACTTACGTTTAAACGTAAGTGTTTTTTTATTTGTTATAAATCTTTTCGAAAGAGATTTCATAAATTTTAGCCGTTTTTTTATATAAATATTATTTAACTTTAATATATTTGACATAAATATATTTTATGAACTATACTATTAGCCAATTAAAGATTTTTTTAAAAGTGGTTGAATTTAGAAGTATAACAAAAGCGGCCGATGAATTGAATTTAACGCAACCAGCTGTTTCTATCCAACTGAAAAACTTTCAGAAATATTTTAAATTTCCTTTAACCGAGATTATTAATAAAAAACTTTATGTAACCGAATTTGGTTTAGAAATTGCAGTTGCTTGTGAAAATATTATAAACGAAATTGAAATTATCAATTACAAAAGCAAAGGGTATAACAACAATTATACGGGTAAATTAAAAATTTCGATTGTTTCAACAGGAAAATATATCATGCCCTATTATTTATCAAGCTTTTTAAATCAATATCCAGATGTAGACTTACTAATGGATGTAACCAATAAATCAAAAGTTATAGCTAGTTTAGAAAAAAATGAAATTGATTTTGCGCTTGTTTCAACCTTACTTGATAATCTAAATTATACAGATCTTGAATTAATGGACAATCATTTATACCTTGTCGCGAATAAAGAAATAGCAGAAGAAATTAAAAAGAATAAGAAATCCTTAGACAACAAACCTTTTATCTATAGAGAGCAAGGATCGGGCACAAGACAAATGATGGAAAAGTTTATCAGCAATAATAAATTTCATAACAAAAAGAAAATTGAGCTTACTTCAAATGAGGCAGTAAAACAAGCGGTTATAGCAGGTATTGGAATTTCTATCATGCCTATCATAGGAATTAGATCAGAAATAGCCTCTGGCAAACTTAAGGTTATAGAAACCAAAGGACTCCCAATTACAACTAAATGGAGATTGGTTTGGTTAAAAGAAAAGAAATTAAGCCCGATAGCGCAACATTATATCGAGTATCTAAAAAAAGAAAAGGAAACGATTAATAAATTATCTTTTTCAATACCAAAGATTTAATTTAAAAATATCCATGAGTATGAAACTCTCTTTTAAATCGGATAAAAACGGATAAGCCTTTGGCGGACTGAGTTCGAATTCCGTCGTCGCTAAGAACCTGCGTGAGAAATATACACCTAAAATCGAGTCAATTCGGTTGATTACGGAATCATAAAAAATGTCCAATTATAAATCAACGCAATAATTTTCTTTTATAATATTGATTATAGTGTTTGTACACCCTTCAAATAATAGTTTTTCATGATATCAAAAACCTTGTCTTTTAAATCAGAAGCTGTAATATCATCCGAAGCTACAGTCGGCAAAAAATGTATTTCTAAACGTTTAGGAACTAAATAAAATCCTTTGTTAATAGGCATAGCTTCTTTGGTTCCAAAAATGATGCAAGGCATAACCTCTTTTTTTGCATCGATGGCTAACTTAAATGCACCATCATAGAAGGGTTTAAGAGGTTGATCCGTTCGGTTACGCGTTCCTTCTGGATAAATACACATATGAATATTCATTTGCAATACGGAGCGCATCATTTCCAAACTTTTTCGACGACTTTGGTCATTTTTTCTATCGACTAGCACCGACCCCCTTTTATAAAACCAACCAAAAATTGGAACTTTAGCAAAGGATGATTTTGCAATCGTTTTATTTCCTCCAGGAACAAATGGAGCTGACAAGGGAACATCAATCAGCGCATTGTGATTATAGACAATGACATAAGTCTCCCCTTTTTTAAAATTTTCTTTTCCGATAACTTTTACTGGGCATCCTACAAAATACAACCAAGTTTTCATCCAACATCTAGAAACCCAGATAAAATAATCCTGTCCTTTCTTACCAGGTATTAAATAAGCCACCATAGATGGTAAAAAAATAATCAGGAAACTAACTACGAAACTAACTAAACCCCATAGTGCCCAAAAACGACCAAACATATTCAATAAAAAATCAAGTACTTTATTAGCCTGTTTGTTTTCACTTTTTTTATCCTTCATTACCGAATTTAATTTGTTGTTGAGAGGGAGTAAACAATTTCCAATCAATGGGAGAATAGCCCTGCTGAATCAATAATTCATTTGTTTTTGAAAAATGTCTACAACCGAAAAATCCTTTATTAGCACTAAATGGTGAAGGATGCGCTGCCTTCAGCAAAAAATGTTTATTCTCATCAATCAGTGCTTGTTTTTGTTGTGCGAAATTACCCCATAATAAAAATATAATCCCCTTTTTATTGTCAGAAATTTTTTTAATAACCGCATCGGTAAAATACATCCAGCCAATTTTAGCATGGCTTGCTGGTTCGTTTAATCTTACCGTTAGAAATGCATTCAACAATAAAACGCCTTGGTCTGCCCAATGGGTTAAGTTTCCATATTCCAATGGCATCTCTACTCCAATATCTGATTGAATTTCTATAAAAATATTAATAAGTGAACGAGGAGGTTTTGTTCCAACAGGAACGGAGAAACTAAGACCGTGAGCTTGACCTGGATTGTGATAAGGATCCTGTCCTAAAATAACCACTCTTAATTTATCAAAAGGAGTTTTATTAAAAGCATTAAATACTAGTTTACTTTGAGGAAAAATTATTTTTCCCTGGTCTCGCTCAGAATTTAATAAATCAATAATAGATAAAAAATAAGATTGGCTAATATCATCTTGCAAAAGCTCTTTCCAAGAAATATCCAATTCAATATCCATGCATAAGATTTTGACAAAAGTACAAAAGAAGTCTCTCTTGAAATGAAAGTAGTAGCTGATTAGTATGATTGTGTAAGCAAAATCTTTAAAATGCTAACAACATAATAGTAATTAATTTAAAAATACCTCATCTACAAATACCGAACCTTTAAATCCTTTAGGGCTCCGCCACATCGGTAATTTATGAACTGGAATTAACACCACTTTTAAATAGCTGGCTTTGATCGGATTGAATGAAATTTGTACACCTTTGGTATAAGTAGGTGCTGGTTTTTCAGGTTGAACAGGTATTTCTTTTTTAATCAATCGTAAACTTCTAGGATTATTACCAGCCCAAACTTGGATTTGTTGAGCAGGGAAAATATTGCTATTAATAGCTACTAGAGTACTAAGGGTAACGGAAGAAACATCGATAGGATCTTTTAAATAAATAAGGATCTCCATCGGTTGATCTTTAAAACCCATCCATTTTCCATTTGAAAAATCTTTATCCTCTCCTTTTTTCGTATCAATTAAAATGGATGCGCTGAATTTTTTGTAAGGATCTTGTTCTGATGGTTTCAATAAACTAATAGAGTCAATTTTTGCACCAGGTTTAAAAAATGTCCTCTCTACCACTTCGCTACTTTGCCAACCTACTTTAAAAGCTTTCACCTTCAAGGTTAATGTATTATCCATTAGATAATCTCCTTTATAAAGCGGTGATAAAATGCTGTCTGGATCAGTTCCATCAATTGTATAGCGCATTTCAACTCCTTTTACATAATGCTTTAATTTAAGTTTGGTGGGCTCCATCAAAATCAATTCCTCATTTTCAATGATTGGTTGATTTAATTTTATCACTACGGTATCACCTGAAAAACCTGTTTCAATTCTTGTATTCTTCAATTGATTTTGAAGAGTAGCTATATTTTGATTTTGAGCAGGAGTACTCCAAATAATCAATTCAGTCAATTTAGACAAAGGAGATAAAACTCCTAGGCTGGTCAAATCTACTCCTGTTCCCGACAATGATAGTTGTTTTAAAGATTTCAACTGAGTGAATGATGATAAACCAGTTCCTTTAATATTGGTGAAAGATAAATTTAGTTTACGTAAGTTGGTAAATTGAGCGATAGTAGCCAAGTCTCCATCAGTTACAGGTATCTTATTCAGATTAAGGGTAACAATCTGTTCTTTTAATGGTAGTAATTCTTTGAGTTGTTCTGCTTTAAATTGAGAGGCACCAAAAAATTCAACACCTAATGCAGGTGAGTTAATTGACAATGGTGTGATAAAGCGGTAATTATTGCTCAAGGATTTTACTATATTTTCATCTGCAGCTTTGAAATTATAATTATCAGTTTCAATGGTATTAAATAAAACCTTTGCAAGTAAACTTAGCGTATCTGTTGCTGGTAGGTTAGCAACTTTAGCCGTTGCGCTTGCTCCACTATGTATCCAATAATAAAGAATTTTGATCTCCTCATCTGTAAGCTGAGGTCTTCCACTTGGAGGCATGTGTTTTTTACTATCTAGTGGTAAATGTACTCGACTCAGCAGTGATCCAAAATCACTTTTAGTAGAATCCCATAGAACTCCATTTTTACCCCCTTTCAACAGTTGAGCAAAAGTTACCATCACCAATTCGCCTTTAGACTTATTATCATTATGACAACTGATACATTTAGATTGCAAAATTGGTTGTACCATATTGGTATAAATAATTGCATCTTCAAATAATACAATCGGCGATTTTTTTTCTTTCATTACAGGAGCTAGCACAAAATTTTCTCCATGAGTAACACTAGCACCTAAATGACTGGTAAAAATAATTACTACCAAAGCGGTAATAGAAGTAACCCCTAATAATAATTTAGTATTACGAATCGATTGTCTAAATACATACCAAAAAATTGATAACAATGAAATGAAAGCTCCACCCCACTTGTGCCAAAAAAGAATATCTTGTTCATAGCCATCTTCTTTTGAAAGCAATAAACCCATTAATGCACTCATTACCGAAGTCAGCGCTGTAATTAACAAAAGGCTATCTCCTATTACAGTTTGATCTGTTTTAAGTGACAATTTAAACCCAGAAAAAAATTCCCAAAAAATACAGGTTACTAATAACACAATGGGAAAATGCAAAAGCATCGGATGCATTCTACCTAAAGGCTGAACCCATACAGGCACCAATAAACCTTTTTCAAAAATTAAAAGAAATACCAGTAAACAATTCAATGCAAAACTGGCATTATATAAATAGGTTTTAAATCTTTGCATCATTTTAATAAACTTTTATTTCATCTATGAAAATCCACCCATGTCTACGTTTCCCTGGAAGCCAATCAGGTAAATTTTTAATACCGTACAACTTTATTTTTAATTGATTGGTTACTATATTACTTAATGCGGTCAACATAATGGGTTTGCATTCTGGTGCACTTATCGTTTTATTTAATTCAAAACTATTTTCAACGAGGGATTCGAATTTTTTAGTATCCGCATTAAAATAATCTACACGGATTAGTTGAGGTAAAAAAACCCAATTTTTATAATCCTGTAAAAAATCTATTAATACAGAATTTACCTTTTTGGAAGACTTCAGTTCTACCAAAATCTCTATGGTGTCCTGTTGATAACCAATCCAACTAGGCGACTTCATATTTAAAATACCTCCTTCATTATCAAACAATGTAAGGGGACCATTTCCCTGATATTTTTCATTAGGAGCACTATGCTGTTCAGACAGAATGGGTAATCCATCTTTTATAAAAGTGGTCGAAATAATCTCAGATGGAAAAAAAGTTGGACCTGAAGTAATCACTTGCAGGGTCGTCAAATTTTTATTAATCTTTATAGGCTTTTTATAAGTTGTACTCTTTTCTGTGGGAAGCTGTCCATCCAAAGTATAATAAATATTGGCTCCCTCTTGAGCAAATTTTATTTCTACTTTGGCTGCATCTTTAAAAAATACGGAAGAGTATTTCAACAAAGCAGGTGCCAGTTGAACAGATTTTTGTCCAAGGCAGATTTGGCAAGATACCAAAGCGATAAAAATAATTAATAGAGTACGCATTAAATAACTGGCGATAATTTGTAAGGATACACTTTGCCAGAATTCCACTGAGCAACATACAAGTTTTCTTCATCATCGATACAAACATCATGTGGATATTGAAAATACTTAGCAGTCTGATACATTTCATCCAGCTTATGATCTACGTATTGAGGTTGAGATCCTCCAAGATTAGAAACTACAGTGAATTTTTTATCAAGAATAGTAACAAAACCCGATTGTTTGCCTTGTAGTGTATTGGTTTGCAAAACTGCAGCATACAAATAATCTCCTTTAATTACCGGACGACAAACCCATGCACCAGGCAAAGGGATGGTGTCAATATAAACTCCGTTTAGCGTAAATCTTTTAAAAGCATTTTGCAGTCTAGAAGTTACAATTAAGTAGGGATGAAGCGGATCACGTTGATCTACACAAATACCGTGGGCGTTCGAAAGATGTTTGGCTTCAGTACCTTTACCACCAAAATGATTGATGTAACGACCCTTAGCATCGTATTGAATAATAAAATCTTTACCGTATCCATCTGCCACATAAATATCTCCATTAGGAGCAATGGCAGTTTCTGTAGGAACATACTCAGATGCTTTAGTATATTGACCTGTTTCTTTTGGATAATCTAGTACTAACAATACTGTACCATCAATGGTAGTTTTAATTACCTGATGACGACTATTATCACAGATAAACAATACATCCGTTCCATTTTCATTGAATAGTGTCAATCCATGAGCCCCAGGATATTCGTGCCCCCAAGTAGTTAATAACTTACCTGCTTTATCATAAATAATTACATTGTTTTTAACTTCATTGGTCAACAAAATAATTCTTCCCTTACTATCCTGCACCATCTCATGACAATCATTTACAGGGTTGGTAGCAACATCCGCCTTACTCCACTTAGTGTCTAAACGATACCGCTTGTTATTATGACCAAGCAAGGGATCCTCTGGAAAAGGAAAAGAAGGTTGAGATAAAAAACCTATCGCTCCCAAGGAAGAGTTTCTTATAAATGATTTGCGTTGCATACAATTGGATTTTTAAAAAATTAAAAAATACCTTTTACAATTTATTTATTTATCGAATAATGTTAGCCAATTATTTAAAATTAACTAATTAACCCTTGCACTACTTTTCCACCAACATCAGTCAGCCTATATCTTCTACCAAGATGCTTGTAAGTAAGTTGTTCGTGATCCAATCCCATTAAGTGCAAAATAGTAGCATGAAAGTCATTTACATGCACAGGATTTTCAATAATATTATATCCAAATTCATCTGTTTCACCATAAGAACCAGGCTTTACACCACCTCCTGCCATCCAGATACTAAAGCACCTTGGATGATGATCTCTTCCATAATTTTCTTTACTAAAATCACCCTGACAATAATTTGTTCTACCAAATTCACCACCCCAAATTACTAGTGTTTCATCTAGTAAACCTCTTTGTTTTAGATCAGTAATTAATGCTGCTGATGCTTGATCAGTATCCATACATTGACCACGCATTTCATTAGGAAGATTTCCATGGGTATCCCAACCTTGATGATACAACTGAACAAAGCGAACACCATTTTCAGATAATTTTCTTGACAACAAGGCATTGGCAGCAAAAGTGCCTGGTATCAAACAATCTGGACCATATAATTTCACGATATCATCTGGCTCTTTGCTTACGTCAGTAATATCTGGTACTGCAGTTTGCATACGATAAGCCATTTCGTATTGTTGGATTTTCGCATTCACTTCAGGATCGCCAGATTCTTTAAAAGTTTCTGCATTCAATTGCTCTAACTTATCTAACATTTTTCTGCGGTCAGTCTTATTAATACTCTCGTGATTATTTAAATATAACACAGGACTATCGCCACTACTAAATTGAACCCCTTGATGAACGGAATCAAGGAAACCATTGGACCATAATTTTGAGTAAACTCCTTGTCCATTTCCTTTTCCTTTAGATAATAAAACACAAAAAGCAGGTAAATTTTTATTTTCACTTCCCAATCCATAACTCAACCATGAACCCATACTTGGTCGATTACCAACCTGGGCACCAGTTTGTAAAAAAGTAAGTGCTGGATCATGATTGATTGCTTCTGTATACATACTTTTGATCACACACAATTCATCTACTACTTTAGCAGTATGCGGAAGTATTTCACTCATCCAAGTTCTTGCCTTACCATGCTGATTAAAATTAAATACTGATCCTGCCAATGGAAATTTTTTCTGACCCGCTGTCATACCCGTTAGTCTTTGACCATTGCGAATAGATTCAGGAAGATCCTGTCCAAACATTTCCTGAAGCTTAGGCTTATAATCAAATAAATCTAATTGCGAAGGCGCACCATTTTGAAAAAGATAAATGATTCTTTTTGCTTTGGGAGCAAAATGTGGCAAACCAGCAAGGAGCATTTCCTCCGGATTTTTTTCACCAAATAAATCGGGTATTAGAAGAGACCCCAACGCTACACTTCCAATTCCCAGACTCATTTTTGATAGAAAACGTCTTCTATTAAAATTAAGGCTATACTCTAATAATTCTTTGTTCATAATTAAGATTTTATTATTGCTTCTTCCATGTTATAAATCATATTAATTACTTTCATCAATGCTGCAGTTGCATTCATATCTAAGCTTTCTGCAAAAGGATATTCACCAACATGCAAAGTGGAAGTAGCATCTAATTGCTTTTGTTGAAACTGTTTCAACTGATCATCATAATAAGTTTTTAGAATTTCATTTTCTTTGGCTCCAGGTAGCCTACAAATGATTTTTCTGAATGCTGCTTTAATTTTTAGGTCGGAAGATAAATTTTCTTTCATTAGCCTTTGGGCCAATACACGTGAGGCTTCTAAGACTGTAGGATCATTCATCATCATCAGAGCCTGCAAAGGTGTATTGGTTTGAGAACGTTTTACTTCACATTGATCACGATTACTAGCATCGAATAAAATCATACTTGGAGGAGGAACCGTTAGTTTAATAAAAGTATACATACCTCTACGATAAAGCGCATCGCCTCTATCTTGCTTATAAGTTTTTAATTCACCCCTACCAGAACTAGCCATTTCCCATAGCCCCTTTGGTTGATAAGGTTTAACGCTAGGTCCACCAATGGTATTAACCAATAAGCCACTTCCTGATAATATAATATCGCGGACAAATTCAGCTTTCACTTTTTGACGAGGTGCACGAGTAAGATAAATATTTTCAGGGTCTTTATTATAATTATCAGGATTTACTTTAGATGATTGACGATAAGTTGCAGATAATACAATTTGCTTCATTAAACGTTTGATATTCCAACCATGTTCCATAAAGTCAACCGCTAACCAATCAAGTAATTCAGGATGGGTAGGCAATTCACCTTGCATACCAAAATCCCCAGCAGTTTTAACAAGTCCTCTTCCAAAAATTTCCTGCCAAATATGATTGACAAAAACTCTTGACGTAAGTGGATTATCCTTATTGACTGTCCAAGCAGCAAGGCCTAGCCTATTGCGTTGATTTTTAATAGTATCAAAGGGTAATACAGAATTAATGGTAGAAGGAAATACTTCAGTGGTAGGATGGTTATATACACCGCGATCTAGAATATAGGTTCTACGCAATGTATCATTTTCACCCATTACGGATACATACAAATTACCAGTATCTTTTTTATTAATAAAACCTAGTAGGCTTTTAGAATCATCATCGTTAATAGTTAAAATTGGGGATTTCGCTGGTTTAGAAGTACCCACATCTCCCTCAAATCCCACTTCCTTTGTATTATTGAAAAAAGCAAATAATTGGTAATACTCTTTTTGAGATATGGGATCATATTTATGATCATGGCATTGTGCACATTCAGCTGTTAAGCCCAAAACTCCTTTTGTAAAGGTTTTTGTTTTATCAATAATATATTCAATTCTATATTCTTCAGGAATGATACCACCTTCTTCGGTATACTTATGATTTCTGAAAAAAGCAGTAGCAAGTATTTGCTCCTTAGTTGAATTAGGAAGCATGTCACCTGCAATTTGCCAAGTTAGAAAATCATTGTAAGGTAAATTTTTGTTGAAAGCATTGATAACCCAATCTCGCCAAGCCCATTGAGTTCTAACATTATCATCTTGGTATCCATAACTATCAGAATAACGAGCTATATCAAGCCAATGAACAGCCATCTTTTCCCCAAAAGTAGATGAAGCTAAAAGTTGATCAACAGCAGTTTCATACGCATTGCTACTTTGATTAGCAGCAAATTGATCCATTAATTTTTCGGAAGGTAGTAAACCTGTTAGATCAAGAGATACACGCTTCAACAGTCTTTCTTTATCCGATTGCTCATTGTTTGTAAGCCCCATTTGTTCCTGCTTACTAAAAACAAAATAATCAATTTCATTCACCGCTTTTTCTTTATGATCGACAGAAGGCAATGGTGCTTTTACAGGTTTTACAAAAGCCCAATGCTTTTCATATTTTGCTCCTTGATTAATCCATTTTTTGAAAAGGGCAATTTCATAAGATGACAAAATACCTAAATGAGAAGTTGGAGTGGGCATCAGATAAGCCGAATCGGTAGAAGTGATACGTTTATAAACCTCCGACTCTTCAGGCTTATAGGGTACAAAAGCAAAAGACCCTTTTGTTTCTTTTAAAGGTGCAAAAGCTGAATCAGGAATATCTAATCTTAAACCAGCTTCCCTTTTATTTTTATCAGGTCCATGACACTTAAAACATTTATCTGATAGGATGGGACGAATATGGAAATTGTAACTTACCTGATCAGGCATTTTGTTGGCAGTAGTACCTTTAGATCGCATGAAGAAAAGCCAACCTGCGGCAAGGATTACCAACAAACCAACTACAATTAAAAACTTAGATTTCATATAACTTACAATTTAAAACAATTTACTAATAACCTATTCTCAAATATATAACATAAATAAGTAATTACAATGTGAATGGAAATTTTAAAATTGTAGTTGTAAAATTTCTGATTATAACATATAACTTAATATATTAAAACACTACCAACCGACTAAACTTAAAAATGTAATTTTTATCGGTTGAAAGTATTGGTTTTGTTGAATTGTTAATTTATTTTAATAGTCGACCCCCATGTTCATTTTGGAAAAAGGGATGGCAATACAAGGTTATTTTTTACTTTAACC
>CAMCMP010000012.1 GCA_945876095.1 Chitinophaga pinensis
CTATGAAATTCTACAGATTTTAAGTATATCCATATTCGAAAGAATGCCCATAAATCAGCTGTTTCAGCAAACTCAATTACAATATTTCAAAGAACAAAAAGATAATCAATTGAATATCTTTGATTTATAACGCAACGCTAGTGATAAAATTATTCAACTTAATTAACTCCTACAATGAAGAATTTTATTTTTTTTGCGCTATGTTTTATTTCATTTTCTTTATCAGCGCAACAGGAATCAAAAAAGTTATATGATCCAGCAGCCAATGCTGGTAACGATATAGCGGCGGCTATAAAAAAGGCAGGAGCAGAAAAAAAGCATGTATTGATACAAGCAGGTGGAAATTGGTGCAGCTGGTGTATTGAATTTGCTAGGTTTGCAAAAGTAGATGCGCAAATTGATTCTATGCTTAAAAGTAGTTTTGTGTGGTATCATTTAAACTATAGCAAAGAAAATAAAAATGAAGTCTTGTTGGCTAAATATGGCTTTCCTCAGCGATTTGGCTTTCCAGTTTTCATTGTTTTAAATTCAAAGGGAGAGCGTATTCATACTCAAAGCAGTGAATATTTGGAGGATGGAAAAAAGAGCTATGATCAAAAAAAGGTCATGGGATTTTTATCTGCTTGGACACCCAATGCTTTGGATGCTAAAACTTATCAATAGAATAAGCTATCAAAAAATATTTTCTTCCTAAGTAATTTTTTAAATATGATCACTGGAAAAGAAAAGTTCATAAAGCTCATACTGCATCCTGTAAAATTCAGACTTTTCTTATTTGCTAAATTACCCAGTGCTTTTTTTTCTGGCCTTAAAGTTCAATCTTTGGATACATCCAAAGCGGTGGTAACGGTACCTTACAAATGGTTTTCTAAAAATCCTTTTAAGTCCACTTATTTTGCATGTCTTGCAATGGCTGCAGAGTTTAGTACAGGACTTTTAGCTATGATGAATACCTATCAAGCTAATCCACCAATCTCTATGTTAGTTACTGGCTTAGAGGCAAAATATTTTAAAAAGGCTACCGGTAAAACCAGCTTTCTTTGTGAGGAGGGTGATTCTTTTCATCGCACGGTACTAGAGGCAATCGCCAGCGGAGAAGGACGTGTTTTAACTGCTAAGTCGGTAGGTAAAAACGAAGCAGGTGAAATAGTAGCAGAATTTTTAATCACCTGGTCTTTTAAAGTTAAAAAATAAATCTCCACATTTTTTTCTTTGTAGTGCTGTTCAATTTTATTATTTAAAGCAGTCTTTTTTTAGTAATTTTAATAGCAAAATTAACCAATCACTTTACAGTTATTGCTGTATTGTTTCTTTAGCATTCTTAGCAAAGCATTTTTTTATTCTTAGGGAATTTATTTTCAATAAAATATACAGTATATGAAAATCGCATTTCACGGAGCCGCTAGAACAGTTACAGGTTCTAAACACTTGTTGACTCTATCGAATGGCAAAAAGTATTTATTAGACTGTGGTATGTTTCAGGGAATGGGAAAGGATACTGATTCGATGAACGGCCATTGGGGATTTCAGCCAACGGAGGTAACTCATTTAATATTATCACATGCGCACATTGATCACAGTGGTTTGATACCAAAAATAGTGAAGGATGGTTTTAATGGAAAAATATTTTGCACCCCTGCAACCAAAGATTTAACAGGTATATTATTGGAAGATTCTGCTGGCATTCAGGAGAGTGAAATAAAATATGAAAATAAAAAAAGGCATCAGGAGCGTTTGCCTTTATTAAAACCGCTTTATGATACAGCAGCAGCCTTAGAAGCAATGGATCATTTTGTATCGGTTGAATATGGAAATTGGCATGCGATTGATGAAAATGTAGAAGTTCTATTTACCGATACAGGTCATATTATTGGAAGTGCTGCTGTGCATCTTAAGATAAAGGAGAATGGGGTTACTAAGCGGCTTAGTTTTAGTGGGGATGTTGGAAGATACAACGATGCGATTTTAAAAGCACCGGAAGTTTTTTCACAGGCCGACTATATTATTTTAGAATCTACTTATGGAAATAGTTTGCACAATACGCAAACAGGCACCACTGATCAGTTGCTTGAATGGATTGAAAAAGCCTGTATTCAAAAAAAGGGTAAACTTATTTTGCCGGCATTTAGTGTTGGGAGAACACAGGAAATATTATATGCACTCAATCAATTAGAGTTGGAACGAAGGCTACCTGCAGTAGACTATTTTGTGGACAGTCCACTGAGTGTAAAGGCAACCAAGTTAATAAAAAAGTATCCTCAATATTTTAATCAAACGATTCAAAAAGTTTTGGAAAAAGATGATGATCCATTTTCTTTTAGGGGAATGAAATTTATTGAGACAGTAGAAGAATCAAAAATGCTGAATTTTAGAAATGGTCCATTTGTAATTATTTCATCTAGCGGAATGGCGGATGCAGGAAGGGTAAAACATCATATTCGCAATACAATTGAAAATAGTAGAAACACCATTCTAATGACGGGTTATTGTGAGCCAAGGTCTTTAGGTGGAAAATTATTGGCTGGTAGAAAGGAGGTCAACATTTATGGAGCATCGCACGAAGTAAATGCCGAAATAGGTTCTATTCGCAGTATGAGTGCTCATGGCGATTACGAAGATCTCTTCCATTTTTTAGCCTGTCAGGATGTAAAAAAAGTAGCTAAATTATTCATAGTGCATGGAGAATACCCTGTGCAGCAGGCATTTAAACAGCGTTTAGAAAATAAAGGCTTTGAAAATGTAGAGATTCCTGAAATGCATGCGGAAGTGGTTTTGTACTAGCAGGGGATAAATTTTCCTTTAAAATGTCAATTTTTTAAAATTCCTATTAATTAATTGAATATCGAATTCAGCTTTAAATGCTTGGAAATAATTAACTTTATAGCTTGTTAATAATTGAATGGATTGGTTGAGTAAGATATGGTAGATTAGTATTAACCATTTAATATTGGCAATTTGTTACAATGTAAAATTGAGTCAGTTATTATAAGAAAATTTTTACCATCCGATTAAATTAAATTTTGAAGTAGATATTAACTTGTTTTGATAATATATCCCAATGTCTAGAAAGCCTTTAAAAACCATTTGTAAGAGATATTTTCAAAGGTTACTATTTGCAATAATTTATTTTCTTTTTTTTCTTCCCCAGCAATCTCAGGCTCAGTGTAACTCTATTTATGATAGAATTGTAAGTGGCTATCATAGCACTTTGGCGGTAAAGACGGATGGGAAAATTGCATTATGGGGAGAGAATATGGGATATGGTTTTGTCAATCAACTAACTCCTTGGGAATTGTCACCGCTCGATCCAGCTACTGCAATAATGGGTACAGTAGGGGGGGGGTCTGACGGAGGATATGATCAAGTGATTGTTTTAACTTCTGTTGGACTGTATGCCCTGGGCTATAATACGGGAGCTTTTGGCAGTGTTCTTCCAACTAATTTAACACCTTCAACTAATTTTGAAAAAATAACCCAACCTTCAGGCGGTAACTCTTATGGTCTACCCGATGGTATTTTACCTGACGATGTTGCTAGTATTTTCGCTACTTATAAAACACTGTTGATAGTAACCAAAAATGGTTCAACATTTCCTCGTAATGGAAGTGTTTGGATAATTACCCAAACTAGTCAAGCTGTTGAGGCAAATGGAGGAGTTGCTACTTCCGATGTGACTTCATCTTCTTGGAAGAGAGTGATGATTAATAGCGGAACAGCTTTAACTAATATTACAGCCGCAAGGGGTCAGATTAGTCCTATTCCATCATCTTCTCAATACTATAGTGCTTTTATGGCTTTGGCCGCTAATGGCAATGTATATACATGGGGTAATTCTACCTATTTAGGAGATGGTTCTGATTTTACAGCAAGATCATTTGCAACAATGATGAACTTGCCGCCTTCCGAAACTCCTAAAATGATCGGTGTGACAGGCGGCACAAAAAATGTTATTAATTCTTCTGCAGCTTATGCAAAAAACACTTATTATTTGTTATGTAATTCAGGCAGTCTTTATACTCTGGGTGATAATTCAAAAAGACAATGCGGGGACTTTTCAACTGATGAAAGAAAAAGTTGGGGAAATGTTAAAAGCTCTATTTCTACCAATTTCACGAATATTAATTTCATTTCTGTGCAAGAACATACTTCAGGTATTCCTTGTGCATCAGCAATTACTTCGGATGGTAAATTATATACCTGGGGTGAGGATGATGGAGGAATGCTAGCTAGAGGGACTACATCAGCTATAAGCTATGACCCTGGCGTAGCTCTTGGTTCAGGGGGAAGCACTGCTTTGTTTTCTGAAATGGGGGGACATACCTTAATTTATTTAAAAATGGGTAGCGAAAGATTTTGTTATGTTGGTCATAAATCTAGGGGAACTATGGGAGATAGTTATGATTGGCCGGATAAGTATTTAACTTCTTTTGATTGTGATAATGGCCCAATAATTTCAATATGTGGATCTGTTTCTGCTTTGGTTATCCCTTCGGATCCTGGAATAATCACCGGTCCAACTCCTGTTTGCCCAGCTGCTTCGGGGTACATTTATAGTATCAACCCAGTCGCTAATGCGGCAACCTATGTCTGGAGCGTTCCAACTGGTTGGATAATTACAGCCGGTCAGGGAACAAACTCAATAACAGTTACGGCAGGCTCATTTGGCCAAAATGGAAATATTTCTGTTTATGCGCGTAATAATTTTGGAAGAAGCGACGCTGAATCAACATTGGCAGTAACAGTAAGTGAAAGACCAAGCCCCACTTTTACAACACAAGCTGGAGTTACTATTTGTGCAAATACAGATGTGACCTATACTACTCAATCCAATCAAACCAATTATTTATGGACAATACCCGGAATCTTAAATACAGATTATACAATTACTTCAGGGGACTTAAGTAGTACCAGTAATTCGGTAACATTGAAATGGTTAACTACTGGAAGTAAAATTGTAGCAATCAATTATTCCAATTCCAATAACTGTAATGCATCATCTGCTACATCCTCCAATGCGTCAATGGTAAATGCAAGGTCAACCCCTACTTTTACTGTACAACCTGGTGCTGCAGTTTGTGCAAATACAGATGTGACCTATACTACTCAATCCAATCAAACCAATTATTTATGGACAATACCCGGAATCTTAAATACAGATTATACTATTACATCTGGGGGAACTACATCAAGCAATTCCGTCACATTAAAATGGTTAACTGCAGGGATTAAAACTGTTACTATCAATTATTCCAATTCAAATAATTGTAACGCCTTAATTGCAACATCATCAACTTCTACCACAGTAAATGCAAGTGCAACCCCTACATTTACGACACAACCCGGATCTACAGCTTGTATAAACGCCGATGTTACTTATACTACAGAATCAGGCCAATCAAATTATTTATGGACAATACCGGGCATTCCAAATAATAATTATTCTATTACATCAGGAGGGACTTCGTCCAGCAATACTGTTACCTTAAAATGGTTAACTACCGGAGTTAAAACAGTAACAATCAACTATACAAATTCAAATAGTTGTTCCGCAGCAGTAGTTACTTCCTCCACTGCAACAACAGTAAGTGCAAGACCAACTCCTACATTTACAACACAACCCGGAGCCAATAATTGTGCAAGTAACGCTGTGACATATGCAACTCAACCAGGCCAACTAAATTATATATGGACATTACCAGGGACTATAAATACTGATTATATAATTATTTCAGGGGGCATAGGCACTTCGGATTATACAGTCACATTAAAATGGTTAACTGCAGGAAGTAAGACTGTAACAATCAATTATTCCAATTCGAGTAATTGTAACGCATCTGTAGCTACTTCATCAACTCCTACAGTTGTAAATGTAAAAATTCCAACGTTTACAGTGCAGCCTGGTGCAACTGTTTGTACAAATACTAATGCAACATATACAACAGAATCTGCTCAGTCAAATTATTCTTGGGGAGTGCCAGGTACCTTAAATACGGATTATACAATTACTTCAGGAGGTATAAGTTCATCAAGCAATACTGTTACACTAAAATGGTTAACTGCAGGAAGTAAAACTGTAACAATCAATTATTCCAATTCGAATAATTGTAACCTTACAGTAGCCACTTCATCAATTCCTACAACCGTAAGTGCAAGACCAGTTCCTTCATTTTCAATCCAGCCTGGAGCTACTGCTTGTGTAAGTGGCAATATAACCTATACAACAGAATCTGGTCAATCGAATTATTTATGGACAGTGCCAGGAGTTTTAAATACAGATTATTCAATTGTAACAGGAGATTTAGGTACTACTAGTAACAGCGTCACTTTAAAATGGTTAACTGCAGGAGTTAAAACAGTAACGATTAATTATACCAATTCAAATAATTGTAACGCTCTAGTACCTACTTCTTCAACTGCTACTACGGTAATTGCAAAGCCAACTCCAACATTTACAATTCAGCCCGGAGCGAATGCATGTGTAAATGCTAATGTAACCTATACTACGGAATCTGGTCAAAACAGTTACTTATGGACTCTACCAGGAATTGAAAATACAGATTATACAATTATTTCAGGAGGAATAGGTTCAACAAACAATACTGTCACTTTAAAATGGTTAACTGCAGGAGTTAAAACAGTAACGATTAATTATAACAATTCAAATAATTGTACAGCTATATCCGCTACCTCCTCCATTGCTACGACAGTAAGCGCAAGATCAACTCCTACATTTACAACTCAACCCGGGGTAGCTACTTGTTCAAATTCTGATGTAACTTATACTACAGAATCTAGCCAGTCCAATTATATATGGACATTCTCAGGTATTTTAAATACAGATTATTCAATTACATCTGGTGGTACTACATCGAGTAATACTGTTACCTTAAAATGGTTAACTGCAGGAGTTAAAACAGTAACGATCAATTATACCAATTCAAATAATTGTAACGCTGAAGTACCTACTTCATCAATTCCTACAACCGTAACTGCAAGACCAGTTCCTTCATTTTCAACCCAGCCTGGAGCTACTGCTTGTGTAAGTAGCGATGTAACCTATACTTCAGAGATAGCTCAATCGAATTATTTATGGACAGTGCCAGGAGTTTTAAATACAGATTATTCAATTGTAACAGGAGATTTAGGTACTACTAGTAACAGCGTCACTTTAAAATGGTTAACTACAGGAATTAAAACTGTAACCATTAATTATACCAATTCAAATAATTGTACCGCTGTATTACCTACTTCTTCGACCTCTACATCAGTAATTACAAAACCAAATCCTACATTTATAATACAACCCGGAGCGAATGCATGTGTAAATGCTAGTGTAACTTATACTACGGAATCTGGCCAAAACAATTACGTATGGACATTGCCAGGGACTATAAATACAGATTATACAATAATTTCAGGAGGTATAGGCACAACAAACAATACTGTCACATTGAAATGGTTAACTACTGGAAGTAAAACAGTAATGATTAACTATGACGTTAATTTTTGTACGGCTGTATCAGCTACCTCTTCCACTGCTACAACAGTAAGTGCCAGATCAACTCCTACATTTACAACTCAACCCGGATCCGCTATTTGTTCTAATTCCGATGTAACTTATTCTACTGAATCTTCCCAATCCAATTATATATGGACATTCTCAGGTACTTTAAATACAGATTATTCTATTACATCTGGGGGTACTACATCGAGTAATATTGTTACCTTAAAATGGTTAACTGCAGGAGTTAAAACAGTAACAATCAATTATACCAATTCAAATAATTGTAATGCTGAAGTATCTACTTCATCCACTGCTACAACGGTAAGTGCAAGACCATTACCTACTTTTACAACACAGCCTGGAGCTACTGCTTGTGTAGGTGGCGATGTAAGCTATGCTACAGAATCTGGTCAAGCAAATTATTTATGGATTTTGACAGGGACATTAAATACCGATTATTCAATTACATCAGGTGGTGTAGATAATGCAAGTAATACTGTCACTTTAAAATGGTTAACTGCAGGAGTTAAAACAGTAACTATTAATTATACCAATTCAAATAATTGTAACGCTTTAGTACCTACTTTATCCACCGCTACAACAGTAAGCGGAAGACCAGTCCCAACATTTACAATCCAACCTGGTGCCACTGTTTGTGCTTACACGAATGTAACCTATACTACAGAGCCTGGTCAAACAAGTTATGTATGGACTGGATTTGGAACTTTAAATACCGATTATTCAATTACATCAGGTGGTGTGGATAATGCAAGTAATACTGTCACCTTAAAATGGTTGACTGCAGGAGTTAAAACGATAGCTATCAATTATTCCAATTCAAATAATTGTTCTGCTGTATCAGCTACATCCTCATCGGCTACAACAGTAAATGCTGCACCTACTCCTTCTTTTATAGCTCAGCCAGGAGCCATTGCATGTCCAAATGCCGATATAACTTATACAACAGAGCCTGGTAATACCAATTATACATGGACAATACCTGGGGCTCAATACATAGATTATTTTATTTCAGGCGGTAGTACAACAAGCAATACCGTCACCTTAAAATGGTTAACCACAGGAACTAAAACGGCAACGATTAATTATACCAATAGCAATAGTTGTATAGCTGCATCACCCACTTCTTCAATTCCTACAGTGGTAAATGCTCTTCCTTCCCCTTCTTTTATTTCAGAAGCCGGAGCCACTGCCTGTCCGGGTATTGATGTAACCTATTCAACTCAATCTAATCAATCCAATTATATTTGGACAATACCCGGAATCTTAAATACCGATTATACGATTACATCTGGGGGAACAACATCTAGCAATACCCTCACCTTAAAATGGTTAACTACCGGAAGTAAAACGGTAACAATCAATTATTCCAATTCAAATAATTGCACCGCTGCATCAGCCACTTCATCCACTGCTACAACGGTAAAATCAATAAACACAGTAGGAAATGCATCCTCTACTCCAACGATATGTATCAATACAGCTATAACGAATATTACACATTTAACAACAGGAGCAACCGGTATTTCTGGTAGTGGAATAACCGGTACCAATGGCCTACCTGCTGGGGTAAGTACTTCTTGGACTTCCAATACTATCACCATCAGTGGAACGCCCAGTTCAAGCGGAATATTTAATTACAGCATACCATTAACAGGTGGTTGCGGAGTCATAACAGCTACAGGTACCATTTCAGTTACGGCAAATAATACGGTGACTAGAACCTCTGCTGCTGGAACAGTTGCGCAAACGGTTTGTATTAATACTGCAATGACTCCGATAACTTATTCAACCATCGGTGCAACAGGAGCTACTGTTAGCAATTTACCAACTGGAGTTACAGGTAATTGGGCGAATAATTTGATTACCATTAGTGGCATACCTTCAGTTGCAGGATCTGCCCTTACTTATACCATAACATTAACAGGGGGCTGCGGTTTAATTACAACTACTGGAACCATCACGGTGTCTGCAAATAATACAGCAACTAGATCATCAGCTTTAGCAACAGAAACACAGACGGTTTGTATCAATACGGCAATCTCTAATATTACCTATGCTACTACTGTAGCTACTGGTGCTAACGTCACCAACCTGCCTTCAGGGCTTACTAGTTCATGGGCAAATAATATTTTGATAATCAGTGGAACACCCACTGTTGCTGGTTCTGCCAAAACATACACTGTAAATTTAACTGGCGGTTGTGGAGTATTTACAACTACTGGAACCGTCGCAGTTACATCAAACAATACAGTGACTCGAACATCTGCTGCTAGTACTATTGCGCAGACTGTTTGTATCAATTCAGCCATCACATCGATTACTTATTCAACAACTGGAGCAACAGGAGCTAGTTTCACAGGTTTGCCTACTGGGGTAACTGGAGTATGGTCTAACAATGTAATTACTATCAGTGGAACTCCATCAATTTCTGTTGCTGCACAAACTTATACTGTTACTTTAACAGGGGGATGTGGAGTAATTACAACTACTGGAACTATTACTGTGTTGGCAAATAATACGCTAACTAGAACATCCGCAGTTGCAACTGATGCCCAATCAGTTTGCGCTAACACTGCAATGACTCCTATTATTTATGCTACTACTATTGCTACAGGCGCTACTGTTACCAACCTGCCATCAGGTATAACAAGTTCATGGTCAAACAATGTATTAACGATAAGTGGAACACCTACTGTTGTTGGATCTGCGCTCACCTACACCATTACATTAACTGGAGGTTGTAGTGTAGTTACAACTACAGGAACCATTGCCGTTAAGCCGAAAAATACCATTGCCTTGAGTTCTTTAGTAGGAACAGATAATCAACTAAAATGTATTAATACTGCCATTGATAATATAACCTATAATACCACTGGTGCAACAGGTGCAAATTTCACTGGCCTGCCTGTTGGCGTTTCAGGAGTATGGTCAAACGATGCAATTGTATTGAGCGGTTCACCATCCATATCAGGTTCTTTTAATTATAAAATTTCTTTGATAGGGGGTTGTGCTATAGCTGATAAATCGGGCGATATAAATGTAACTCCAGAAAATACGATAACGCTTTCTTCTGCCGCAACTACCGATAGCCAATCTATCTGTATCGGCAAGAATATTACTGCCATCGAATATACCACAGTAGGCGCAACAGGATTTACGATTACAGGATTACCAACCGGAGTGCAAGCAGTCTTTCAATCTAATAAAATTAAAATTACAGGCACCCCCTCTGTTACTGGAGTATTTAATTATACTATTTCTTTAGTGGGTGGTTGTGGACTGGTTAATAAAAATGGAACAGTAATTATTAATAGTCTTCCAACAGGAACTATTGCTGCTTCTAATAATGGAGTGATATGTGAAGGTTCTAATGTTATACTTACTGCTACAGGTGGAAACACTTATGAATGGAATTTAAATAATAATCCAATTGCGGGTGCAGTGGCTGCTAATTATTCTGCTACTGTTGCTGGCTTGTATTCAGTAAAATTAATTAGTGATAAAGGATGTATAAATTTCGTACAACAAACTGCTACTTTAGTTCTTAACAATGCACCTGTTGTAGGATATAGCTTTGATAAATATTGTATCAACACGCCTATTGTTTTTACCAACTCTTCTACCACTAATTTGTCTGGCCCAGTTACTATGCTTTGGGATTTTGGAGATAATGGAATCTCTTCTTCCACTTCTCCAACTCATAGTTTTTTGCTTGAAAAAACTTATGCAGTTAAATTAACTATTACACCTACTAATTGTCCATTGATTGCTAAATCTCTATCAAAAAATATTAAAATTGAAGTACCCCCTTTAGCTATAAGATATCCAAACGTTTTTGCTTTAAAAAATACCAATACCAAACTTACTGCTAGGTCGATTGGAAAAACATATTCTTGGAGTCCTAGCATTGGCCTTAGTAATACATCAACTATATCACCCAATTTTAATTTTAGTGCTGCCACTAATTATGTAATTAAAATCACCAATGATGCAGGTTGTATTTTTAATGATTCATTGAATGTATTGATCTTTGACAAAGCAGATTTTTTTGTACCCAATGCATTTTCTCCCAATAATGATGGTCGTAATGATAAGTTATTAATTGCAGCGCCTGGTATTGAAACCTTTCAATATTTCAGGATATTTAATCGATGGGGAAATCTAGTTTTTGAAACTAGTAATTCAAGTGTTTTTTGGGATGGAACTTTTAAAGGAATGGCTCAGCCTGCTGAAGTATATTCATGGTTTGCAGAAGGTATTTCTAAGTCGGGTAATAAAATTCAGCGAAATGGGCAAACCCTAATATTACGTTAATGAACATAAGAATTATATTGATTGGTTTATTTTGTTTTATGGCGGGGGTAACCAATGCCCAGGACCCTCATTTTTCACAATTTTTTTTAGCGCCTCAATTTATTAATCCTTCTTTAACGAGCACCAGTTTAAAGGGGAAATGGAAAGTCGCAAGTAATTACCGTCAGCAAAGAAACAATTCCCAAATCACTTATAGAACCTTTACGGTAGGCGGAGAAGCTATGTTAATGGATAAAAATTCTATTACTGGGCCAGTATTTGGAAGTTTGTATTTAATGAGTGATCGATCGATGAGTGGCGCTTTGGTAAGTAATTATATTTCAAATGGTTTTTCATACTTGGCTGATCTAGATGAAAATAATCGCATCGGTTTGGGTTTCGGTTTATTGTATGGTCAAAGAAAAGTTGATTATAGTATTTTGAATTTTGGAGAACAGCTAACCAATGGTGGATTTGATGCAAGTTTACCTACAGGAGAAGTAGCGTTGGGACAGATGAAACCTTTCTTAACTCTCTCAACCGGTTTAGTATATAATTATCATACGGATGATTTTGATTTTGATGCTGGAGTAAGTGTACATAATTTAAATTCTCCCCAACAAACTTTTTTTAATGATCCCAATCAACGGCTTATTAAAAAGTATGTAGTAAATATGAATATGTCTTATGTTATTTCAGATTTGCTTTTGGTAAATATGAATTCAATCTTTCAGCAACAATCAAAGTCGAGCCTTATCACTGCCGGAGGTTCTTTAGGAATAGATATTTCTGGAGATTTTAGTAGAGAAAAAATTCTTTTTGCTGGAGCTTGGTATCGATATCAGGATGTGGTATATCCTTATATTGGTATGAAATACAATAATGTAAATGTTGGTCTTACCTATGATGTACCTGCTTATACAAAAAATATGGGAGCCTTGTCGATGTACAGTACTGAGTTGTCTGTAATCATTCACTTGCCCGCACAGAACGGATTAGGTCCTGTTCCTTGTCCATGGAAGCCCTAACCATTTTTTTATATTTGAGTAAAAAAAGTCTTGAAAGCTTTATGTTGATATGATTTATATCAATATAAATTATTTTTCCTTTTAAAACTTAGTCTAATTATTCGACCCTCCAAAAGTCGTAAGCGCCAATGCTGGAGAGGTTTTAATCAAAATGAATCGATGTAGAACTAACAGATAATCTATCAATGATGAATATACTTTTCGTATTACTGTTTAGTGAAATAAAGTTAACTATATCTGTGATTTCCTCTGAAATAGAGTCCTTTTACTTTTTTGCCTTGATGCAAAAAAGTAACAAAAAAAATCAAGCCTGCGAATAAAAAGGCTGAAATATTAATTATCAGCCTAAAATCAAGGAACTCGCCGGTAGAGTAATTTAATTTATAAGGGGTGCTGGCTCAAACAGCCTTGATTTTTTAACGTCTGATAATTAATATTTCTAGCACTTTTTATTCAAGGGCATCGCGTAATAAGCATTTACTACTTTTTGAACGTCGACTGCCTTCTAGACTTAATTTGATCACAGCGTTACTTTAAAGGACGTGATTTTTTAACGTCTGATATTTAATATTTCTAGAAATTTTTATTCAAGGGCGTCCTTAAAATTAGTATGTCAAATTGCCTAATCCTACTTATTAAAAGTCAACTATTTATTTCCCTAAAATAGAGTTTATTTTTTCAAGCTCTTCACTTGAGAAAGTTAAATTATCAAGACACTTTAATGAGTCTGCAATTTGATTGGCTTTACTAACACCTAATACGATAGATGTAATTCGATCGTCTTTTAAAACCCATGACAATGCCATCTGAGCTAAGTTCTGACCTCTATTAATTGCTATTTCATTTAGCTTTAACACCTTCGCAATTTTTTCATCTGTTATCGCATCGCTTTCAATGGCACCATTACCTCTTTTGTTGGCAGCTCTTGAATCAGCTGGAATTCCTTTTAAATATTTATTGGTTAACAGACCTTGTTCAAGAGAAGAGAAGGTTATACATCCAATTCCTTTATCATCCAATACATCCAATAATCCATCTTCAATCCAACGATCAAACATTGAATATCTTGGTTGATGAATTAAACATTTGGTTCCAAGATTATTTAGAATTGAATTAGCTATTTCTGTTTCTTTAGCATTATAACTTGAAATGCCCACATATAATGCTTTCCCTTGACGAATGATTAAATCCAATGCCGCCATTGTTTCTTCAATCGGTGTTTGTGGATCTGGTCGGTGGTGATAATAAATATCCACATAGTCTAATCCCATTCTTTGTAAGCTTTGGTCTAAACTAGCCACTAGATATTTTTTTGATCCCCAGTTCCCATAAGGGCCATCCCACATGCCCCAGCCAGCTTTGGTAGAAATTACCAACTCATCACGATATTTTTTAAAATCATCTTTATAAATTTTTCCAAAGGTTTCTTCAGCAGACCCTGCAGGCGGACCGTAATTGTTAGCAAGATCAAAATGAGTAATACCTGCATCAAATGCAGTTTTTAAAATGGAGCGAGCATTTTCTAGGTCATCGATTGCTCCAAAATTGTGCCATAGGCCCAATGATAAAGCCGGAAGCAGTAAGCCACTTTTTCCACATCTACGGTAAGGCATGTTTTTGTAACGGTCTGGGTTTGCTTGGTAAGTCATTATTTTTTATTTGTTTATTACTAAATTAAGTGCCTTTTCCATGATTTCTAAATCGATTACTCCTCTAAATCCGCTAAATCCAACAGAAAGTATTTCTCCATTGGGTAATTTTAGCGGTTGTCCTCCTTCCCATCCAATCAAATCAGGACTCTCAATTCCATTGCTATTTTCTTCAATGATTTTATTGAAAACTAATTTCTCATATTCACCTGTCTTAATTCCGGTTAGCCATACTTGACTAGCTTTTGTCCAGGCTACTTTGTAAGTTTCTCTTGATCTAACTTTATTTTTACCATACATTTTACCAGTAACATTTCCATTTTCATTGATGATACAAACGGCAACATTTCCATTGGCAATTTTTTCATCGATTGGATTTTGCATATAAATTGGAATTAGATTTTCTAACTCAACCAATATTTTTTCGATGATTGAAATTGTATTTTCTTCGGACATTTTATTTTATTTAAATCTAGAAATGATTCAGTTGGTTTATAGGCTTAGTCGCTTGGGTTAAATTTCGATAATATTAGTACAATTTTGTTGAACTTAGATAATAAATTTAAAGTAATTATTGGGGGAGTTTTTTACATGTAAATTTAAAAAATGTTTATTAATCATATGATTGCAATAATTCTAGATAAAGGGCAGTTGGTGGAGATGAAATGGAGGGGTTAACAATGAGAAAAAGCGATTTTATGAGGTCTTTTTTTAACAATTTCTAAAATTCATTAACTTAATTCTGAAGACTCAATTGTGTGTGACATCATAAAATTGGTTGATTGGTTTTAGTGCGTCACAGTCAATAGGAGCTAGTTTGGAAGAATTTGTGGAAGATGTCAGGGCAATTTTAAGCTATTACTACCTCTTTCTCCAATTAGCTTCTAAGCCAATAAAATCTTCTAAATGATATACAGCATCAGAATACGTAAACAAGATAGTTCTGTCATCTACAATAGTATGTTTTTTTCTTTTGTCAACGCTCAATTTTTGTAAATCTGGAAAATACTTTAATGGAGAAATGATCATTCTGCCATCCTCCATTTTGAGTGTGATTTTTCCGGGTAAATCAAACAAAACTTTTTCGATGCACATTGTTTTATTTATTAAAATTGAAGCCATGATTATTTTATTTTAATAGTAGTAATTTTTTTTCCTGCTTTGACGTTGTTAAATGATTCAATTAATATCGTTTGATTTTCTTTAATCACTTTAAGCGCTTGTTTTAAATCTGTTTCTGAAAGACTCCCTTTATCAGCTACTTTCAATGTTTGTAACCATATTTTAGCTGAACGTTGTCTATTCCCTTTTTCTTTTGCAATATGTAAGTGAGGTGGCTCATTTATTGCATCAAATGCAAAGATAAAAAAAGTCAAAAATTTGTAAATGGCAATTTTAGGCACTCAACAATGTTTAACCAAATTTAAACCTAATTGGAATAGTAAAATAAATATACTTGCTAGGTAGATGAAAATAAGTGCCCAAATTGTGCCTGTTTTATGCAAATAAACAAAAACCGACCCATTGGGGTCGGTTTTTGTTTATTTTCTAAACTATTATTATTTTAGAAAATAGCATTTAGTAGCACGTACGGGAATCGAACCCGTGACTCCTCCGTGAAAGGGAGGCGTCTTAACCCCTTGACCAACGCGCCATTATTTTCGGACCGCAAAGATAAGGGTGATGCCTTACTTCACAAAATTTTACAGTATTTAAATTTATAGCAGGAACTAAAATATAGGATAGGAGGCTTTTGAAGCAGATTTTCCAATGATTCCCCTTTATTGACAACGCCCCTTTTAGGAAGAGGGTGGCGGATCATCTTGCAAAAGATCGGGTCTTCTTTCTTTGGTTCTTTCAATACTTTGTTCCATCCTCCATTGATCAATTTTAGCGTGATTACCCCCCATTAAAATTTCTGGCACTTTCCAACCCCTAAATATTTCTGGTCGCGTATATACCGGTGGCGCTAATAAATTGTCTTGAAAGGAGTCAGTTAAGGCAGAGGTTTCGTCATTTAAAACCCCCGGAATTAGCCTGCCAATAGAATCAACCAACACGGCTGCTGCTAGCTCGCCACCACTTAATACATAATCACCAATCGATATTTCTTTGGTAATAAAATGATCTCTCACTCTTTGATCGATCCCCTTATAATGGCCACAAATGAGTAATAGGTTTTCTTTTAAAGAAAAATGATTCGCTATTTGCTGATTAAAGGTTTCTCCATCGGGAGTTAAAAAAATCACCTCATCGTAGGAAGTTGTTTTTTGAAGGCTCTCAATCGCATTAACCAAAGGCTCTACCATCATAACCATTCCTGCACCTCCACCAAAAGGGTAATCATCTACCTGTGCCCTAGAGTAGGTAGTGTACTCCCTTAGGTTGATGACATTCACTTCCAGTAAGCCTTTATCCTTAGCCCTTTTTAGAATGGAATGTCCAAAAGGGCTTTGCAATAAATCCGGAACCACAGAAATAATGTCAATTTTCATCGTAAAAATCAGAACAGCTTTTAAAAGAAACAAAAGTATTAGAATATAATTGAACCTAGCAGTAAAAAAGAGGAAAATTGCCAGCAATGATTCTATTGGGTATTACCCTAAAAAAAAGTCCCTCCGTGGAAACGGAGGGGCATTAACGATTGCTTGCTATATGAAAATCTTAAATAATAATGTTGTTAAAGTTGTTTTATAAATTTCTAGCCCTATATTTGACCCAACGAACGATTGATTGCTTTTCTTATAATTAAGGGTCTATTTATAAAAACCTGCTTTTCTGATACAAATCTAAGGCAGGTTTTTTTATGTCTAAAATCAATTTCTTCTCTTTTTAATGACGGCTAATAGGTACTGATTTTATTAAAAGTGCTGCTAGTAAAGGGTTGTACGCTTACTAATTGATGATGTCCACTCATTTTTATACATTAAATTTTAACTGATTTTAACAAAAAAAGCCCCAAAAAATGCTTTTGAATTCATTTTTTGGGGCTTTTTTCTTGCCGATGCTATCTTAATTTATCACTTTAAACTTAGGATGCATCAGGGAAATCTCCTTCCATAAAGCCATCTAGGTCTCTTTTGTCTTTTTTTGTAGGTCTGCCTACCTTGCTCATTCGCTTGCCAGTATTGAAAACAGCTGACTGAAATTTAATACGGTCTAATTCTTCTGGTGGGGTAATGTCGGTGTAAAATTTGATAGCCTCGCTATATTGTACTCGGTGATCTAGCAAACCAGTTACTTTAATTACCCATCGCTTAGCTTCTGTTTTTACTTCATATTCGTCGCCAAGCGTAACTGTTTTGGCAGCTTTTATATTATCGCCACCCAATTTTACTTTATGTTTATCGCAGGCGTCTGCAGCCTGGCTTCTGGTTTTAAAAAGTCGGATGGCCCATAAGTATTTGTCAATACGGAGTTTCTCTTTTTCCATTCAGTAAAATTAAAACCTTTTATTTTAACTAGTCAATTTCTACTGTATTTTGTTAATTTAGTTTTCTAAATCATAAGAAATGAATTTTAAAAACAAGGTATTTTATTTAATGGTAATGATTGTTTTTACTTCGAAATTAGTAGAAGCACAATTTCCAGTGGTTACCCAATGGACCTCTGATGGAGAAGGTTATTATAAAAAAAAGGAGGGTGGTATTGTAAAAGTAAATATTTCTTCTAATGCAGAAACAATCGTTATTAGTAAATCACAACTAACTACTACTTCGGGCAAAGTAATTGATCCCGCTTCCTTTACTTTCAGTATTGATAATAACAAAGTCTTACTTTTTACCAATACGTCAAAAGTATGGCGCTATAATACAAGAGGAGATTATTGGGTGTTGGATATCAAATCCAAAAAATTAATACAACTTGGAAAAAGTAGACCTTCTCAATCATTGATGTATGCTAAGTTTTCACCGAATGGTAAAATGGTAGCCTATGTAAGTGGTCATAATTTGTTTGTAGAAACAATTGCTTCTAAATCGATTAACCAACTAACCTTTGGGGGTACTCGAAAATTAATCAATGGAACTTTTGATTGGGTTTATGAAGAGGAGTTTGGATGTAGGGATGGTTTTAGATGGAGCCCCGATGGCACTCAGATTGCTTACTGGCAAGTAGATGCCAATCAAATCAAAGATTATCTAATGCTCAACACGACCGATGGTAATTATTCTAAAGTCATTCCAGTAGAATATCCGAAAGTAGGGGAGGCTCCTTCTCCTACAAAAATTGGTGTAGTGAGTATTGCTGGTGGGGCTACTCATTGGATGAATATTCCTGGAGAGGCTAGTCAGCATTATTTACCTCGAATGGAATGGAGTAATAACAATACTTTGGTTGTTCAGCAGCTTGATAGAAAACAACAAGAAAGTAAATTGTTTTATTGTAATACTTCTAGCGGTAAGTCTAGTTTATTTTATTCAGAAAAAAATAAATCCTGGGTTGAAATTAAAAGTTACTGGAATGAAGATGATCCAACTGGTTGGGAATGGATTAACCATCAAAAAGAATTTATTTGGGTGAGTGAAAAAGATGGCTGGAGGCATTTATACAAGGTGAGCAGTAATGGAAAAAAAGAGCAGTTGATAACTAAAGGACAATATGATATTGCCTCCATTAAGTACATAGATGAGGCCAATAATTATATTTATTTTATGGCATCCCCTAATAATGCAACCCAACTTTATTTGTATAGAATAAAAATGGATGGAAACAGTGACGCTGAATCAGTTTCTGATTTAAATAATAAGGGAACCCATCAGTATATTATTTCACCCGGTGCTAAGTGGGCCAGACATAGTTTTAGCAATTACAAAACACCACCAATGGCTGAATGGATTCGCTTGCAGGATAAGGCGAATAATGAAAAAGCGAATGCTGTTAAAGAGGCTGAAAGTACTATTCAATACACTACTATTACTACCGAGGATGGAGTAACACTCGATGCGTGGATTAATTCACCTAAAAATTTTGATAGCACTAAAAAATATCCTGTAGTTTTTTATGTGTATGGTGAACCTGCTTCCTCAACAGTTATTGACAGATATGGAGGTCATCGAAATTTTTTATATAATGGAGATATGAGTGCAGATGGATACTTTCAAATTGCTGTTGACAATAGGGGAACTCCTTCTTTAAAAGGAGCAGCATGGCGAAAATCTATTTACAGAAATATCGGAACCATTAATATTCGAGATATGGCAATGGCAGCAAAAAAAATACTTTCTAATTCCTATTTTGATAAGGATCGAGTAGCAGTATGGGGCTGGAGTGGGGGAGGTTCTTCTACCCTTAATTTACTTTTTCAATATCCTGAAATATTTAAAACAGGTATTTCTATTGCTGCAGTCGGTAATCAATTATTTTATGATAATATTTACCAAGAACGTTACATGGGATTACCTCAAGAAAATAAAGCGGATTTCATAAAAGGCTCACCCATTACCCACGCTAAAAATTTGCAAGGAAATTTATTGTACATCCATGGCACCGGAGATGACAATGTACATTATAGCAATGCTGAAGTGTTGCTGAATGAGCTAATCAAATACAATAAGCAATTTCAATTCATGGCTTATCCCAATAGAAGTCATAGTATAACTGAAGGGGAAGGAACTAATCTTCATCTGAAAACATTGTATACCAAATTTTTAAAACAATATTGTCCTGCGGGGGCAAGATAAAAATTTCACAAAAAAAACCGAGATGAATGAGTCTCGGTTTTTTTATATTCTATATAAATTTATTTGCTCATCTCTGAAAAATACTGATGGAAATAAGGAATGGTTTCGATGCCTTTATAGAAATTTTCAATATTAAATTTTTCATTAGGGCTATGTAAATTGTCGCTATCAAGTCCAAAACCCATGAATACAATTTTGACACCTAATTCTTTTTCAAACAATGCACAAATTGGAATACTACCTCCACCTCTAACGGGTATGGGTGCTTTTCCAAACGTGGTTTCCATCGCCTTAGCGGCTGCACGATATCCGATACTGTCAATCGGCGTCATATAAGGCTCGCCTCCATGATGCTCAAACGCATCAACGGTAACACCTGCTGGGGCAATCTTTTTAAAATAGGATAATAAAAGGGCAGTAATTTTTTCTGAAGATTGGTTGGGTACTAGTCTCGCAGATATTTTTGCCATTGCCTTGCTAGGCAATACCGTTTTAGCACCTTCTCCTTGGTAACCACCCCATATGCCATTGAGTTCTAAAGTTGGACGTATACCCGTTCTTTCATTGGTAGTAAATCCTTTTTCACCCCATAAAGCTTTCACGCCAAGGTCATCTTCATATTCCTTTTCATTGTAGGGAGCTCCTGCCATTAATTCCCTTTCTTTGTCAGATGCTTCTAACACATCCTCATAAAATCCTGGAATAGTAATATGGTTATTTTCATCATGACAGGAAGCAATCATTTTTGCTAGAATGGTGATAGGGTTAGCAACTGCTCCTCCATATACACCGCTATGCAAATCACGATTTGGACCTGTAACGCATATTTCAATGTAGCTGAGTCCTCTTACTCCAATGTCAATGCTTGGGTTATCTAAACTGATGAGTGCGGTATCACTAATTAAAACTACATCTGCTTTTAATAAATCTTTGTGCTGGGCTACAAATTTTCCTAGGTTAGGAGATCCAACTTCTTCTTCACCTTCAATACAAAATTTAATATTGTTAGTGAGTGTATTGGTTTGAATCATTGTTTCCAATGCTTTTACATGCATGTACATTTGCCCTTTATCATCGCAACTTCCTCTTGCAAAAATTTTACCATCAACAATCACTGGATCGAAGGGTCCACTTTTCCATAGTTCTAGTGGCTCGGCTGGTTGTACATCATAATGACCATAAACCAATACGGTGGGTTTGGAAGGGTCTATTATTTTTTCGCCATACACAATGGGATGACCTTCGGTTGGATAAATTTCTACTTTATCCACTCCTGCCTCCAATAGACGCTTTTCTATACTTTTAGCACAGGTCACCATGTCCGATTTGTTTTCGGCTTTTGCACTCACACTAGGTATGCGGAGCAATTCTAATAACTCATTTAAGAAACGGTCATTGTTTTTTTCTTGATAGTCTTTCCAAACTTGCATTGCGGTCAATATTATTTTTAATCAATTGTTTTATAATTCTCAAAAAAAAATCTATTTGATACTGATAAATCTTTCATTTACATAATTCCAATTAAGGACTTTCCAAAAACTGTCGATGTAATCTGCCCGACGGTTTTGATATTTTAAATAGTAAGCATGCTCCCATACATCTAGTCCAAATAGTGGGAATCCTTTTACTTCAGCAATGTCCATAAGGGGATTATCTTGATTGGGAGTTGAGCTTACAATTAATTTTTTATCAGTAGAATAAATCAACCAAGCCCATCCACTTCCAAATCTATTTTTAGCAGCTTCGCTCAGTTGTTTTTTTAGGCCATCCAAACTTCCAAAGTCTTTTTCAATGGCAGCTAGTAATTTACTAGTTGGTTGCGTATTGTTGGGGGTTAAACATTTCCAAAATAGTTCATGGTTATAATGTCCTCCAGCGTTGTTTCGCATTTTTACTGTAAAGGATGAAATCTTAGACAATACATCTTCCAATGGTTTAGTCATGTCTACTTTTTCAGCAACGGCAGCTTCTTTTACATTTTTACTATAGGTTGCCGCATGTTTGTTGAAGTGAATATCCATGGTAAGAGTATCAATGGATGGTTCAAGTGCAGCATAGGCAAAAGAAAGTGGCTGTTGATCAAAACCTGTTGCAAATAGTTTTGTATTGATGGCTGGGTAATAATGATTGTTACTAACAGCTGCCATTGCCGAGCTGATAGAAGGCATCGCTATCAAAGTAGCAACTCCTGCTTTAGCAGACTTTTGTAAAAAATTTCTTCTAGAATTTTGTTTCATAATTTTTTATTTTATTTTTTAAAAATCCATTATTTAGGTAATGGTAATTTTTTTTGTATGGTTTAATCAATGGAATATTAACTTTTTGTAAATAAAAATCTACCTTATAAATTTACTATTTTATTTTTTGGGAGGGGTATTTTATTTACAATTGATTCAATTGAACCTTTGAAGGATTTTAAAAGTCTGAAATAAAATTCTTTATTGAATAGCTGAGAATCATGTATTGCTTTATAAGTCAGAAGTGCCCCTAATGGAGCTAGTACTAATATAGAAAGCCACATGCCTACAACTGGTGAAAGGATATCATCTTTTACAAATTTTTCACCAAACATATTTAGCAAGTGGAATAATAGAAAAAGCACAATAGCAGCTACCAGCGGCATCCCTAGACCACCCTTTCTGATTATAGAACCAAGAGGCGCTCCGATAAAAAATAAAACTAAGCAGGCGAGTGAAAGTGAAAATTTCCGATGCCACTCAATTTGATTATTCCTTAGATCCCTTCTTCTGTTATCTAATTCCACCCCAGAATATTGATAGGTATTTTTTAGAATATTGACGACATTGATTGATAGGTTATGTACCATAAGTTTAACTGAATCCGGAAGTAGATCAGAAAAGTTTTTGATTGATTTTTTTATAGGCATCGCTTTATTCCAATTGCTGTCGGGTTGGTTTCGATAGTGGAATTGTTCATTTGCCTCAAGTTGTACTTTTTTACTTGTACTGTCTTTTACTTTTGTTAGTGAATCAATGGATGTATTGAGCTGACGAATATTAAACATTTTGTAATCATTTTTAAAAATACTGTCGGGTGTATTGAGCATTTGTAATGAAGTCAGGTCAAATAATTTCTTATATTCTTTAAATCCTAGCTGAATAAATTCTGTACTGCTATCCGAGGTATTTCCACGTTCTTGGTACCTATAACCATTGTAGAGAGTAAATTCAAGGAATTTCTTATCCTCTGAAAATCCCATATTCCCTTTTTCAGCAACGATACTATTATCTTGAAGGTAGGGTTGTTGTTCATAGATCACTACATTATGAATTGTTTTTCCGTCCTTGTCTTTTTTACCAACCTTAATGGAATATCCTGGAATATGATTGTAAAAAGTACCTTGTTTTAAATCGATAGCAGGTTTTTTATAAGTGATATCGTAATAAAGCGTTTTAAATTTAAGGTTAGCATAGGGTATAACATAGTTGGCAAATAGGAAAGTAATACCACAAAGAACAATGGACACGAGTGTAAGCGGTCGTAAAAATCTTAAGAGTGAAATTCCAGATGATTTGATGGCGACCAATTCAAAGCTCTCACCTAAATTACCCAATGTCATAATAGAAGAAATCAAAATAGCTATTGGCATTGCAAGTGTAAGAAGCGAAGCGCTTGCATACCACAAAAATTCTGCGATGGTAAGTAAGTCAAGATCTTTACCCACTAGATCGTCAATATATTTCCATAGACTTTGCATCATCAGTATAAAAAATGCGATGAAGAAAGTCGCAATAAATGGACCGATGAAAGATTTAAGAATCAGTTTGTCTATTTTTTTTATCATATACCCTATTCGTTCAGGAGAAAATTTTAATAATAACTCCGCTTAATTATTTATTTCCTAAAATTAAAAATAATAGATGCTTCTACAAAGCTATGTACAATTTACACCATAGCCAATTGGCTTTATTTAAATTTGAATACCTAACTTGTAACTCTAATGAACGACGCTATAAAATTATCTCTTTCTGCTGATGAACTAGAGCTGGTTTGTAATAAAGACTGGATTCTGACAAAGAAAATAGTGATAGACAAGGTATATTTTTTGATGGGTGAGGTTTCTCAAAAGATGCAGCAGTGTGTTGATCACAATAAATCGATGCTACCAGCCGTTGTTGTTGAAAGCAGTCCTAAAATATCAAGGGGAGAAAATTATCGTGGGCTTCCTTATGTGATGTTAGATTATCCAAGATATTTTAAAGCGAATGATGCACTAGCAATTCGGACTTTTTTTTGGTGGGGGAATTTTTTCAGCATCAACCTTCATCTATCAGGAGCTATGAAAGAAAGAGCAGTGCCTATTTTAAAAAGCAAATTTAATTGGTTGCAGCAAAACAATTATTGTGTAAGCATCCACTCAGATCCTTGGGAGCATCATTTTGAAGTGAATAATTATCTGCTGTTAAAAAAATATTCAGCTGCTGAGTTTGAAGAAATTATTCAACAGAAGGAATTTTTGAAAATAGCGATATCCATTTCATTAAAGCAATGGCAATCCGTTCCAGCTTTTTTGGAACATCATTTTACCGCATTGATGGACTTGTTGAAAAATTAATTTCCTAAGCGATGAAAAAGATCTTTAACTTGATATTCCCATAATTGGCTCTGATCTTTAATATCTTTCTTATCTGCGAAATCTTTAATGATCAAAATAGTCTGATTGGTTACTTCAGATTTTTCAATTGCAAATTCAAAATATTCATCCTTGGGTGCATTTAACCAGTGGTAGCGAATATATTTATCTTCCTCACCTTCCATTAATTCTGCCTGCTCATCAGATCCGTTCCATGAAAAACTGAATATTCCATCTCTTTCATCCACTTTATCTGCAAACCATTCCTGTAATCCTGCAGGGGTACTTAAAAAATCATACAATATACCTGGAGAACATCTAACCGGGTATTCCAGTGTATACAAAACTTTCTTACTCATCTGACTAATTTAAATTCAATAGAATAGTGCAATAATAACAAAATAATCTGTCTGTCAAAATTATTTTATCCAATTGCACTAAATCTTCACATTTTGTTTTGAATTGCGCTTCAATGGTAGACTATTTTAAGGCTCACCAAATTATTGTTTTTAAATAACATATTATAAATTTACTTAAATTACAAAATAATTAAATATGTTTGTAAAATGTAATGTTTATCAATATTAAATAATCACCTTAAAAATTACGAGTATGAGTATGCGCCAACTGAAAATCTCCAAATCCATTACCAACCGTGAAAGCCAGAGTTTAGAAAAGTACCTACAAGAAATAGGTAAAGTAGAATTAATTTCTCCGGAAGAAGAGGTAAAGCTGGCTTTACTGATAAAAAAGGGTGATCAAAGGGCATTAGACAGGTTAACCAAGGCGAATCTACGTTTTGTAGTATCAGTAGCTAAACAATATCAAAATCAGGGGTTAACGCTACCAGATTTGATCAATGAGGGCAATCTAGGGCTAATTAAGGCTGCAGGTAGATTTGATGAGACGAGAGGATTTAAATTTATTTCTTATGCGGTTTGGTGGATCAGACAAAGTATACTGCAGGCTTTGGCGGAGCAGTCGAGAATTGTAAGATTGCCATTAAACAAAGTGGGTCTTTCCAATCGAATTAGTAAGGCTTTTTCGCAGTTAGAGCAAGAGTACGAGCGAGAGCCTACAGCAGAGGAGATTGCCAATTTATTGGATTTAGAAACAGAGGAGGTGGCTGCATCCATAAGTTCTGCATCGCGGCATATCAGTATGGACCAGCCTTTTGCAGAGGGAGAAGAGGGTTCACTTTTGGATATATTAGAAAATCCCAACACTGAAAGTACCGATATGCACCAGACATTTAAAGTTTCGTTAACAGCTGAAATTGAGCGTTCGCTCAATACTTTAACTGATCGTCAAAAGGATGTGATCTGTTTCTTTTTTGGAATTGGGGTAGATCATCCTCTCAGTCTAGAGGATATTGGCGCGCTATATAGTCTTACCAGAGAAAGGGTTCGACAAATTAAAGATAAAGCAATCACCCGATTAAGATCTACTTCCCGTTGTAAGCATTTACGAGGCTATCTAGGAGCGTAAAGATTTCTTACATTTGCAAAAAATATAGGAGTGAACTTTTTTAGTTCACTTCTTTGTTATTGCACACCTCATAAAAAGTGAACATGTTTAACACGTTAAGCGAAAGATTAGAAGCTGCCTTTAAAAATATTAAAGGTCAGGCAAGAATTTCTGAACTCAATATTGCCAATACCGTAAAAGATATCCGAAGGGCTTTGGTAGATGCGGATGTGAATTATAAAATTGCTAAAGAATTTACAGATACCATTAAAGAGAAAGCACTCGGCGAAAAGGTGCTCACTGCAGTTAGTCCTGGTCAGTTGATGGTAAAAATTGTACAAGATCAGTTGACTGAATTGATGGGTGGAAAAGAAACTGAATTTAATATCAGCGGCAATCCTTCTATAATTTTAATTGCAGGATTGCAAGGAAGTGGTAAAACAACTTTTAGTGGTAAGTTGGCTAATTATTTAAAAACAAAAAAAGGTAAATCTCCTCTACTTGTCGCAGCGGATATTTATCGGCCTGCTGCAATTGATCAATTGGAAGTATTAGGTGGTCAAATAGGAGTGGATGTTTTTAGTGAGAGAGAAAATAAAGATGCAGTGAGCATTGTTCAAAATGCAATTAAAGAAGCCAAGGCTAAAAATAAGAATGTAATTATCATTGATACTGCCGGTCGCTTAGCGGTAGACGAAGTGATGATGAATGAGGTCGCCAACATTAAAAATGCCATCAATCCACAAGAAATATTATTTGTGGTAGATAGTATGACAGGACAAGATGCAGTAAACACTGCCGCTGCTTTTAATGAACGTCTTGATTTTAGTGGAGTAGTGCTTACCAAGTTGGATGGAGATAATAGAGGCGGTGCTGCCTTATCAATTAAGTATACCGTTAACAAGCCCATTAAGTTTGTAAGTAGTGGCGAAAAGATGGATACGCTAGACGTATTTTATCCAGACAGGATGGCTCAGCGAATTCTTGGTATGGGTGATATTGTAAGCTTGGTGGAAAAAGCACAGGAGCAATTTGATTCTGCAGAAGCTGCTAAACTTGAAAAAAAGATTCGTAAAAATCAGTTTGATTTTGAAGATTTTAAAACCCAATTGCAACAGATAAAAAAAATGGGTAACCTCAAAGATTTGATGGGAATGATACCTGGTGTAGGTAAACAAATTAAAGATGCCGATATCAATGATGACGCTTTTAAAGGCATTGAAGCCATGATTAATTCAATGACCTTGCAGGAAAGACGCAATCCCGATATTATTAATCCCAGTCGTAAAACGAGGATTGCTAAGGGCAGTGGAAAAGAGATAGCTGAATTGAACCATTTTTTGAAACAGTTTGAACAAATGAAAGGTATGATGAAAATGATGAATAAGATGCCCATGGGTAATATGCCAGGGATGGGTAGGAAGTAATTTTTATCCTCATTGCAACCCTAGGTCGTTTTTAGAAAACTGCCAATTTCTTTCAATTTTGCCCTTTTTTTGCCCAATAGCTTCAATTCTAATTAATTTGGATTTGGATATTGGGGTTTAGAAGTTTATATTTGCATTCCTTTTTTAAGGAAGATCAAAGAAACCCTTTTAGTTAACAACCCCAAAAAATTTCTATTTTTTATGGCTGTAAAAATGAGACTGCAAAGACATGGGTCAAAAAAGAGACCCTTCTACTTCATCGTAGTAGCAGACGCCCGTAGCCCACGTGATGGCAAATTTATTCAGAAACTTGGTACTTACAATCCTTTGACTGTTCCTGCAACTGTGCAGATCGATCGTCAAAAGGCATTGGATTGGTTACACAAAGGTGCTCAGCCTACTGACACTGTTCGTCGTATCCTTTCTTTCAAAGGAGTATTGTTCTTGAAGCATTTGTTGAGAGGTGTTGGTTTGGGACTGTTTGATGAAGCAGCTGCAATGACAAAATTCACTACATGGAGTGCAGAGCATGATGCACAGGTTGCTAAGCGCCAAGGAGCCCATAAAAAGGCACGTTTGGAAAGCCGTAATCAACCAGTAGTTCGTAAGGTAGTAGAAGCGCCCGTGGCAGTAGCTGTTGAAGCCCCTGTTGCAGAAGCTCCTATCACTGAAGAAACTAAAGCAGCAGAATAATATAGCTGTTATCTTAATTCTTTTAGCAATTTCGATTTTTCGAGATTGCTTTTTTTTTGCCCAATAAATTTCATAATAATTTAGGGAATCATTTTATTCCCTATCTCCAGCACTACTTTTTTTAAACTTTTTTGTACCAATGGCTTACCTTGCAATCGTATGAGTCAGTATTTTAAAATAGGAAAATTAGCTGCAAGTTTTGGTTTAAAAGGCGAGCTAGTTTTGCAACATAGTCTTGGAAATAAAACAGCTCTCAAGGGACTTGAAACTATTTTTATAGAGCAAGGCAAGGATAATTTTATGCCCTACTTTATTTCTTCTACCAATATTAAAAATGACAAGGAAATTTTTGTAAAATTAGAAGAGGTTGACACCATGGAGACTGCCCGTAAGCTTACCCCAAAAGAAGTTTGGATTACTGAAGAAGATTTTAAAAAATTTGCTGCTAAAGCTGCACCTATTTCAATGCTTGGCTTTCACCTCATCAATGAAGAAGAAGATTTGGGAGAAATTATTGAAGTGATAGAACAGCCTCACCAAATTTTATGCGCAATTTTATTAGATGGCAAAGAGGCACTGATTCCGATTCATGAGGAGTCCCTTGATAAAATAGATCAAAAGAATCGAAAAATTTTTGTTACCCTTCCTGATGGGTTATTAGATATTTATAGGTAAGTATGATCCTACAGGATAATTAGTTGACCCTCAAAAAGTCGGATAAGAAAATTTGACATAATAGTTATTTGAACGCCCTCTAATATTTCAGCCTTTTTATTCGCAGGCTTGATTTTTTTTGTTACTTTTTTGCATCAAGGCAAAAAAGTAAAAGCATTATATTCCAAAGGAAATCTCAGATATAACTTTTTGAGGGTCGACTAATTAATTTCGTTCTCTTTACCAAGCTCATTCAATCTATCAATTTAAATGGCGGAAAATATTCCTCAACGCATCATCGCTCATTTCGATCTCGACTCATTCTTTGTGTCGGTAGAGGTGTTGAATGACCCTTCGTTGAAAGGGAAGCCAGTCTTTGTAGGGGGCTCCGAAAGGGGAGTGGTAGCGAGTTGTAGCTATGAAGCAAGAAAGTTAGGAATTCATTCTGGAATGCCTTCTAAAAAAGCTTTGTTAATTTGTCCACAGGCAATTGCTGTAAAAGGTAATTATTCAGAATATAGTAAATACTCACGTTGGGTTACCCAAATCATTGCGTCCAAAGCCCCGTTATATGAAAAAGCATCTATTGATGAATTTTATATAGACTTAACAGGAATGAATCAATTTTTTAATCCACTTCAATGGACAATTGATTTACGCAGTCAAATAATGGAAGAAACAAAATTGCCTATTTCATTCGGAATGGGTAGTAATAAAATGATTGCTAAAATTGCAACTGGTCAGGCAAAACCGAATGGTTATCTTCAGGTGGCCTTTGGAAAAGAGCAGGAGTTTTTATCCCCTCTTTTGGTAAGTAAAATTCCAGGAGTAGGCGATCATACCTATGAAGTACTTCAATCGATGGGTATTTTTACTATCCGGGATGTAAGTCTCTTTGATCCATCACAACTAGAGGATAGATTAGGTAAGTGGGGATCAGAATTGTGGCAAAAAAGCTTTGGTATTCATAAAGGTGAAGTTTGTCAATACCAGGAAGCAAAATCTATCTCTACTGAAAATACTTTTGAGGAAAATAAAACAGATATCAATTTTCTGATGGGAGAGATCGTTCGAATGTCTGAAAAAATTGCTTTCGAATTAAGAGAGGATGGTAAATATGCTGGTTGTGTTGCTGTAAAAATTCGGTACCACGATTTCGAGACTGTTTCACGTCAAACTACTATTCCATTTACTTGTGCAGAGGATGAAATTATTCCAATTGTAAAAGATTTATTTCATAAGCTTTATAAGAGGGGTATTCCTATTCGTTTGCTAGGGGTTCGCTTGAGCGAGCTTACCAATGTATCTCTCCAAACAAATTTATTTGATGATACTGAAAAAAAATCAGATTTATACAAGGCAATCGATGATGTTAAAAAACGGTTTGGAAAAGTGAAAATTAGACGTGCTTCAGGAAATTAGTTCATCTCTTTGAATGGGTGAGTGCTTTTTCATTGTTGAAATGTAAATCCCCCTTTTTTGTGACTAATTCTAGTAACTAGTCCTTTGTTTATTTTTAAAAGTAATTTTTCTATATCTTTAAATCCGTTTAGCTTATGAAAGATTTAAAGAAAAATATTACTCCCAGTAAAAGGCTAGTTTTCGTTGTAACTACGATACTATTAATTTGCCTATTGCAATTTTCATTTACTGGATTTGCAAAACCTCCTTCTTCCGATTCTTTGGTTGAAAGTTTTTGGTTATGGCGTTTTTTTGGAAGACTTCATCCATTGATAGTACATTTCCCTATCACCCTTCTTCTTTTGGCTGGGATTCTAGAAATTTTTACTTTAAAAAAGTTTAACTCTTCCCTTCGTGCAGGAATTAAATTATTGATAGTGGCGGGTACTTTTGCTGCTATATTTTCAGCTATCGCCGGATTGCTTCTTGTTAAAGAAGGAGGATATGAAAAAGATCTTTCAAATATTCATCAATGGGTAGGTATTGCCACCGCTTGTTTAGGGAGTGTTGCTTTTTTATTGCTCAATTGGATATTGGTAAAAGAACAATTACAATTGATCAAATACTATCGTTTCGTATTATGGATGAGTGCTTTAGGAGTCGCTGTGGCTGGGCATTTTGGGGCCTCACTTACACACGGAAAAGATTATATAACTGCCACCCTTCCTTGGAGTAAGGATTATGTTACGGCTGCCAAATCAAATTTTGACCTTACACAATTTAAAAATGATACCACTCAATTAACTAAGCAACAATCAGTAGAATTGAATGTGCAGGTTCGTGCTATATTGGCACACAATTGTTATAAGTGCCACGGTGCAGAAAAGATAAAAGGGGATCTTCGTTTAGACCGAAAAGATATGATTTTTAAAGGAGGAGAAAATGGGGCTGTGATTGTACCAGGCAATGTTGGTGCGAGTGAATTATTTCGTCGTATTAATTTACCTTCCGATCACAAAGATGCTATGCCATCTAAGGGTAAAAAATTATCGGAGAGTGATATTGCAATCATTGGTTTCTGGATTCAAAAAGGTGCACCATGGCCAGATTCAACTGAAAAAAATATTTTTAGAGTGGCTGCACTTCAACCTAGAAACCCTACGCTACCGCCTGCTACTGATGTGCTTTCTAATCCTATTGATAGATGGACGAACCAATATTTTGTACAAAATAAAATTGCTTGGCCAAAGGTTGTGGATGATAGAACTTTTATAAGAAGGGTTACAATGGATATCATTGGCTTACTTCCTAGTTACGAAGAAATTGAAAAGTTTACCAAAGACAAACGGCCTAATAAAAGAGCTTTATGGATCAGGCAATTATTGAATAGACAGGATGATTATGCTACCCATTGGCTTAGTTTTTGGAATGATGCATTAAGAAATGATTATACAGGTACTGGATATATTACAGGAGGTCGTAAAAATATTACTGATTGGTTATACAAGTCCATAAAATCTAATAAGCCCTACACACAATTTGTTAAAGAATTAATTAGTCCTACAGATGAGTCAAAGGGTTTTGTAGAAGGTATCAAATGGCGCGGAGTAGTGAATGCTAGTCAGCGCACGGAGATGCAAGCTGCTCAAAATATATCGCAAGTATTTTTTGGTCTAAATTTAAAATGTACTTCATGTCATAATAGTTTTATCAGTGATTGGAAACTAACAGATGCTTATGCTTTTGCAAATATATTTGCAGACAGTTCTTTGGAAATTAATCGCTGCGATAAGCCTACGGGTAAATATACCGGTGCTCGAATTTTGTGGAAAGAATTGGGCACGATTGATAGCAGCGCCACCAAAGCAATTAAGCAAGAACAGTTGGCGGTGAATATGATACAGCCTGCAAATGGGCGATTGTATCGAACTTTGGTCAATAGAATGTGGGCACAAATGATGGGACGTGGTATTGTAGAACCAGTAGATGTGATGGACAATGAACCATGGAGCCAGGATTTGTTAGATTGGATGGCATTTAGTTTTGAGCAAAATAAATCAGATATTAAAGAACTTATTTTTTTAATTGCTACTTCCAATACTTATCAACTTCCTTCTGTTGGATTTAAAGATGCTAATACGATTGTAACACAACAATATCAATTTACCGGTGTTCTTAGAAAAAGAATGTCGGCTGAGCAATTTTCGGATGCAGGTGGAACTGTGATTGGTCCGATTTTTTCGGATTCGATGTTGAAATATCGTCCTGCTAAAATCAATGAAGTAAAAAAAGTTGACTCAATTCATCCTCCTTTTGCAAGAGCTGCATTGGTTGTTAACAATCCTTTTTTAACTGCCTTAGGGCGACCTAGTAGGGAAACGGTGACTACCAGTAGAGAGTCACAAGCAAATCTTTTGCAAGCTTTGGAACTCACCAATGGAAACAGATTTAATGCGATGATTAGAAAGGGTGCTGTAATTTGGAAGAAAAATTATGTGACTAGTGATCGAATTATAAAAGAAATTTATAGACGGGCATTGGGAAGAGATCCTCAATCCGCAGAGTACCAGGTGGCTAAAAAGTTATTGGGAGAAGAGCCTAATGCTGAAGCGATAGAAGATCTTTTTTGGGTTATACTGCTATTGCCGGAATTTCAAATTATTTATTAAATTATTTCAATAATAAATTTTTTATTTATGAGTAGTCGTTGGAATAGAAGGGATTTTATAAGAGGAACTAGTGCCGCCTCCATGGCAGCTCTTGCTGCTGGTGCACCGATGGCTGGTTTTTTGTCTTCTTGCAATCGACCTAAATTATCCTCCACTGCAGATACAGTAATCCTATTATGGATGGGCGGTGGAATGGCACATACAGATACTTTTGACCCCAAAAAGTTTACTCCTTTTACCAAGGGGATGCAAGCCAATGAGGTGCTTAGTACTTTTAAATCAGTGCCCACTGCGTTGGATGACATTTACTTTTCTGAAGGATTAGAAAATATTGGAAAAGTTTTGAATAAAGGAACTGTGATTAGATCCTATGTTGCAGGTGATATGGGGCATATTTTGCACTCGAGGCATCAATATCACTGGCATACTTGCTACAAACCACCTCAGTCGGTTGCTGCCCCTCATATAGGGTCTTGGATTGCTAAACAGCTTGGACCTAAAAATTCTGTAATACCTGCATTTATAGATATTGGTCAGCGTTTTTCTTTAGGTGAGGCTGAAGAATTAAAAGCTTTTCATACCGCTGGATTTTTGGGAAACGAATATGGGCCTTTTTTAATTCCTGACCCAACTGCAGGATTGGAAAGCGTAAAACCACCCGTAGGTATGGATATCACGCGTTTTGAAAAAAGAAATCAATTGTACAATGAGTTGATGAATAAAAGCGCGATGGGAGAAATGGGCAGCGATTATCAAAAGGAATCTCTGAGAAGATCAATGGAACAAGCCTATATGTTGTTGAAATCACCAGAGGCTGCAGCCTTCGATCTTATGAATGAACCAAAGGCTAGTTATGATATTTATAATACTGGAAAATTTGGTTTGGGATGCCTGATGGCAAGACGTTTAACGGAAAAGGGTGCTCGTTTTATAAGCGTTACTACAGAGTACGAACCTTTCAAAAACTGGGATACTCACGACAACGGACATACGACACTGGTGAATATGAAAAAACAAATCGATGCTCCGATTGCTCAATTGATAAAAGACCTTGATCGTTCAGGACATCTCGATCGTACCTTGGTAATATTGGCGAGTGAGTTTAGTAGGGATATGATGGTAGAAGGTCGTCCCGACTTAAAGGTACAAGAACAAGTCAATCAACCCGACGTTATTCAGGAACTTAAAAATTATGGAATGCATCGCCATTTTACCGATGGCTGTTCTATGTTGATGTTTGGTGGTGGTATAAAAAAAGGAAATGTGTTTGGTAAAACAGCCGATGAGCGTCCTTGCAAAACCATTGAAAATCCAATTAAGATTGAACAGGTTCACCAAACTATTTATCATGCACTTGGTATTCCTCAAGATACCCACTATTTAGTTGAGAAAAGACCTTTCTATACTACTCCCGATGGTTTGGGAAAAGCAGAAATGGACTTATTTGCTTAGTAAAAATTGGGTTATAGGTTGCTTAGATTAGGTCAATACTTATTTAAAGTATTGGATTACCCATCTATGAGCTCAGCCAATGTCTTTTTTTCAAGAATCTTAAGGGTGGCATCTCTTGTTTGGAGCATGGCCTTGTTGAGGCCACAGGTAGCTTCATCACAATCAGCGCATTTTTCATAAAAATTGAGGCTTACACAAGGAACTAATGCTATGGGCCCACCCACCAACCTTATTGCTTGAGCCAGGGTTGTTTTCTTAGGGGATTCAATTAAATAATAGCCTCCCCCTTTTCCCTTCTTACTTTCCAACACATTGTTTTGTTTTAGCTCCAATAAGATGGTCTCTAAAAATTTTATAGGGATTTTTTTATTTTTAGAAATTTCTGATATCAGTACTGGACCCTGGCCATATTTTGCAGCTAAATAGCCCAGCGCTTTGAGTGCATATTGTGTTTTTTTCGATAACATTTTAGAAAGTTACGTAGAAAAACAAAAAAAATAAAAAAAATAAGTCTACTTAATCAATAGACTATTATATTTGTATAATAAAACTTATAATTATGAGCCTACGTTTAGGGGATATTGCTCCCAATTTTACTGCAAAATCATCTTTGGGTGATTTGAATTTTTATGATTTTTTAGGAAATTCTTGGGGTATTTTGTTTTCACACCCTGCTGATTACACACCCGTATGTACTACCGAATTAGGAAGAACAGCTGCGTTAAGCGAAGAATTTGAAAAAAGAGGTGTCAAGGTTTTGGCTTTGAGTGTTGATCCAGTAGATAAGCATTTGGCTTGGATCAATGATATCAATGAGACTCAACATGTATCTGTTCAATTTCCAATCATTGCTGATGAGGATAGAAAAGTTTCTGAGCTCTATGATTTTATTCATCCAAATGCTTCCGCTACCCTTACTGTTCGTTCTTTAGTGATTATTGCTCCTGATAAAACGGTTAAACTAATTATCACTTATCCAGCTTCTACAGGAAGAAATTTTGTTGAAGTATTGAGAGTAGTAGATTCATTGCAATTAACAGCTAACTATAGCGTTGCTACTCCTGCGAATTGGAATCAGGGAGAAGATGTAATTGTAGTTCCGGCAATTAGTACAGAAGATGCGATTAAGAAATTTCCTAAAGGAGTAGAAGTAGTTAAACCTTATTTAAGGTATACCCCACAACCAAATATTGACTAATTTTTTTGTTTTTATTCTATCTAATTAATCCTCAAAAGCAGGATTGTGCGATTTGAAATAATAGTTGTTTAAGCGCCCTTGAATAAAATTGCTAGAAATGTTAATTATCAATCGAAAAAATCACGCTTATTAAAGCAACGATGTGTTTTATTTTACTCCTAGAAGATAGTAGACGCTCAAAAAGTAGTAAATGCTCATTCCGCGACGCCCTTGAATAAAAAGTGCTAGAAATATTAAATATCAGACGTTAAAAAATCAAGGCTGTTTGAGCGAGCACTCCCTTTAAAGTAACTTACTCTACCCGCGAGTTCCTTGATTTTAGGCTGATATTTAATATTTCAGCCTTTTTATTCGCAGGATTGATTTTTTTTGTTACTTTTTTGCATCAAGGCAAAAAAGTAAAAGCACTCTATTCCAAATGGAATTCAAAGCATATGTAAATTTTACTAAAAAGCTATACGAATGAGATACTAATTATCTGATATTTCTTTATCTATTCATTTTGATCAAAAGCTTCACCATATGTGCGCTCATCACTTTTTGAGTGTCAACTAATTAAGAGCTGTTCAAAAGACAGCTCTTAATTGTATAAATTTTTTCTTAACTGCTGAACCAAAGCCTTGATATCCTTTGGTAACTCGGCTTCTAGGTCATAGTCTTTTCCCTCCGAATCTTTGAATTTTAATTGGCAGGAATGAAGTGCTACCCGGTTTAGCATTGGGCGTTCTTCTTCGTCGTGCTGACTCAATTTGTATCTTTTTTTGATGGAAGATAGCAATACTGGTTTGCCATCTCCATACAAGGGATCACAAACGATAGGATGGCCAATATTTTTAGAGTGAATTCTTATTTGGTGTGTTCGTCCGGTATGAATTTGAAATTTTACTAAACTGTATTTTCCTAATTCCTCCATCACTTCATAATCTGTAAGTGAGGGCTTTCCATTTTTATTAATAACCATCTGTCCTTTAAATACGGGATGTTCCATGATAGGTCCATCCATGCTTCCAGATTTATCAGGCATTGACCCATGCACCAATCCGAGATAATATTTTTCAACTGTTCTTTCTTCAAATTGTTTGGAAAAAAACTTATGCGTTTCTTCATCCTTTGCAAACATAATGATACCACTGGTCTCCCTATCCAATCGATGAATAGTAAAAATACTTCCATACTTATTAATCAAGAAGTCTTTTAAGGAAGGTTCAGATTGCATTCTGTCTGGGATGGAAAGGACCCCAGCAGGTTTGTTGAGTACAATAAAATGGTCATTTTCAAAAATGGTAACAACTGATGCCAGCACCTTGCTATTGGATGGATTACCTTTATTGATATCGGTTTCTTCGCTCATTATTCTGTGTCTGTAGTTAGTTTTTGATTGGTTTGAATTTTTTTGTGCGAAATATTCAAGTATTTCAACAAACGAATTTCTTTTTCGCTTAGAAAACGCCATTTACCTCTCTCTACATTTTTCTTCGTAAGTGTTGCATACATTACTCTATCCAAACCTTTTACGTCATAACCTAGGTGTTCAAATATTCTTCTAACAATGCGGTTGCGGCCACTATGAATTTCAATGCCTATGATTGATTTATCTTTCGAATCTGCATAAGCTAGTGAGTCAGCTTTGATTTCACCATCCTCTAATTTTATCCCATTTAAAATTTTATCAAAATCGGCTTTGGTAAGCGACTTATCCAATTTCGCTTCATACACTTTAGTAATATTATAACTAGGGTGCGATAATTTCTGAGTTAATTCACCGTCATTGGTCAATAACAAAACGCCAGAAGTATTTCTATCTAGTCTGCCTACAGGATAGATCCTTTCTGTAGTAGCCATTTTGGTTAATTGTAATACTGTTTTTCTACCCTGTGGGTCATCAGTAGTAGTAATGTAATCTTTTGGCTTATTGAGTAAAATATAGACTAAGTTTTTGCTAACAAATAATTTTTTTCCGTTGAATTGCACATTGTCTCTTTCAGTTACTTTATGAGCCGGCTCCTTTACTACCGCATTGTTTACTTTTATTTTGCCCTCCTTAATGAGTGTAACAGCATCTCGTCTACTACAAACTCCACAATGGGCCACGTATTTATTTAAGGGCATTTCAGTAGTGGAAATGGTAGAAGGCCTTACAATCCTTGGAGCAGTTTTTAATGGTTCAGGAGTATAATCTTTTTTAATGCCCTCTACTTTTTTAGTATAGGTAAAATTGGTTTCAATCGCTTGTACCTTTTTTTGTTTGGTGGAATTACTTGTTTTGGTTTGAGGAGCTTCATTAGGTGCATTTCTAGCAGCAGCTTTTAACTGTCTTTTTTCCTCAAATCGTCTATCGATTGCGGCAGCCCTTTCTTTTTTTGCTTTCGTTTTGGCTTGTTTAAATTCTTCTTTAATCAGACTATTTTTCTTCTTTGGAACAAATTTCTGAAAAGGTACTTGGCTCATTTTTGAAGGGTTTTACTGTTATTACAACAGGGGTGAGTGGCGAAGGTAAACTTTATTTCGCCGGTGTTAGTAAATTCTAAACTATTTTATTTTTGTAGTGAACTCAGATTTACCTGGATAGGTAGAAAGAAAAAAGCGGCCTACCATTAGGTAGACCGCTTTGTCATAGGGGTTTAATTTTTTATTCGCCAGCTCTTCTTTCTTTTCTTGATTCTTCTATTTTAATTAATTGCTCAAGAGATAAAATTTGAGTCATATTGTTTTTTTGATTCTTACTTATCAACTTCAATTGTTCTTTTTTCTCAGATCTACTAAGGGCACTATTGTCTTTGATAGCTTTTATTTTAGCTAGGTCAGCTTCTCGGTTGGCTTTTATTTGTGTCACTTGAATATCAGAAAGACCAAGATTTTCTTTCATTCTAGATAAATTTTTTCCAGCTTGATTGTCCTGTCGATTATTGGAGGAGGTTTTGCTTTGTGCCAATTGATTTTTTTGATCTTCTGTCAAAATGCCCGCCATTTGTTGCTTCTGTGACTTAAGGATTGCTGTTTTACTTTCCTTCAAATCTTTTACAGTCATTTGATCATTTTTGTTAAGCGCTGCTAACTGAGTATTTGTATTTTGTCTAGCTGCTTTCATCTGTTCTTTTTGGCTAGCAGAAAGATTCAAAGCCTTCATTTTTCCTCCTGCTTGCGTTGGGTTATGAGGACGGTTGTTTTTTTGTAGCTTTTGAGCAAATGAGGTTGAAAAACAAAGTGTGGTGGCTATTGCACCGATAAAAATCTTTTTCATAATGTCTATTTTTAAATGGTTCAAAATAATAGACTATGAACAATTCCTAGGGTTTAATTGATAATAAAATAAATCGGCATTTATTTTTATTTTATAATATTGAATTCCAAATAAGTAGTTAAATTTTTTTAAAATAAGATAAAAGCCTCCTTTAAAGGAGGCTTTTATAGAGATGATTTTATTGAAAGACAGGAGGCTTTATTTTCCTTTGTTTGCAAGTTGGCCACAGGCAGCATCAATGTCTTTTCCACGGCTTCTTCTTACTCGAACGTTTACCCTGTTCTTAGCAAGGTAATCTGTAAATCGTTGGGTGGTGTCTTCATCAGGTTTAGTAAATTTTGCACCATCAATGGTATTGTACTCAATTACATTTACAAGATGGGTAGGTATTTGTCGATAAATTTTTGTTAAGGCCTCAGCATCTTCGATAGAGTCGTTTAGATCTTTAAAAAGAATATACTCAAGTGTAATATCATTTTTAGTTTTTTCATAAAAATAATTCAATGCTTCTATCAACGTATCGATACTATTGCTTTCGTTGATGGGCATAATCTGATTTCTTTTTTTATCATCTGCAGCATGAAGTGAGAGGGCAAGATTGAATCTTACCTTGTCATCACCCAATTGTTTGATTTGTTTTGCTACACCTGCAGTAGATACAGTGATTCTTTTAGGACTCATAGCCATCCCATCATTGGCAATTAATTTATCGATTGCCTTTAAAACATTTTTGTAATTCAGTAGCGGCTCTCCCATGCCCATAAAAACAACATTAGAAAGCTTTTTGTCAAATGTTTTTTCAGATTGCTGATTTATAAAAGCTACCTGGTTGTAAATTTCATCATAATCTAAATTTCTTTTTCTTTCCATAGTGCCAGTAGCACAAAATTTGCAGCTCAGACTACACCCTATTTGGGAAGACACGCAAGCGGTATTTCGTTTTTCAGTTGGAATCAGAACCCCTTCAATCATATGGCCATCAAAAGTCATAAATCTTGATTTGACGGTTCCATCACTACTATATTGGGTGGTATTAACTTTTAGAGAGGGTAATTCAAATTTTTCAGCGAGATGAGCACGCAGTTCTTTGGAAATATCTGTCATATCCTCAAAGCTTTGTGCATTTTTTTTCCAAAGCCACTCATGTACCTGCTTGGTACGAAATTTTTTTTCGCCGATCGTTTCAAAATGTTTCGTCAATTCCTCCAAACTCAGATGGCGAATGTTTTGTTTTACTGCTTTCATAGCGCAAAGATACCTTAACTTACTGTATTGCCCAATGCAAGCCATCGGTCAGATAAATTTTTCAGTTAATTTATAGTTTTAGTTAGTCTTTATGGATTATCCTATTGAATCGATTTTTTATCCATTAAAGAAGGCGGTGAGTTTTTCAAATTCAACTACTTCCTGAACTCCTGATTTTAATTTTTTTACCAAACAAAGTTTATCTTCTATTTCTTTGCTTCCAATAATGATTGCGTATTCAATATTTTTTTTCTCAGCATAACTGAACTGTTTGGCAATTTTTGAAAATTCATGGTACATTTCACAGGAAATACCATTTGCTCTTAATTGCTGCATAATGCTAAATGCATAAAGTGATTCCGCTTCACCCATGTTAAAGAAGATTACTTTGGAGCCCTTTTCTATTTCCTGCGGAAAAAGCTGTAGCTCTTCCAATACATCGTATATTCTATCAACTCCAAAACTAATACCTACCCCTGCAATGCCAGGCACATCAAACAAACTAGTCAAATCATCATATCTACCACCACCACCAATACTACCCATTTGAATTTCAACGGGAGCCTTTGCCTCAAAAATAATTCCTGTATAATAATTCAATCCTCTAGCAAGCGTGAAATCAATTGCTAAATTAATGTTGCTTGTTTGCTTAAATAAAAATTCTACTTCATCAATACCACTCTTACCTATTTCTAAATTACCTACCAATGATTTTATCTGTATTAATTTTTCTTCATTGGATCCATTGATCAATAAATATTTTTCTATAATGCCAATTTGCTCTTGTGAAAGATTTCTTTCTACTAATTCCTCTTTTACTTTTTCTAATCCAATTTTATCTAATTTGTCAATTGCGATGGTGATATCCAACATTTTTTCAGCGCCACCACTCAACTGGGCCAATGCGCTTAAGATTTTCCGACTATTTATTTTAAGGGTATAGCCTGAAAGCCCTAGCTGAATAAATACCTGGTGATAAATATTGGCTAGTTCTACCTCATTGAGTAGACCAGTGCTTCCAACAATATCGGCATCACATTGTGTAAATTCTCGGTAACGTCCTTTTTGTGGTCTATCTGCTCTCCATACAGGTTGAATCTGATAGCGTCTAAAGGGAAAGGTTAGTTTGCCTTGATTCATTGCCACATATCTGGCAAAAGGAATTGTTAAGTCGTATTTTAATGCTCTTTCCGTAAGTTCACTACTGCTTTTTCCTATCAATGCTTTTTCAAAACCAATTTTTGATTTGTCAATATTTTTTGGATTATTGATTCCATTATTTAAAATTTTAAAGATCAACTTGTCGCCTTCTTCTCCATATTTGCCCATCAAAGTTTCTAAATTCTCCATTGCAGGAGTTTCAAGTGGTTCAAATCCATACAATTCAAACACACTCCTTATAGTGGACAAAATATAATTTCGTTTGTGTACTTCCGTTGCTGAAAAATCCCTAGTTCCCTGGGGGATGCTTGGTTTGGCCATGATTTTTGTTAATTAAAATATGTTGTAATCGTCTGTTATAAATTTAAACTAACAAGTATTAAGTGGATGAATTAGTATGATTATTTATAATTGCATCACAAGCAATTTCAATCATATTATAAACGCTATGGTATCCATCTTCTGCTCCATAAAAGGGATCGGGTACCTCCTTGTTTTGACCAGGGTAGACTTCATTCATTAGTAAATCAACTTTTGATGAAATGTACTGATCTTTTCCAATCTGCTTTATCTCCTCTATTACATCTTCCGCCATTGCATAGATTTTGTCAAATCGCTCAAAATCTTGTTTTACAAATTTTCTTGATTGCTGATTGCTGATATCAATATTGTTGATGCTCGCTACTTTTTGTGATAGGTAATGAGGTGCTTCACCATTGTGAAATCCATTGGTACCAGCACTTTCAATTTTCCAATTTAATCCTGCCTTTTTACACTTTTCTTTTAGAATTCCTTCTGCAAGTGGACTTCGGCAAATATTACCTAGGCATACCATCAAAATAGTCATTCAGCAAATATAAGCCCTTAGGGGTATAAACTTGTTAGCAGTAGGGGATAATGGATAGAAATTTTCTATCCTATTTTCTCAAATTATCTTTTCACAATAAATTATAAAGAGCTCAATTGGTATCGTAAATTGTGGAATTCTGGTTAGTTGGTCTAAATATTTTGGCAGCTATTTATTAATTTTTTGGAGCTACCGGTTTGGCAAACAGTCAAGTAGAAAGAAAGAAAGGTTCTTGGTTAAGATTTCATAAAAGTTAACTTTATCATACATCGACAGTTTTCAGTAATTTATTTTGTAATTTGCCCTTTTTACGGAAGAGATGTATCAATAAATTCCTAATACGTTTCTTTTAAAATTTAATACCTATGGGAGAATTAGATAACGAAAAGCTTAGCGAAAGGGATAAGGGATTTATCCGTATGCGTTCAATCACTAATTATGGTATGGGTTTCTTTATGATACTCGTGGGTTTTTTCTTCATGTTTCCAATTAAGCTTACTCAAAGTTTTATTAATCAGTATGATGCTGAACTGATAAAAATATTTGCAGTTATATGTTGGTTGTATGGAGGATTTAGGATGTACAGAGGTTATAAGAAAAATTATTTCAGAGACTAATGAAAATGGGGTACAGAAAATATAAAATTGTTAATTGGGTAGGTTTGCTTTTTTTGGTTGTTGGAATGGTTCAATGCAATTCTAAGAAGCAGGTGCAAGTAACGGATACGCTTACCAGCGGGACGCTTCACATCAGTATTGATGAGTCGTATAAGCCGATAATGGATGAGCAAATTAAAGTATTTGAAGGGTCCAATCCGGATGCTAAGATTATAGCCCATTACAAATCGGAATCTGCTTGTTTGAATGATATTTTCAATGATTCGCTTACCAAAATGGTAATTGTAACAAGGGGGTTATCAAGGAAGGAAGAAAATTATTTTAAGGAATCCTTGCATTATCTTCCTCGTTGGGATGAGCTGGCAACTGATGCGATTGCAATTGTAGTAAATAAAAAAAGCACAGACACCATTTTTACTCTCCAAAGATTGCAAAAGCAATTGACCGGTTTGATGGGGAAAAATCAACAGATTATTTTTGATGGATTAAATGCAACCAGTACTGTAAGGTTTGCAATCGACAGCATATTGAAGGGAGCAAAATTTGATACAGGTGTAGTAAGAGCTGTTAAAAACAGCCAGTCGGTGTTGGACTTTGTTGCAGCCAATGAAAATGCAGTAGGATTGGTGGGAATAAGCTGGATTGGAAACCCAGAGGATACCGCTCAAGTAAAAATGTTGCAAAAGCTAAAAATGGCATATGTTAAATGTGATTATTGTTCTGATACTCCCTATGTAAAACCAACCCAATATGGTATCATGACTAAAAGATATCCTCTCATTAGAGGTTTGTATTATATTTTGAGAGAGAATTATTCAGGATTGGGATCTGGATTTCTAAATTTTTTACAATATGAAAGGGGGCAATTAATTTTTAGAAGAGCCTATTTAGGGCCAAGTAAAATAGGATTTGGCATTCGGAATGTGAAGATTAATGAAAAATTAGCAAAATAAAAATGAACATTTTAAATAGTTTTGAGTATAAATTAATATCATTGTAAAGTCAAAAAAAACAGAAAGGAAAATGAGTAGTATTAAATTTGGATTGCTGGTGTTTTTAGCCCTATTGCTTTCAACTACGATGAAAGCTCAAACCTTAGAAGAGGGTAAGAAATTTATGTATTATGAAAGGTACCAAAGTGCTAAAAATGTTTTTCAGAAGCTGGTTGAAGTTGCTCCAGTTAATCCAGAAGCAGTTTATTGGTTGGGAATTTCCGTAATGGCGGCTGCCGATTACTCTACTAAATCATTAGCAGACGCTAAAGATATTTATCGCAAGGCGCTAGAAGCAAATAGTAACAGCGCTTTATTGATTGCTGCGATGGGAAATGTAGAGTTACGGGAAGGTAAGACTCAAGATGCCCGCAATCGTTTTGAAACGGCTCTGTCTTTAAGCCAGAATAAAGATTTGTTAGTACTGACTGCAGTGGGTATGGCCAACTCAGATTTTGATAATAAATATGCTGATCCTGCTTATGGAATTGAAAAATTAAAAATCGCCACCAATTTAAAAAAGTTTAAAGAGCCATCTGTTTATATATATATGGGTGACGCTTACAAAAAAATGTTAGATGGTGGAAATGCTCAAATTTCTTATCAGTCAGCGTTAAATATTGACCCAAAGTATGCAAGGGCACTTTATAGAATAGGTAAAATTTACCAAACCCAAGGGGCTGGTCAAGAAGAGATCTATTTAAAATATTTCAATGAAGCCATAGAAAAAGATCCAGCTTATGCTCCTGTTTATAAAAACTTGTCTGATTTATATTACAATATTGAAGTAACAAAGTCAGCTGTTTACCTTGATAAATACTTGGCTAACACAGACGATGATCCTAAGAATTGCTATTATAGAGCTTCTATGAAGTATGCACAAGGTTTGTTTAAGGACGCGATTACACTTGCTGATCAATGTATTGCAGGGTCCACTAGCCCTTATCCTAAATTATTTGGTATTCAAGGATATGCTTTTAACAGATTAGGTGATTCTGTTAGTGCAAGGAAAGCTTTTGAAAATTATATCGCTAAAGCTGATCAAAGTCAAATTGGAAGCGGAGACTACGCTACCTATGCCAATGTATTATTTAAATTACCTGGCAATGATTCATTAGCTGGTATTTACATTGACAAAGCTGTTCAATTAGATACGCTTGAATCATCTAAAGTATCTTATTTAAAAACGACTGCTCTTTATTTTGAAAATCAAAAAAATTATAAAATAGCAGCTGATTGGTATGCAAAAATTACCAATTTAAAAAAGGACCCTACAAAAACTGACCTTTATTATGCAGGATATAATTACTTCAGGTCAGGTAATTATACCACTTCAATTGAGGTATTTAATAAGTATAGTAAAAAATTTCCAGATGATGTTTTTAGTTATTATATGATTGGAAAGTCTTATTGGGCTATTGATACTACTATGGAACAAGGTTTAGCAAATCCAGCCTTTCAAAAGGTGATTGAAGTGGGGCTAGCAGATAAAGTAAAAAACAAGAATCAGTTGGTTGGTAGCTATAAGTATTTTGTTGTATATTATGCCAATATTAAAAAGGACAAAACCGCTGCTATGGCCTATTGTGATAGCGTATTGGTGGTTGATCCCGCTGATGCTGAAGCAGCCAGTAATAAGGCAGTAATTGCAAATATGAACATGAACCCAACTCCAACTACTCCTGCTCCACCAGCTTCTAAGACTACAAATCCAGCTGCTAACAAGCCAGTTGGGGATAAACCTAGTGGTGCTAAGAAAGCTAGTCCAGCGACCAAGCAATAAGTAGAAAATATTATAAAATAATGTTATCCCCCTTTTTATTCAAAAGGGGGATATTTTTTACTAAACCTAAGTTTTTTATTTGCTCACCCTAACGTACTTTTGCAAAATGAAATTCTTCCTACTTCAAGCTGTAGATAGTAACAATGCCTCCAACTATTTGCCTATAGGGATTCAATTATTTTTCGCGATAGGTTTTATCGCTACCATGATGATTCTCACGCATCGTTTTGGGCCTAAAAGGCAAACGAGTGATAAACTTCAAAATTTTGAAAGTGGTATTGAAATAAAAGGTAATGCCCGTCAACCGATGGCTGTCAAATATTTCCTAGTTGCCATATTGTTTGTTTTGTTCGATGTGGAAGTTATTTTTTTCTATCCCTATGCTGTTAATTTTAGAGCCTTAGGGTGGCAAGGATTTATGGCGGTGGTGATGTTTGTCGGCTTATTTTTAGCAGGGTTTATTTATATCATTAAGAAAGGGGCCTTGAATTGGGAAGACTAAGAATTGTTGATTATGTAATGTTGAAATATAAACAATGGTTACATGATTTTGTTAAATGAGGAGTTGGTTTATAATTATGAATTTTTTATAAAAATTAATTATGTCGCGTCCAGTACAATATAATACAAAATTGAAAATGGTGGAAGCCCCTGAGGCAATGATGGGGGATGGGTTTATGGCAACTTCCTTTGAAAAGGTGGTAGGTCTTGCCCGCAAAAATTCTATTTGGCCTTTACCATTTGCTACTTCCTGCTGCGGAATTGAATTCATGGCTACCATGGCTAGCCACTATGATCTTTCAAGATTTGGTTCTGAGAGGGTAGGATTTTCTCCTCGTCAATGTGATCTATTAATGGTGATGGGAACTATTTCTAAAAAAATGGGACCCGTTCTTAAGCAGGTATATTTACAAATGGCTGAACCAAGATGGGTTTTGTCTGTTGGTGCTTGCGCTTGTAGTGGTGGTATTTTTGATACCTATTCTGTACTACAGGGAATCGATCAGATTATTCCTGTAGATGTTTATGTGCCAGGATGCCCTCCAAGACCCGAAGCTATTTTGGATGGATTTTTGAAAATACAGGAATTAGTTGGTCAAGAAAGTTTGAGAAGAAGGAACGGAGATAAATACAAGGAATTGCTAGCTAGTTATGGAATACAATAAACATTTGAATAGAATTAAGTAAAAAAGATGCCTCTAAATAACGATACAATACAGCAAATACTCATACAAAAGTTTGGCGATGAACTGACCGACTGGCAGGAGCCTTATGAAATGCTGACTTTCACTGCGCCAAAAGAAATCAATTTGAAAGTGTTACAATTTTTATACGATGAACCCAGTTTAAATTTCCGATTTTTAACTGATTTACAAGCGGTTCATTATCCTGATAAAAAAGGCCAAGAGTTAGCAGTAGTATATCACTTGCATAATCTAGTTGACAATGTACGTATCCGATTTAAGGTTTTTACTGATATAATCCAACCAGATGTTTTTAGTGCGACTGCTTTGTATCAGTCTGCCAATTTTATGGAACGCGAAACCTATGATTTTTTCGGAGTAAATTTTACAGGTCATCCTAATTTGATTAGAATTTTAAATGTCGATGAAATGGATTATTTCCCGATGCGCAAAGAATTCCCATTAGAAGATCAGACAAGAGTAGATAAGGATGATGAGATGTTTGGAAGATAAAATGGTAGTTAAAAATTGTGTATTAGTTGATTGTTGTTGGGTTGTTAAAATTTTTAAAAGCAAAATAAAAAATAGTAAAGGCAAATAATGAGCGAGCATATTCTCTTACCGGAAGGAAGTATTGAAAAACAAACTACCACCCTTAATTTGGGGCCTACGCACCCTGCTACTCATGGCGTTTTTCAAAATATTCTTGAGTTGGATGGAGAACGAATTCTTAAAGCAACTTCTACAGTAGGGTACATTCACCGAGCTTTTGAAAAATTAGCAGAAAGAAGACCGCTTTATCAAATCACTCCTATCACAGACCGATTAAATTATTGTTCTTCTCCCATCAATAATATGGGTTGGCATATTACTTGCGAAAAATTATTAGATGTTAAGCTACCTAAGCGGGTAGATTATCTTCGAATCATCATAATGGAATTGTCTAGAATTTCAGATCACCTGATTTGTAATTCTATCGTGGGCGTAGATAGTGGTGCCTATTCTGGCTTCTTGTATTTGATGCAGTTTAGGGAATTAATTTATGAAATCTATGAAGAGGTTTGTGGCTCAAGACTTACTACCAATATCGGCCGAATAGGTGGATTTGAAAGAAATTTCACCAATACTGCTTTTGTTAAACTTGAAAAATTTCTCGCTACTTATCCAAAGCAGCTAAAAGAATTTGAGACCTTGTTTAATCGCAACCGAATTTTTATGGAACGTACCATTGGTGTAGGTGCTATTTCTGCTGAAAGGGCACTCAACTATGGTTTTACTGGTCCTAATTTAAGAGCAGCTGGCGTAGATTATGATGTTCGGGTTCATACACCTTATAGTTCCTATCAAGATCTTGAATTTACTATACCTGTGGGAAAAACTGGAGATTGTTATGATCGCTTTTTGGTTCGTAATCAAGAAATGTGGCAAAGTCTAAGTTTGATTGAGCAGGCCTATAAAAAGGTGCAGGAATTTAAAGGAGCCGAGTCAGAAGTTTTTCATGCAGATTCTCCAGCTTATTATTTGCCAGAGAAAAAGGATGTATATTCTAAGATGGAGGCGTTAATCTATCATTTTAAAATTGTGATGGGCGAAACAGATATACCTGCAGGTGAATTGTATAGTTCAGTGGAAGGTGGAAATGGAGAATTGGGATTCTATCTTATTAGTGATGGGGGAAGGACACCGTATCGACTGCATTTCCGAAGACCATGTTTTATTTATTATCAAGCATTTCCAGAATTAGTGCAAGGTGGAATGTTAAGTGATGCAGTAATTACAATGAGTAGTTTGAATTTGATTGCAGGAGAATTAGATGCATAATCTGTTTGTCGGCTTAATTGAATTTTAATATATAATTGAACCAATAAAATTGACCAACTCTTTTGAGTGATAGTTATTATGATAAAATTTTCTGAGGAAAAATTAAAAAAGGTAAGCGAAATTATTCAACGCTATCCTGAAGGCAGACAAAAAAGTGCGTTGCTTCCGGTTCTTCATCTTGCACAAGATGAATTTGATGGTTGGCTCGATACGCCCGTAATGGATTATGTAGCTTCTTTGTTGAACATTGAACCAATTGAAGTATATGAAGTGGCTAGTTTTTATAGTATGTACAATTTGAAACCTGTTGGTAAATACTTATTTGAAGTTTGCCAAACTGGTCCGTGCATGATCAATGGAAGTGATGATATTATTGGGTACATAAAAACAAAATTAAATATTGGTGTAGGTGAAACCACTGCAGATGGATTGTTTACCTTAAAAACGGTAGAATGTTTGGGCGCATGCGGATATGCACCGATGATGCAGTTGGGTAAAACCTATCGTGAGCATCTAACAAAGGAGAAAGTAGATGCTATTGTAGCAGAATGTAGATCAAAGGCAAATTAAATTGATGGGAATAACTAACCTCATATTAAAAGTGAAAGAGCACAGAAAATCTGAAAAAGTGGCGGAGGTTAATTTTTTAGTGGATAGTGGAGCAGTGCATAGTTTGGTTCCTGGAAAAATTTTAGACCAACTGGAAATTGAGCCCTATAAGGAAATGAGTTTTTCTTTGGCTGATGGTACAACCTTACAGCGTAAAGTATGTACTGCCTATTTTGAATTTGAGGGTGAAGGAGGTCCAGCGCCGGTAATTTATGGAGAAGAGGGCGATGAAGCACTACTAGGTGCAACCACGCTGGAGTCTTTTGGATTGGTTTTAAATCCTTTTACCAGATCGCTGCATCCAATGAGGATGTTGATGGCAAAATAGAAAAAATAAAAAACATTAGGAAACGGATTGTAATAAAGTATGGCAAAGAAATTATTATTAGACAAAGCACATGTACCTGGAATCCGGAGCTATGAGGTGTATCGGAAAGAAGGAGGATACCGTAGTGTTGAAAAAGCATTTCGTTTAACTCCTGCCGAAATTGTAGAAGAAGTAAAATTGAGTGGATTAAGAGGTAGAGGTGGCGCAGGTTTTCCTACCGGAATGAAATGGAGTTTTTTGGCTAAGCCTGAAGGAGTTCCCCGCTACTTAGTTTGTAATGCGGATGAGAGTGAACCTGGTACTTTTAAAGATAGATACTTGATGGAATTTATTCCACACTTATTGATAGAAGGAATGATTGTAGCCTCCTTTGCTCTGGGAAGTAATGTTAGCTATATCTATATCCGAGGAGAATATGCATGGATTGCTGATATATTGGAAAATGCTATTGACGAGGCAAAGCAAAATGGATGGATAGGAAAAAATATTTTAGGAACTGGATTTAATTTTGAGTTGTATGTCCAAAGAGGAGCAGGCGCCTATATCTGTGGAGAAGAAACCGCATTAATTGAGAGCCTAGAAGGCAAAAGAGGTAACCCAAGAATTAAGCCCCCATTCCCTGCGGTAAAGGGTTTGTGGGATTGCCCTACTGTAGTAAATAATGTAGAGACATTAGCCGCAGTAGTTCCTATTATTAATGAAGGTGGAGAGGCCTATTCCAAAATTGGAGTGGGAAAAAGTACAGGAACTAAATTGATTTCTGCTTGTGGTAATATCAACAAACCGGGTATCTACGAAATAGATATGACCATCTCTGTAGAAGATTTTATTTTTAGTGATGAATATTGTGGAGGCATACCCAATGGAAAAAGATTGAAAGCTTGTATTCCAGGTGGATCTTCTGTTCCGATATTGCCGGCCAATTTATTATTGACCACTGCCAAAGGAGAGAAAAGGATGATGAATTACGAAAGTCTTAGTGACGGCGGATTTGCAACAGGAAGTATGATGGGTAGTGGAGGATTTATTGTATTAGATGAGGATCAATGTATTGTTAGAAATACCATGACGCTGGCAAGATTTTATCACCACGAAAGTTGTGGTCAGTGTAGTCCTTGTCGTGAAGGAACTGGTTGGATGGAAAGAATTTTGAAAAAAATTGAATCAGGAAAAGGTGAAATGAAAGACATCGATTTACTGTGGGATATACAAAGAAAAATAGAAGGTAATACCATCTGTCCTTTAGGTGATGCGGCAGCTTGGCCAGTGGCAGCAGCTATTCGTCATTTTAGAGATGAGTTTGAATGGCATGTGCAAAACCCAGAAAAATGTTTGACAGAAAATTTTGGACTTAGGCATTATGCAGATCCGATTCATGTGGCGGTAACTGCTTAATGATTAAAATAAATAGTTTTAATAAAAATAACGCCCGATCATTTCGGCGGAAAATTTTTTTATGGCAGACGAAATAAAAACTTTTAAAGTAACCATCGATAACATCACCATTGATGTGCCCGCAGGTACTACGGTACTCAATGCGGCTCGTCAAATAGGAGGCGATGTGGCCCCACCTGCAATGTGCTACTACAGTAAGTTACAGGGCAGTGGTGGAAAATGTCGAACTTGTCTAGTTGAAGTGGCAGCTGGTTCTACAGCTGACCCTAGGCCAATGCCTAAGTTGGTTGCTTCTTGCCGTACTACAGTGATGGATGGTATGATTGTAAAAAATATTACGAGTGAGAAAGTGAAAGATGCTAGGGCTGGCGTGGTAGAATTTTTACTGTTGAATCACCCATTGGATTGTCCAATTTGTGATCAGGCCGGTGAATGTCATTTGCAGGATCTTGGTTATGAGCATGGAAAAGAAGGAACTCGTTATGAGTTTCCAAGAAGAACATTTGAGAAAGAAGATATTGGCCCCTATATTCAATTACATATGACGAGGTGTATACTTTGTTATCGTTGTACCTATGTGGCTGATCAATTGACTGATAAAAGAGTTCACGGAATATTGGATAGGGGAGAGCATGCAGAAATTTCTACCTATATTTCAAAAGCAGTGGACAATGAATTTAGTGGAAATATGATTGATGTTTGTCCAGTAGGAGCGCTGACTGATAAAACATTTCGTTTTAAAAATAGGGTATGGTTTACTAAGCCTGTGGATGCTCATCGCTCATGCAATACGCCAAGTTGTTGTGGAAATACTACCTTGTGGCTTCGTGGTGAGGAGGTGTTTAGAGTTACGGCTCGTAAAGATGAATGGGGTGAGGTGAAGAGTTACGATGGCAAGCCGGGATGGATTTGTAATACTTGCAGATTTGATAAAAAGAAAACGAGTGATTGGACAATAGAAGGGGTTACAAAACTTAATAGACACTCTGTTATTTCTCAGGGTAAATATGAAGGACTGGTTATGCCAAAAGAAACTATTCAGGAAGTAATGGGTGGACGCGAACCGAAATTGCTAATGAATATTCATGATGAAAGTGAAGTGAATAATCCAAAAATTCATTTGAGTGAAATTAACGGACCGGCTCATTCTGAAAATTTTGAAAATTAATTGCTTGCGATTGGCGGAGCAAAAAAATATTTATAACAAATTATGTTACTATCAATTGGGTTGCCTTTAATTATTGAAAAATTAGTTTTGATTGTAGTGGTGGTAATGTCCTCTTTGGTAATTGCTATGTATGCAACCTTTGCTGAAAGAAAGGTGGCTGCTATAATGCAAGATAGAAGAGGCCCCAATCGTGCAGGGCCTTTTGGTTTATTACAACCGCTAGCGGATGGTTTGAAATTGTTTTTCAAAGAGGAAATTATACCTAATCTATCATCAAAGTTATTATTTATTTTAGGGCCTTGTCTAGCCATGTTGACGGCTATGATGACGGGTGCAGTGATTCCTTGGGGTGATAAAGTTCATTTTTTTGGCAGAGATATTTCTCTTCAGATAGCAGACGTAAATATTGGAATTTTATATGTTTTTGGTGTGGTGAGTTTGGGGGTGTATGGCATTATGATTGGAAGTTGGGCTAGCAATAATAAATTTTCTTTGATGGGGGGATTGAGAGCTGCTTCACAAATTATTAGCTATGAATTGGCAATGGGAATAGCGTTAATAGCTTTATTGATGACAACGGGAACCTTGAGCCTTAAAGAAATTGTACAGCAACAGCAAGAACATTGGTACAGCTGGAATATTATCAAGCAGCCGCTAGGTTTTTTAATATTTTTAATTTGTGCATTTGCCGAATGTAATCGTACTCCATTTGATTTGCCAGAGGCAGAAAATGAATTGATTGGTGGATACCATACCGAATATTCTTCTATGAAATTGGGCTTTTTTCTTTTTGCCGAATACATCAATATGTTTTTAAGTAGCTCTGTGATGGTGAGTTTGTTTTTTGGAGGTTACGACATTCCATTTGTAAATGATGCATCGCTTGCTGAAAGTATTGGGACTAATTGGGTTGCTTTAATTCATACAGCAGTATTTCTTTTTAAGGCTGCTTGTTTTCTGTTTTTATTCATGTGGGTTCGTTGGACTATTCCTCGTTTCCGCTACGATCAATTGATGAACCTTGGTTGGAAAATATTAATTCCATTGGCGTTAATTAATATGTTGGCAACTGGCGCATTTATTTTATTACAGCAAAACAACTGGCATTTTTAAACATTAAAATATATTTATGCATCGATTGTGGTGCAAAAATTTAATAACATATGCAAGCATTAACCAATAGGGCCCAACAAGTAGAGCGCAAACCAATGTCATTATTGGAACGTGCTTATTTACCGGCTATTTTTAGAGGAATGGCCATCACATTTGGTCACATGTTTAAAAAAAGACCTACCATCAATTATCCAGAAGTAACCCGTCCATTTAGTCCAGTTTTCAGAGGTTTACACATTTTAAATAGGGATGAAGAAGGTAGAGAAAACTGCACAGCCTGCGGTTTATGTGCCGTTGCTTGTCCTGCAGAAGCCATTACGATGGAAGCTGCAGAAAGGTCTGCTGGCGAAGAAAAATTATATCGCGAAGAAAAATATGCTGCGAAATATGAAATAAATATGTTGCGCTGTATTTTTTGTGGATTGTGTGAAGAAGCTTGTCCTAAAGATGCAATTTATTTAAGTGAAACCTTTGCTCCAGCAAATTTTCAACGCAAGGGTTTTATTTATGGCAAGGATGATTTATTAATTCCTCATCCGATCACTGAACCAGAAGCTCATGCAAAGGCAAAAGGTGGTAGAGTGAGTTTAAAATAGTTATTTTAAAACATCTTCCTATCAAAGGGAAAGAATACAACGATATATGAGTGTAATAGAAATAATGTTTTGGTTTTTAAGTGTACTGGCCTTAGGTGCAGCCGTGATGGTGGTTGCTAGTAAGAGTCCAGTGTATAGCATCTTATTTTTGATACTTACCTTTTTTGCTATTTCAGGTCATTATATTTTATTGAATGCTCAATTTTTAGCAATTGTAAATATCATCGTATATGCCGGTGCAATCATGGTATTATTTTTATTTGTTGTGATGTTGATGAATTTAAATGCTGAATCAGAGCCGCATCAAAAAAATAAGTGGCTGCTTTACATTGGTGGTATTTCAGGGGGCAGCTTATTATTGGTGATGGTAGCTGCCTTAAAAAAAGTAGCCGCAACCAATCAATTGGTTCAGATGAATAACGGCGAAGTTGGATTAATTAAGAATTTGGGAATAAAATTATTTACTGATTATGTATTTCCTTTCGAAATAAGCAGTGTTTTGTTTTTAAGTGCTATGATAGGGGCAGTGGTCATTTCAAAAAAGGAAGGATAAATATTAAATTATTAAAAGTATATGCCAGTATATTATTACATATTTTTAGCAGTTGCCTTATTCAGTATTGGAGTTATTGGGGTATTGATTCGTCGCAATGCAATTATAATATTCATGTGTGTGGAATTGATGTTGAACGCAGCCAATTTATTGTTGGTCGCATTTTCAAAAATGCATCATCAAGCAGCCATTAATACTAACTCCACAGCAGCAAGTGATGCGCAGGTATTTGTTTTTTTTATCATGGTTGTAGCTGCTGCTGAGGTAAGTATTGGCCTTGCTATTATTGTAATGATGTATAGGAATACGCATTCGGTGGATGTGAATTTTTTAAATAGGTTGAAAAACTAAAGTGTTTTTCAACTTGGCTGAATAGAGGAAAAGAATCTATTTTTTGAATTTTTTTTAATTAATAAATCTACTTTTTTTAAAAGAAGTAGTTAAAATTTCCCTTAGGGATTTGGGGCTTATGAATAATATAATACAAATAGTTTGGATGATACCCGTTTTACCATTGATTGGTTTTTTAATCAATGGATTGGGTAGAAATAATTTATCCAAAACACTTTCTGGATTAATAGGAAGTGCAGTGATTTTGGCGTCTTTTGTAATTAGTGCATGTGTTTTTTTAAGTGTAAAGGAAGGCAATACTTTTATTATACATTATTTCGAATTCATTAATACCGTTTCTTTGAATGTTCATTTTGATTTTCAAATTGATCAACTTTCTTCTCTTTTTTTATTGATTATAACAGGTATTGGCTTTTTGATTCATGTGTATTCTACCTCTTACATGCATGAAGAGCCTTCAAAAGATTTTGCGAAATATTTTGCTTATCTAAATCTTTTTGTGTTCTCCATGTTGTTACTAGTGTTGGGAGGCAATTATATTATTATGTTTATTGGCTGGGAAGGCGTTGGGCTTTGCTCTTACCTGTTAATTGGATTCTGGTTTAAAAATAATGATTACAACAATGCAGCCAAAAAGGCTTTCATCATGAATCGAATAGGTGATCTTGGTTTTTTACTCGCCGTATTCTGGTTGCTTTCGAAGGTGGGTACTGCAGATTATCACCAGGTGTTTAGTCATGTAAATAAGTTATCGGCTTTTGACATTTCAGGAATTACCTTGCTTCTATTTGTGGGAGCTACTGGTAAAAGTGCTCAAATACCTTTGTACACTTGGCTACCAGATGCGATGGCAGGTCCTACTCCAGTGAGTGCATTAATTCATGCTGCTACGATGGTTACAGCAGGAATTTATATGATTGCCCGTAGTAATATTTTATTTACGATGGCTCCTCTAACTCAAACGGTAATATCCATTGTTGGTCTTTTAACAGCCTTACTTGCTGCTACCATTGCTGTGAAACAAAATGACATTAAAAAAGTTTTAGCCTATTCTACCGTAAGCCAACTAGGGTATATGTTTGTAGGGTTAGGGGTGGGAGCCTATACTGGTGCAGTTTTTCATGTGATGACGCATGCATTTTTTAAGGCTTTATTATTTCTGGGTGCGGGTAGTGTTATTCATGCCATGGGCGGAGAGCAAGACATGAGAAATATGGGGGGATTAAAAAAACAAATGCGCATCACCCATATTACTTTTTTATTAGGCTGTTTGGCCATTGCGGGGATGCCACCTTTTTCAGGTTTCTTTTCCAAAGATGAAATTCTTGCAGCTGCATTTGCACACAATCCAATAGTATGGTTTGGAGGTGTTGTCGGCGCATTGCTGACTGCTTTTTACATGTTTAGATTATATGCAATGACATTCCAAGGTAAATTCAGGGGAACAAATGATCAGGAGCATCATCTACATGAAAGTCCTGCTGCTATTACCATACCATTGATAATATTGGCGATACTAGCGGTAGTAGGTGGATGGATAGGGATACCGGAGGTATTGATGCATGGAGGCCATCGATTAGAAGCTTTTCTTGAACCAATTTTTGCTGATAGTAATCAGATAGCTGTTAAGCATGAATTATCTCATGCTACTGAGTATATGCTTATGGGCTTGTCGGTAGGTGGTGCATTGATTGCTTTGCTATTTGCTTGGAAAAAATTCAGCCAATATGAAAAAGCTGAAATAAATGAAACGGGTATTGGGAAACTGATCGCTAATAAATGGTATGTAGATGAGTTATATGATAAAATAATTATACAACCGTTGCAGTTGCTAGCAACTTTTTTTAATCAGGTCGTAGAAAAAAATATCATTGATGGCTTGGTCAACGGCGTGGGTAAGGCAGTTCATTATGGAAGTCGGCAAATTCGCTTAATGCAAAGCGGTTTGGTAGGCACCTATATTTTGTTGATGGTGTTAGGTATGCTGATATTATTTATTATTCAATTGTTTTTATAAAATATATTTTCTGATGTTTGGTAACTACATAACGATTCCTCATTTATTGGTTCTCTTTCCTTTGCTCGCTGGAATACTTACTTTTTTTATAAGAAAGGAATCTACAGTAAAGGCATGGAGTTTACTGTCTGTTATGATCACTTTGTTGATTTCTATAGCTAGTATTTATTTCCGCAATAATAAAGAATTGAGTGGCTTGACTTTTAATTATATGTGGTTGAAATCAATAGGATCTTCTTTTTCATTGGCGCTAGATGGAATGGGAAGATTACTTACTTTTTTAACTGCATTTTCTTTTCCAATTATCTTGATTGCTAATTACAAAACGGTCTATAAGAATGCAAATGTTTTTTATGGTTTGTTTTTATTAGCACAAGCTGGTTTGATGGGGGTATTTTTATCTACCGATGCATTATTGTTTTATTTCTTTTGGGAGTTGGCATTAATACCAGTTTATTTTTTATGTAGTTATTGGGGTGGTGAAAAAAGAATTGCTGCTACCTTTAAATTTTTCATTTATACTTTTACTGGCTCTCTTTTTTTACTAGTGGGTATCATCTATGTTTATTTGCTTACAGGAGCTACACGCTATTCGGATCATAATTTTTCTTTGACTGCTTTTCGTGCTGTAGTTTTATATGCCAATCAACAAAACTTTTTATTTTGGTTATTCTTCATTGCGTTTGCTATTAAGATGCCGATTTTCCCTTTTCATACCTGGCAGCCAGACACCTATGAACAATCACCTACCTCCGTAACGATGATTTTAAGTGGGGTAATGGTAAAGATGGGTTTATTTGGATTGATGCGATGGGTTTTACCTATTTTTCCGATGGCAGTTTTGAAATTCGATAACGTAGTGATTGGCTTATCTGTTGTAGGAATGATCTATGCAAGTTTGATTGCTATCAAACAAGATGATTTAAAAAGGTTGGCTGCTTATTCTTCCATTGCACATATTGGATTAATGAGTGCCGCCATTTTTACTATGCAAACAGTCGCTTTGGAAGGAGTGGTGATACAAATGTTTGCCCATGGTATTAATATTATCGGCCTTTGGATTGTAATTGAATTGATTGAAAGGCAATTGGGAACTAGAAAAATTTCAGAATTAGGCGGTTTAGCGCATAAGGCCCCTGTATTGACAATCTTATTGGTTATAATCGCATTTGCAAATATTGCATTGCCTCTTACCAATGCATTTGTAGGAGAATTTATGATGTTCAGTGGATTGTTTAAATTTAATATTTGGTATGCCGCGGTAGCGGGAATAAGTATTATTTTGGCTGCGGTATACACTTTAAATATGGTTCAAAAGGTTTTTTATGGAGAAACCAATTCTATTACTGGATCTATGAAAGAAATTTCATGGAATGAAAAATTAGTATTGGTGGTAATAGTTATCATGATTTTTTTGACGGGGGTATTCCCTCAACCAATTTTTGAATTAACAAAAATATCGGTAGCACCTATTTCAACAATATTTGAGTAATAAAAATTTTAAAATATCCCGTCGAATCGGGAGGGAAAAATATGAATGCAATTTTATTAACAGCAATTTGGGGAATTATTATGATGTTTGGAGGTGTGTTCTTCAAAAGTAAGCAAACCCCTAAATACTGGGCTATAGCTGGCTTGGTAATAATTATTATTTCGAATTATCTAGAACTTACAACTGGTGCATCTTTTTTCGAAATAGAAACCAAGTACATGCTTTCTTTCAATAGCTTTAATTTAACTTTTATAACGATTGCATTAGTTAGTACTTTATTATATTTTTTATTAAGTGGCAGCGATATCGAAAAAGTAGGGGATAATGTGTCTGAATATTTCGCCTTAATATTTTTTGTTTTATGTGGTGTTTGTCTTTCTGCAACTTACAATACATTATTAATATTATTTCTTGGTATAGAAATCATGTCCATCCCATTGTATATTTTAACTGGATCTGATAAAAGAAATTTGAAAAGCAATGAAGCTGCTTTGAAATATTTTTTGATGGGGGCATTTTCTACCGGTATCATGTTAATGGGTATTGCTTTCATTTATGGAGGAAATAGCGAAGCTTCTTTTTTTATTACTAATATTAATATCGGAGAAGGAAAGATGCCCGTTTTGATTGCTATTGGTATGGTATTTATGTTGATTGCCTTATCCTTTAAAGTGTCTGCTGCTCCTTTTCATTTTTGGACTCCCGATGTTTACGAGGGGGCGCCCACTGTTTTTACTTCTTTTATGGCTACCGTCGTTAAGATTGCTGGGTTTATTGCTTTTATTCGTTTATTTGAAAACTCATTTGGAAAGGTTCAAGCTCAATGGCAGCTATTGGTTTCGGTAATCACCGCTGCTACACTTTTCATTGGCAACCTTACTGCAGTATTTCAGCAGAGTGTTAAAAGAATGTTGGCTTATTCAAGTATTGCCCAAGCTGGATTTATGTTATTGGCTGTTTTTGCTTTAAATATTACAGCTATGCAGGGCTTAATTTTATATTCTGCTGCTTATAGTTTGGCTACAATCGGCCTTTTTGCAATATTGATTAGGATGTATGATTATACAATCGATGGCTTTAATGGATTGGCAAAAAACCAGCCAGTATTAGCAGTTACTGCTACTACATTTTTGTTGTCTTTAACCGGTATCCCACTAACCGCTGGTTTTCAAGGTAAATTTTTAATGTTGATTGCAGCCATTCGGGATGGGCACCATCATTGGCTAGTATTTTGGGCAATTATCTGTGCTGCAGTGAGTGCCTATTATTATTTTAAAATAATCCAGGCAATGTTTTTTAAGCAAGCAGGTCAGGAGATTCAAGATCATGGGTCTATTGCTGAAGGTGCTACTATTACCACTGGATTTAAAGTACTTTTAATTCTAACGGCCATCTTGATTATTTTGCTAGGAATATTTCCTTCCTTAATAACTGATTCGCTGCGTTTTTGATTTGATCAATGAGATATCATTTTTCTGGGTTGAACTGGTATCTTTTAAATTTATTATCAACATAGAAAAGTTCCCATAATTAACCTTCCCAAGCGATTTATGTATTATTAATTACCGCTTATAATCTTTTTTTCATGTGTATACTATTTCAGAATTAACTTTATAGTGAATTAAATTTTCATGAAGACAGCTGACTCCATAATACTTTCATATAATACCATCAAAAGTAACCGTTTAAGAACAGCGATTACGGTGATTATTATTGCCTTGGGTATCATGGCACTAATTGCTATAATTACTGCTGTGGAAGCCGTTAATCAAAGTCTTACTAAAAGCTTTTCCACAATGGGTGCTAATGCATTTAGTATTCGTTTTAGGGAGCGAAATATACAGTTTGGTGGCGGACCTAATCGCGAATCAGCCAAAGTCTCCTCTAGAAAGTCGTTGGGTGCAAAAAAGTCAAATGAAGGAAAAGTGATCACTTTTACCGAGGCTAGAGCTTTTAAGGAGCGATATCCTTTTCCTGCAATGGTGGGCATTGGATTACCAGGACCAGGAGGAGTTATTGTTAATACTGATTCAAAAAAAACAAATCCAGATATACGTGTATTAGGAGGAGATGAAAATTATTTGCAATTGAATGGATACGAATTATCTGATGGCAGGGATTTTAATGAAACCGATGTTGAATCCGGAAGAAGTGTTTGTATTATTGGAAATGTAATTGCTCAAAAATTATTTGGTGAAAATACTCAAAGAGCCATTGATAAAATCATTAGCGTATCCAATACAAAGTACCGAGTGATAGGTATTTTGAAAGATAAGGGTAGCAGTGCTTTTATGAATTCTGACAAAGTTGTTATAACCACCTATAATAATATCAGAAGAATGTTTGGTTTTGAAGGAAAGTCTTACAATATTGCTGTGATGGTAAGTGATTTAAAAATGATGGAAGTAGCTATTGGGGAGGCAAAAGGAACCTTTAGGCCTGTTCGTAAATTAGATATTAAGGAAGATGATAATTTTTATATTGACCAAAGTGATAGCATCGCCCAATCTTTGATGAAAAATTTAGGTTTTTTAAAATATGCAACACTAGCTATTGCTTTAATTACTTTGATTGGAGCGGCTATAGGTCTGATGAATATTATGTTAGTCGCTGTAAATGAGCGTACTAAGGAAATTGGGCTTATAAAGTCCTTAGGGGGTAAGGCTGCTGAGGTGAGGGCTCAGTTCTTATGGGAATCTATTTTAATAAGTCTAATGGGTGCCCTTGTAGGCATCATTTCGGGTATTTTATTTGGAAATATTGTTGCTGTTATCCTTAAAACAGGTTTTGTTATCCCTTGGCTATGGATTTTTATTGGGGTGGTGGTATGCTCTCTGGTAGGCCTATTGGCAGGCCTTTACCCAGCCTATAAGGCATCCAAACTCGACCCGATTGTGGCTTTGCGTTATGAATAGAAATTCCTCAAATCTTTCCATTGGAGGTAGATTGAATTTAATATATTTTTAATATTCACCTACTATTATTAATTAAGTTTTAATTTTTTTTTGGCGAAGTTGTTTCATAGAAATATTTAATTAACTTGTGCCTCAACAAAATATTTCTATGTATCATTTGATGGTAGGAATAGTTTTTTTGCTTAGCATTGTAAAACGAAATTTTTTTAAAAACCAATTTTCAAATTAACACACAAAAAACGAACGTTATGGCAGAAACAAAATCAACTGCAAATGTAAAACCATCTACATCAGTACAAGTAAAAAAATCTAGTAATGCGATCTCATGGATTGCCCCATTGGTTTGTATCATTGTTGGATATGCTTTCTGGAGATTTATTTTAGGAGATGCATCTGGGTTTAACAAACCAGCTTCTGGCGCATTTTGGCCAGCTCATGAAGGTCCAAAAGGTGCATTGAATAAAATGTATTTAGGAGGTATCATTGTACCAGTACTTATTGGTTGCCTTTTAATCGTTGTTACTTTTGTAATCGAGAGAATGTTGACTATTACTAGAGCAACTGGAACTGGAAGCAATGCTGATTTTGTTCGTAAAGTACAATATCATCTAGCTAACAAAAATGTCGATGCTGCTTTGGCAGAATGTGATAAACAAAAAGGATCTGTAGGAAATGTAATGAAAGCTGGATTACATCGTTATAAAGATATGATTAGCAATACAGAGTTATCTACTGATCAAAAAATAATGGCAATTCAAAAAGAAGTAGAAGAAGCCACCTCTTTAGAATTACCTATGTTGGAAAAAAACTTGGTTTTCTTATCAACTCTTGCTTCTGTTGCAACCTTGATTGGATTGTTAGGAACGGTGGTAGGTATGATTAAGGCGTTCTCTGCACTTGGAGAAGATTCAGGTGGTGGAGCTGCGGCTACTCAATTGTCTGTTGGTATCTCTGAAGCCTTGTATAATACAGCTTTAGGTATTGGTACATCAGCATTGGCTATTATATTTTATAATGTATTCACTACTCGTATTGATGGAATTACTTACGGTATTGATGAGTCTGGTTTTACATTAACGCAAAGTTTTGGTTCACTTTACAAATAATTTGTACAGTGATTTCAATTATTTAGCATCCAATAGTAAAACAATAAAAATATTTTAAAATGCCAAAAGTTAAATTACCTAGAAAGAGTACAGCGGTGGATATGACTGCGATGTGTGATGTGGCTTTTTTGCTGTTGTCCTTTTTTATTCTGGCAACTAAGACCAAACCACCTGAAGCGGTAACTGTAGTTACACCTTCTTCAATATCTACTAGAATTGCTAAAGATGATGCCATATTGATTACTTTAAACAAAGAGGGTAAAGTATACCTGATGTTGGGTGACCGGGCTAAGAAGCAAGCAATTCTTGAAGATATTAACACAACAAAGGCTCTAGGGTTGACACCAGAAGAAATGACGAAGCTTAGAAAGATGGAATTTTACGGAATGCCATTTAATAAGATGAAAAGCATGTTACAACTGGAAACTCCCATGGAACCAAAGCAAATGGAAGGTATACCAGTTGGAGACAGCTTGAACAATGAATTATCTGATTGGGTAGGAAGTGTAGTAAGGTCTTATTCAGGTGAAAGTATGGACAATCTGAATTTGTTAGTGAAGGGAGATAATGCAGCAAAATATCCGACATTTAAATTCGTAAAAGACGCGTTTAAACGAAATGATATTTTCAAGTTCAAGATTGTGACCAATCCAGAAGGTGTTCCAGCTGATTCAGAATTGGCTTTGAACCCTCCAAAAAAATAACAATAACCCAACGTTTGCTTTTCAATAAAATGGGAAGCAACTTAAAACTACCGATATGGCAGAATTGGATACATCGTCCGGTGGCGGACATAAAAAAGGGCCTGGCGTAAAAAAGGCCAAAAAGGCGAGTACCAGGGTTGACTTGACACCTATGGTGGATTTGGGATTTCTATTGATTACATTCTTTGTTTTTACAACAACTATGAGCACGCCTACAGCGATGTCTATGAATGAACCAAAAGAAGATCCTAACAACCAGTTGAAAGTTAAAAATTCTGGTGCAATGACTTTGTTATTGGGAAAAGATGATCAAGTATATTATTATTTCGGTGAGTTGTCTCCTACAGAAGCGTCTAGTCAGTTTAAAAGCAGCAATTTCAAAGATATTCGTCAGGTTATTCTCGACAAAAAGAAGGCAACTCCCATTGGAGATTTGATGTACATCATTAAATCAGATAAGGAAGCTACCTTTAAAAATGCGATTGATATCTTAGATGAAATGGCGATTAGCGCTGTTCCTCCTGGGCACTATGCTGAGGTGGATATGAGTGACACAGAAGCTCAGTTAATTAAACTGACAGAAGACGCAAATGGCATTAAATAATTTATGTAATTGGTTACGTTTTAATCTAACTAATAAAGTCTTTAACAATGGAAATAAATAAAATTTTAACTGCCGACATCCTCGATATTATTTTCGATGGAAAAAATAAGCAGTACGGAGCTTATGATCTTCGGAAAACCTATAATAGCCGTTTAAAGAACGCCGTCATTATTACTATTTCATTGGTATTGTTGGCTTTTCTCGGAACTATTTTATCCGATTACATATCAAAAAATTCTAAGGTTGAAATAGAGGTATTGGATACTCAGATGGCAGAAGTCAAGAAAAATGACGCTCCACCACCACCCGAAATTAATCAGGTGAAATTTACCCCTCCAAAGATTGTGAAGGATGAAGAAGTGAAAGAAGATGAGAAGATTGAGGAAATTAAAGAAGACCAGGTAATCAGTACCAAAACGGTGGAAAGTGACAATAAAAATCAGATTGTTGCTCCCGTTGAGGACAAAGGAACTCAGGTAGTAGAAGCTCCAAAAGCCGACGATGAGGATAAGATTTTTACGAAGGTAGAAAACGAAGCTCAATTTCCAGGTGGTACTGCAGCATGGGTAAGGTTTCTTCAGAAAAACCTAAATGCAAATACTCCCGTTGATAACGGTGCACGCTCAGGAACTTATCAAGTTGTTATTAAGTTCATTGTAAGTAAAGATGGTTCTATCAGCGACGTTCAGGCTGAAACCAAGCATGGTTATGGAATGGAAGAAGAAGCGGTTAAGATTATTAAACGTGGTCCAAAATGGACTCCAGCGCTTCAGAACGGACGAAATGTAAATGCCTATCGTCGTCAACCGATCACTTTTGTTGTGGAAGAACAATAAAAACTACTTTCAAATTTTTCATATCCCTCTACGATTTTTTGTAGAGGGATTTTTTTTACTAAAAATTGCATCTTTGATTTTGATTCTTTCGAATTCAGAGATGGTATCTTTGTGAAATGTTACAGAAAATCTCAGGTTGGGATGATACGATTGTTGCACTCGCTACACCGCCGGGAGTAGGGGCTATTGGTGTAATTAGAGTAAGCGGTAAAAATGCTTTAGGTATAGCCAACGAGTTATTTGCCTCTAAAGATTTTACCAATCAAAAGTCCCATTCTATCCATGTTGGGATGCTGAGCGATGAAGGATTAAATATTGATGAGGTGGTAGTCTCCTTGTTTAAAGGGCCCAAGAGCTATACTGGTGAAGATGTAATTGAAATTGGTTGTCATGGTAGTCCCTATGTTCAACAACAAATTATAGAAGCTTTTATTCGAAGAGGGGCTCGTATTGCCCAACCAGGGGAATTTACTCAACGAGCTTTTTTGAATGGCAAGTTGGATCTTACTCAGGCAGAAGCTGTAGCGGATTTAATTGCAAGTAATACAGCAGCTTCGCAAAAAACTGCTTTAAATAATATCCGAGGTGGATTTAGTACCGTATTAAAGGAATTGCGAGAGCAGCTGATTGGGTTTTCAGCTTTGATAGAACTAGAACTTGATTTTAGTGAAGAGGATGTTGAATTTGCAGATCGTGCCAAATTTGATGCAATTCTTCAGTCAGCACAAATTACCACCAATCAATTATTGGAGTCTTTTCAGTTGGGAAACGTTATAAAGAATGGCGTCAGTGTTGCCATCATTGGTAAACCCAATGCAGGAAAAAGTACTTTGCTCAATACATTATTAAATGAAAACAGGGCCATTGTCAGCGAGATCGCTGGTACTACTAGAGATACGATTGAAGAGTTGATTAATATCAAAGGGATTTTATTTCGACTGATAGACACCGCTGGTATTAGGCAAGATAGTAAAGATGTAATTGAATTGGTAGGGATAGAAAAGAGTTTAGAAAAGATGAAGCAAGCGGATGTTGTTTTGTACATTTTTGATGTGAATGAAATGGGCTCTTCAGAACTAGATGAGATAGTGAGCGAATTTGAAGAGTCGAATAAAAAATATGTATTGGCTGGTAATAAGTCAGATATTGCAATGAACGGGGCAGTAGAAAAATTCGATTCTGTAAATAAGATTTTTTCGATTTCCGCCAAAAATAAAATGGGGATTGAGCAGATCAAGGATGCATTGTTTGACTCCACCGTCGGTGAGTCACCGGCCACTGAAAATGTGGTAGTCACCAATGCTCGCCACTACGGCGCCTTACAACAGGTTAACCAATCACTGACAGATATAAAACAAGGACTTGATTCTGGCAGAGCAACAGACCTAATCGCTTTGGACATTCGCCGTTGTTTGCATTATATCTCTGAAATTACAGGTGATATTTCTAACGAAGATGTATTGGATTTTATTTTTTCTAAGTTTTGTATCGGAAAGTAAGTGGCAAAAATAAACACCTAAAAAACTACCCAAAAACACATCAAAACCCTTACTTAGTAAGGGTTTTGTAATTTTATCCTTTTTGGTTGAAATTGGGTTGTTTTTGTATTTTTGGGCATATTTTGTACCTTATTTGTACCTTTGTAAAAATTGGTCGAAACTAAAAAATGGGTAAAAAATAATTTTGGCACAAATTGTCACTAATTGTCTTTTATTGTCGTAAATTGTAATTTAACTGTAAATAAAATTGACATTTTTATGAGCTCAAATATTCAAATTTCAAGGGTATGCGAATCTTGCAAGGTAGATTTCATTGCTAAGACCACCCGTACCCGTTTCTGCTCAAAAAAGTGTACCAGCGCTGTTTATAAGCAAAAGCATACAGAGGCTAAAATTGAAAAAAGCAATGCTGAAACTGCTGCATCTAAAATTCTGCCAATTGTTGAAATAATGTTGAAGACATATTACTCTATTGAAGACCTGTGTCAAATTTTCGGGTTGAGTAGAAGGACTGTTTATCGAATTATTGAAAGGGGAGAGCTACAACATGCAAAGCTAGGAGGCAAAACCTTTGTGCATAAGGAAACTATCGAAAATCTATTTAAAAAGGAAAAATAATGGGAATCAAAGTAGCACTCAGGAAAAAGAAAATTTCAAAAGGAAGGCTTAGCTTATATCTGGATTTCTATCCTGCTATTCCAAATCCAAAGAATGGAGAATTGACTCGCAGGGAGTTTCTGGGCCAGTATATTATTCAAAGTCCTAAAACACCTGCAGAAAGATCCAATAATAAGGATACCATTGAGATTGCTGAGGACATAAGACATAAACGTCAAAACATTTTAAATAAGCCCGAAATATACAATGAGTTTGAGAAACGTTTGATGGACCAAAAACGGTTGTCGGAAACATGCACGCTAGTATATTTTGAAAAACTTGCTAAAAAGCGTGTTGGAGGTAATATGGATAACTGGCAAGCGGCTTATTTGTATTTTAAAGATTTTCTTCTGGGTGAATCATTTCCGTTTAGCCAACTAACTGAATCGGTATGCGAGGACTTTAAAGAATATTTATTGAATACCCCCAGCAGAAAATCTGATAAGCAAACACTTTCAATCAATTCTGCAAAATCATATTTTGATAAGTTGAAGGTAATCTTGAAGCAAGCCTATAAGGATGGACATTTACAAATTGATTTGAATGCAAGATTGGATAGTATCAAGGAAGAAGAAACGCACCGCGAGTTCCTTGATCAAAAGGAATTAAATCAGTTGGCAAATACTAATTGTGTTATTCCAGTAGTTAAAAATGCAGGAATTTTTTCTGCATTAACTGGTTTGCGTTTTGGAGATATTCAGCAACTGAAATGGAAAGAGGTGATTCATATTGACGGGCAAGGTTATTATATTCGATTTACTCAGCGTAAAACTGGTGGTGCAGAGATGATGCCAATTTCTGATGAGACCTATAATCTATTGGGTACTCCTAAGGATGCTGAGGATGAAATATTTAGTGGACTTGATTATTATGACTGCTCACAAAACACTGATTTTAAAAAGTGGTTTACCGATGCAGGGATTAATAAAAAATTCACCTTTCACTGCTTCCGACACACATTTGCAGTACTTCAGTTACTAAGTGGAACCGATATTTATACTGTGTCAAAAATGCTGGGTCACCGGAGTGTGAAAACTACTATGATTTATGCAAAGGTGGTGGATGAAATGAAGAGAAGTGCTTCTGAAAAAATAAAAATAAATAGGTAAGGATATGAAGAAAAAAATAACATTTAAAGAATGGGATTCAGGTAAAGTAGTATATAGAAGTTGTGATGTATATATTCCTTCTACAGCAAAAAATAAAGTTATAAGATTTGACTGGGATGGCTTGGATCAAAGCGAAGCCCAAAAAATAAAGTCTAGGCAAGAACAATTATTTCAAGAAAATTGCTCAAAGAATTTAGAATTGTGGAAACAAATATTTAAAGGTAATATTTTGCAATATAAAGAAAAGGAAAGATACCTTGAAAATGAGAAAAGTGATATGAGGGCAATACTTTCTATTGACGAAAAGTTGAATATAATTTACTATGAAATACCTTTTTTAAATCATAAGAAAATTGTATTTACAGAAAATTCACTTCGAGAAATAAGGAATTATTTCCAAGAGGTCATTTTGGTAGGCAGAACAAGGTCGTATGATTATATGCATAGCCCCAATTTCCCATATCAGCATTTAAGTAAAACGCCTGACGAAGTTTATGCCCAAGTTTGTTGGGATTTTTATAAATGGCTATTGAGTTACAAAATCAATTCAGAAATAATTACCAATGAAAGGGAAGAAGTTGAAATTTCGAAAATTGAAGATATAGTCCAAGGCAATAAGGTTCAAAAACGAAAAATTAAATCGCTTTTAGAATTATTGGATGATAATATAGATAAAGTTAAAGTAGTTAAAGACGCAATCAATAAACTAAATATTTCAAAAGGTACTTCTGAAAGACAGATAACCGCCTTCGTTGTTGTCTTAAAAGAAGCGAATGTGTTGCCTCCACATAGAGATGTTAAATTAATGCGCTCTATATATCTTGAAATTGATAAACCGATTCCTGAAAATATAAAATCTAGGACTGATGGCCAAGAATATAAATTGTTTTATAAGGCTGCAAAAAATTATTTTGGCCTCACCAAATAAACTGGCCAATATTGGCCCCATCAGGCCTATTCCGGACTAAATTCTTAAATCTTGGTTTAGTAGATTTAATTGCATGTACAATATTTTTACATGGAAATTATCACTATATCAGTACAACAGTTAGAAGCCTTACTTGATTCAAAGGTAAAGGTAATTATAGACGCTATTTCTCCCAAAAATAAAGAGCCGCCATCAGACCAGTGGTTTGATTTAAAAGCTTTGATAGAATATCTTCCATCAAAGCCTAGGCCCCAAACGATTTACGATTGGGTTCATAAAAAAATCATACCCTATCATAAGGCTACTCAGACTAAATCATTACAGTTTCTTAAATCTGAAATTGATATCTGGTTAAAAAACGGCAGACGTAAAACCCAATCAGAGAAATCTGAATTTGTAACTAATTATTTAAATAAAAAAACAATAAAATGAAGACTGCATAAAGGACGACTTTTTAAATCAGCCAACATCCGATTGTTTAAAATCTCTTTAAAAAATAAAAATAATATGAATAAATACGATGTAATCCAATTGTCGTTTCCAGCATATACTATGGGAAAGGCTTGTAAATATTGCGATAAACCCATTGCAGACCATGAACATGCTTCAAGAATTTTTTGTCCAAAAATTGTATTACCCGACGGTTCTATCCAAAACTGCAAGGATGACTATTGGGCGGAGACAAGAAAAAATGAATCTGATATCTATAAAATCATTGCCCTTTATCAAAAAAAGGTGTCTACTATTCTTGGGTATGTTTATGAGCTGAATCTTCCAGAAATAACATATGAGACACTTGATAGTATGGGTATTTATCTAAACCGTTGCCTTTATAGCAGCGCTGAAGCAGATGATATGATGTCTTTCTTTTTTGTAGATTTTTCAATAACAATTCATTCAAAAACTAACACTATTAAAATTATTAAATATGATCAAGAATTACTCAAACAGGAATTATATTAACAGTGTAAAATCTTGGGGTGCCGAAGGCATATCTCCAAAAAACAACAATAATTTGATGCCTATCCTAGTGGGAGCAAGCATTACTGTAGTAATTGTAGGTATTTACCTTTATAATAATCGACAGAAGCAGATAAATTTATTGAGAAAGAATTTGGATGAATCACTTAAAAGAAATTTGGTAATACAGCGAGAAAATGAAATATTTGCTCAAGAAAATTCGGCTCTTACAGTTTTTAAAGAGAATGCTGAGTTAATGGATGAGCAAGTTACAATAGATTAAAAATGTTCTTATATACCCCTTTTTCTTGTGTAAGTTAATTTTTCCCATTTCAACTGACACTGGAAGAAAGAATTCTTACAAGATTAGATTTAGCTTGTGTAAAATAAATAGGCAATATTTATTTTTTAATTTAATTATTGTTTATATTTATTGTGAATAACCAACGATTTGCTTTTGTCCAACTCACTCACTTACCCCGAGAAAAAATTACTGCTCCAGGTAGCTGAAGGAGATGAAACCGCTTTTATACAGCTTTATTTACAGCAGCATCAGTTATTAGCCAGTTATGTTTTTCGGATCACTGAATCTAGGGAATTGACGGAAGAAATCATGCAGGATGTATTTATGAATATTTGGAGGGTGAGGGAAACGCTTGCTGGGATTAATAATTTCAAACATTTTTGTTAGTAGTCAGCCTCAACAAGCCCTTAGACCTATTAAAAAGCAATTGAAAGAACAAAAACTCAAACAGATTTTTGGAAAAAAATGTGTTTGAGTTACTTCTCGCTGTTAATGATACTGAAGTTGCGCGTTATTCCGTCATAGATCAGGCCAGATTACATTCTTTAGAATATTTTTCAAAAATGCTCACCAACCTGGTATTAATGTTGACGGAACCAATCAGTTAAAAAAACTAGTAATAAAAATCAGATCATCTAAATAGGTTTCGAAAAAAATGGATTATATGGCAAAATCTATACAAATAGGGATGATTAATTATTAGATCTAATAATTAATTAAATTGTAAAATGGAATTTAAGTGAATTAGATTTAAATCAATAGATATAACAGTAATAAGATTTCACTTGCTTTAGAAACTTTAAAATATACTCATCATACTATGACCGTCGGACTTTTTATACCTTGTTATGTGAATCAATTTTATTCCAATGCGGCAAAAGCTACTTTGCAATTGCTTCAAAAATTGGGAGTGGAGGTTGTTTATCCTCCCAAACAAACCTGTTGTGGGCAACCTATGGCAAATTCAGGTTTCGAACACCTATCTCAGGGCTGTAGTGATCTTTTTATAGAAAATTTTTCAGCCTTTGAATATATCGTTGCGCCATCAGCTAGCTGTGTTTTGCATGTTAAAGACCACCTTACCTCTCAAACAAATCCTGAACTGGCATTATCCATTCGTTCAAAAGTATTTGAGCTGGTAGAATTTTTAACCGACGTATTGAAAGTGGAAAAACTTGATGCAACTTTTCCTCATAAGGTAGGATTGCACCATAGCTGTCATGGCTTACGTGGACTTTATTTATCTCAAATGAGTGAATTGAATGCCCCACCTTTTTCAAAGCCTCAACACTTACTAAATATGGTAAAAGGACTAGAACAAATATCCCTTGATCGTTCTGATGAATGCTGTGGCTTTGGAGGAACTTTTTGTATTGCAGAAGAAGCCGTATCTGTAAAAATGGGAAAGGATAGAGTAAATGATCACATTAAAAGTGGAGCTGAATATATCACATCATCAGATCTGTCCTGCTTGATGCATTTAGAAGGGATTCTTCACAGAAACAACGAGAAAGTTAAAGTAATACACATTGCTGAAATCTTAAATGCTACATTATGAAACAAACTAAAACAAAGGATCACGCCGCAATGGCGGAAGCTTTTATAAAAGATGAAGAGCGGGTTGACTGGCATGATGGAGCACTTTGGTATATCCGTGAAAAGCGCGACATCGCTTCAAAGAAAATTCCCGAGTGGGAGCAACTTCGGGAAGCAGCATCCATGATAAAAAACAATGTGATCTCAAATCTTCATGAATATCTTTTGCAGTTTGAAGCAAATCTTAAAAAAAATGGGATTACTGTGCATTGGGCTGCTGATGCGGAAGAGCACAATGCTATTGTGTACGCTATTTTAAAGGCAAAAGAAATTACGCAGATGGTGAAAAGTAAATCTATGCTTACAGAAGAATGCCAACTCAATGAATACCTTGAAGAACGCGGAATTAGTGTGATCAATTCTGATTTAGGAGAATACATTCAGCAAATTGATAATGAACCACCAAGTCATATTGTTCTGCCCTGTATTCACAAAAGAAAAGAAGAGATTGGAGAATTATTTCATAAGCACCTGGGAACTGAAAAAGGGTTGTCCGATCCGACACAGCTTACTAGGGTTGCCCGTAAACATTTACGAAACGAATTTCTCTCTAGAAGGGTCGCTCTTACAGGTGTAAATTTTGCAGTTGCTGAAACAGGCGAATATGTTGTTTGCACTAATGAAGGGAATGCTGATATGGGAGCCCATCTCTCTGAAGTACAAATAGCCTCCATGGGAATTGAAAAATTAATACCTCAGAAAAACCACCTCTCCGTATTTTTAAGATTACTTGCCCGAAGTGCTACAGGGCAGCCTATAACCATTTATTCGAGCCATTATAAAAAGCCTCGTGAAGGGCAGGAAATGCATTTGATATTGGTCGATGCAGGAAGGACGCGTCAGTTGGGGCGGGCAGATTTTAGGGACTCTTTAAAATGTATTAAGTGTGGAAGTTGTATGAATACATGCCCTGTCTACAGAAAGAGTGGAGGCCTTAGTTATCAGAATACTATTTCTGGACCAATTGGTGCAATTTTAGCTCCTAATCTAGATATGAAAATGCATGCAGATCTACCATTTGCGTCTACCCTTTGTGGTTCTTGTAGCAATGTTTGTCCTGTTAAGATCAATATCCATGAACAGTTGTACAAGTGGCGGCAGGTAATTGTAAAAGAAGGCTATGCTGCAAATACAAAAGCGTTAGGTATGAAGACGATGGCCTGGACATTATCGTCACCCAATTCATTTAATACGGCGGGTAGGGCAGGAAGATGGGTTTTGCAAAACATTCCTTTTGTAGTAAATAATAAATTGAATCCTTGGTATAAGCAACGGGATATGCCGGAGGGATCGGGTCAATCTTTTGCAGAGTGGTATCAAAAAAATGGAGAAAACAATAAGGAAGATTTAAAGTAAAAATGCAATCACCAACCATTCATTACGTAGTTTAATAATCATCACATGACTAGCAGAGAAAAAATATTGGAAGCGGTATTAAATAATCAGCCTGATTTATCGCCATTGCCGGATATATCAATGTTTAAAGGAAATCATAATAATGTTGTACAAAAATACATGGACGTTTTTAGGTCTATTGGGGGTAAAACATTTTTGGTTGAGAATTTGGATGAGGTCAACGCTTTGATTACAGAACATTTTGATATTAACAAACGCGTCATTACTACATTGACTGATTTAAGCGATCGATTTGAATTAATATCGGCAACAGTTGATCCACATTTGTATGAAGATGTAGAACTGGCAATTATTAATGCGCACTTTTCTGTGGCGGAGAATGGAGCGGTGTGGCTTACAGAGGATCTGATGGGGCAACGTATCATCCCTTATATATGTCAACACCTAGCCGTTGTAATAAATGCGGAAAAAATTGTTCCAACCCTTCATGAAGCATATGATATTATTGGATTAGGAAACTATGGTTTTGGTGGATTTATTGGAGGACCTTCTAAAACTGCAGATATTGAACAAGCCCTAGTACTGGGTGCTCACGGGCCACTAACTATGACTGTTTTTATATTAAAATAACTAGCAAAAAAATATCTTATGACGCATAATTTTAAAATAAATGATAACCTTGGCGAAACATACAATGATGTTTACACACCTGAAGTTCTGGAAGCTCTTTCTTTACTAGCTCCTTTCAACAAAGAAATTAAGGAAGCCATGGATGCCCGCATTAAACTAAGAGCATCGCGAGAACAACAACAACAACGCATTGCCTTTTTGGATCCCGAAAGTTATATTCCCAGAACACAAATAAAAGTTCAGGATGCTAGGGATGGCAAATTTGAAGGTGCAATTATTCCTGCAGATTTGCAACGGCAATGGATACAGGGCACTGGACCTGCAGCCAAGCCCAATGCATCGATCGAAAGTAGTATTCGCAATGTTGCGTATGCTCTGCTTTCGGGTGCAGATGGCTGGATGTTTGATGGGGAAGATGCGTTGGGTCAAGTAAATACCATGTCGCTCGATAACCAACGCAACTTAAAACTAGCCATCAAAAAAGATTCAGTGTTTTTGAAAGTTGCTGAAATTGTTGCAGTTGAAATGAACCGCTGGTCAATGAATTTCTTTGGCAATGAGATTGTTTCAAATTGGGAGGAGCAATTAAATTTTACTACCAAAATATTCCGAGCACGTGGGTTGCACCTTGATGACCGACACGTTTGTGATGCCAATGGCATTGCCATGGCGGCATCCATAGTTGACCTGACTTTGTATGTTGTAAACAATTATCAAGTACTAATAAAAGCAGGTTCATCCATCGTGCTGTATTTACCTAAAATTCAAACAGCAGGCGAAGCGGCTCTGTGGAACGATTTGATTACTGCATTGGAAGCTCATCTCGGTCTTTCCACTGGAACGGTTAAGGTATATGTTTTGGTTGAGCAACTCGAAGCTACCCATCAGTTGATGGAAATTAGAGCCGCACTGGGAAAACATTTTGTAGGATACAATACTGGGCGATGGGATTATATTAATAGCGTGGTGGATGCGATGGCCTGGAAGGAAGATTTTGTCAATCCTGATATTGAAGCCATAACTATGACTTATGGTTATATGCGTAATTATGAGCACCGCGTGAGATGTGCTGTAAATACACCCGATATTAATGGAAACTATGCATTATGGCAAGGTGGTATGGAGCCTAATATTCCAGTTGGTTCAGCGGAAGGTGTTTCAGCGAGTATGAAGAAAGCTGTTGCTGGCGCAGAACGGGAACAACAGGAAGGTGCAAGTGGAAAATGGGTAGCACATTGGAAAATGGTAAATATTGTAAGACCTGTATGGGAAAAGGTAGGTGCCGCAAATCAAATAGGAAGAATATTTCCGGCGCTAACCTATACCCGGCAAGATGCAGACGGGCTAATTTTGATTGAAAAAGCACCTACAACAATTCGAGGTGCACGCAACCTATTAAGCGTAGCATTGCAATACGGGAATGCTTTTGGGCAGGGAATGCAGGCAGCTGCGCTGAAGCCAGCTGATTTTTTTGGCAATGATGATATTTTATACCTGATGGAAGATATGGCTACGGGAGAAATCAGGTTGAGCATTCTTTGGGAATGGGTACACAAAGAAGCAATAATTAGTGAAGATGATTCGCAAATCGGAATAAAAGCTGGCGATAAATTTTCGATGGAATTATTTGAAAAACTATTGGAGGAGGAATATGAAAAATTAATAAACGCCAACAATAAAGATGTATTCGATAATTCAAAAACTACCACATTACCCATTTCAAAAGAAATAGCAATTACTTACATCCATTGCGAAGAAAAACTGCCATGGTTTATCGACCTACTTAATATTAACCTTAACAATATTAATTTGGAGGAAGCAAAAAAGAGAATAAATAATTACAGAAATTCCTTCATTAAAGATGGAGTCCGTATTACTGAAAATCTTGATTTTCTAAGCAGTTAATTGAGCAGCTCAATACGATAGCTTAATTGGGTAATGTAGTTCCTGGTTTTGGAACCTTAGATTTAAGTTGGATTTTCTAATAGGTATAGCTTTCAGGTTGATGCTGGATGTAACGAAGCATTATTGTGAAGAACTGATAAAAACTAACTTAGTTAAATGTTTTTTTAAGGTTGGCGTAAACCAAGCAAGAAAATATATCCGTATTTATCCGAAAATATACGAATTCAGTTACGGAAAGCTTCTATTATGGGATTAACGGCAATGGATATACAGCATATTATTCCAGAATTTAGTTATGTCATTAACAGGTGCTAAATATGTCGATGACATCTCATAGAACCTATTGTGCTTGGAATAATGGCTACATTCGAAGTATAAATTGCGTTAAATAAAGTTGAAGTTTACATAAGGCAGTTAGCATAAAGCTGAGCAGTTTAAAGAAATTGACATCTTTCTTATGCTTTTTTAATTTTGGTGATAGCTTATGAGGCTGTAAAGAAATATTTTTTAAACTTGTAGGGGTATCGACTACTTTAACCGTTTTAAAAATAGGGCTAACTGTATTTTGGAGTAATTTCATGACTTGGGATTCAATATCATTATACTATATTTTTTTTATCCTAATGGCTAAAATAAAAATCTCTAAAGAATCGACTGAGCAACAAAAAAAAAATGTTGATTTCAATGAATTATTTCGGGAATTCTTTAAGCCTCTTTGTGCCTATTGTCAATGCAAATTTGGCCTAGGAATAGATGATGCTAAGGATACTGTTCACTCTGGGTTTATGAGTTTATTAGAATCTAATTTTATTTTTTCCTCCAAATTATCTGCAAGAGCTTACCTGTATAAAATAGTTACGAATATTTGTATTGATATGGCAAGGCACAAAAAAGTCAAACAACATCATGTACTGCATATTCTGCAAAAAATGCCAGAATCTAAATTAGAAATGGATTACAACAGTGTAGAATTTAAGGGATTGGAAAACGACATTAAAAAAGTAATAGATGAAATGCCAGAGAAGATGAGAGAAGTATTTCTGTTGTCTAGGGATAATAAATTTAAGAATGCGGAAATTGCTCAAAAAAAGGGGATTTCAATAAAAACCGTAGAAACTCAGATGAGCCGTTCGTTAGCGTTGCTTAGACAAAGATTAGCTTCTTACATTGGTATTCTTTGAATTTGTTACTGGTTTATAAGGAGGTTCTAAATAAATTTTTAATTGTTTGTAGGGGTAACTACCTATTTAAACGTAATAGTAATAATGTTGATGGAAAATAAAAATGAATTGGATAGATTATTTATTTTGTATTTAACGAAAGAATTAAATATTCAGGAGGAGATATGTTTTATAAATTTGGTTAATTCTGACTCATTAGTTAAAGAAAAATTTGTCGAATATGCAAGTGTATGGAGGCTCTTAGAGATCAAGGAGAATTTAGATAAGATTGTGGTCGAGGATGAGTTAGATCAATTTAGAGTGTTGTATAAGGCTCGTAGTATAGTCAAATTAAACCAAGGAGAGCAATTAAATGATTACAAATTGCAGGTTGAAAAGAAGGGTTTCAAATATATTAGACCAGTTCGATTTGCTTCTGTTGCGGCCACTTTGATAGTATTTTTTGGTATTACTTGGCTTTTATTTAAACCAAGTAAAGAAAAGGTTGCTGGCATGAAGGAGATTAATACTATACAACCTGCTGGCGAAAAGTTCTACACACGGGTTGAAAAAAATGTATCTGGTAAATCTCGGTTAATTTGGCTACAGGATGGCTCTGAAGTTTTATTAAGTGATAAAAGTGAATTAAGATATACGGAGCCATTTGCAAAGGATAAAAGAGACATTAGCTTAAAAGGAAAGGCGAGATTTATAGTAGCGAAAGATAAATCAAAGCCATTTACTGTATTCAGTGGAGATATTTCAACTACTGCTATTGGGACTGAATTTTTGGTTACTAATTTTGAAAACGCGCGTTTTATTAATGTTCAATTATTCGAGGGTAAGGTTTTAATAAAATCAGCTAATAGTGAAAAAATAAAGCTCAATAAATCTTTTTATTTACTACCTGGGCAGGAGTTTTTTTATAATAAAAGAAATGTCACAGGACAAATCAGAAGAATACCATCGGAGATTTTAAAAAATAATTTTGTGAACAAGGAACTGGTTAATGAAATTCCTGATATACCCAAAGACGTTAAAGGGGAATGGTACATGTTTAACAATCAATCATTACCAGTCATTTTTGATCAATTGAAAAGTATGTATGGCGTGGAGATTATTTATAAGGAAAAGGACTTACAAAAACTTTATTTTATTGGACGATTTGAAAAGATAGATTCTATTGATTATATTCTAAAGAGTATTGCAGAAATAAATAAATTAACGATTACAAAAGAAAACAATAGGTATATCATTCGCAAATAATACCTTTTCAAATATTGTAAATTAAAATTGATTTTACTATCTCTGACGAGAGAATGGTGATCAGAAAAAGCAATTGTTTTAATTTTTTATTCATCACTTTTAAATTTTGTTGCTATATGAGATTTAATCAAATTAAACTCAGGGGCTACTGCCTTGCCCTGTTGTCTATCTTCTGCACAATGAGTTCTTCAAAGATTATTGCGCAAGAAAAAAATTCTGTTGTACGAGGGCTTGTTCAAAGTAATAATAGTGTGCCAATAGCCGGTGTCTCTGTTATTATACGAAACACAAAAAATAACTTTACATCTGGTGTAAGTACAGATTTATCGGGATCATTCTCCTTTGTCCGTATTCTATCAGGGGGACCTTATTCGTTTATTTTTTCAGCAGTCGGTTACGAAACTCAAACCTTGTCTGGATACACATTAAAGGAGGGTGTTACCGTATCGCTAATGGTTAAAATGAAAGACAGTGTTGCTTCGATGGAACAAGTAGTGGTGGTTGGATATGGAAGCCAAAAAAGGAAGGATCTTACTGGTTCTGTAGGTTCAGTAGCCTCAAAGGATTTCAAGGACCTGGGTATTTCCCGCATCGACCAGGGTATTGCTGGCCGGGTAGCAGGTGTTCAAGTGAAATCTGCAACCGGTGAACCTGGAGCCGCCCCCCAGATACGCATCCGGGGAGTGGGTAGTATTTCCGCTGGGGTAAGTCCACTATATGTAGTTGATGGGTTCCCTTTAGATAATATCCAATCGCTTAATCCTAATGATATACAGAGTATGGATATTTTGAAGGATGCATCTGCTACCGCGATTTATGGTTCTCGCGGTTCTAATGGAGTGGTAATAATCAACACTGTCAGGGGCAAGGCCGGTAAGCCAACCCTTGGATTGGATACCTATTATGGCATGCAGCGGGTTTCAAAAATTCCCAAAATGAAAAACTCAGTTCAGCACGCACAGTGGTGGCTTGATGGAATGCGCAACAAAAATATGGATGATGGCAACCCTGTTACCGGTTCACCGGACACTTGGAAAGCAGCTGTTCCCCAGGTCATCTTGGATATATTGTCAGGTAAAAATACTACCGATATAGAACCGCTCGAAAGTGTCCTGGTAGATGCTCCCCAAAAAATGTATGCTTTGTCTGCCTCCGGAGGTTCAGAGTCGGTGAAATACGCGCTTAGCGGTGAATATCTTCAGCAGGATGGTATCGTAATCAATAGCGGATTTGAGCGGTACTCAATTCGCGCGAATATTGATGCAAAGCTGACTGAGAAATTATCACTAAAGCTAAATTTAAACCCCTCATTCACTGATCAAAGATCACTGCCCTCAACGGGTGTTTGTTGCCTTGGTTCTGGAGTAGTGGCAGCCGCTTTAAATATTCTTCCTTTCAGACCTATGCTGGATGACAAGGGCAATTATTTCAATTATGATGGACTTGCCGACATGGCGGCTGTTTACAATCCATTAGCGTCTGCGCAGGAAACCAAAGTGTCCAATAAAATGGACCGGTTGTTAGGCAATGTGAATGCAGAATACCAGATAAATAAAGATCTCAAGTTTATTTTCTTACTGGGAGGAAGCGTTGTCAACACTAAGGGAATGCTATTTAAACCACAACGAGCCTATTTTTTTAATGACCTTGCTTTTGGCTCCGACAACTCTTCGAAGATTACTAATTGGCTTACAGAATATACCCTGAACTATACTAAGAGCCTAGGTAAACACAATATTACTGGCCTGGCGGGCTATTCGGTTCAAAAAGAAAATGGGGAATCCAATTCTCTCAGCAGCAACCGTTTCCCCAATAACCTAGTATCTACCTTAAGCGCTGTGAGCAACTTAATTACTGCCGGTACTTCCAACCAGTACGAATGGTCGCTACTTTCCTACCTGGCAAGGGCGAACTATAATTATAACAGCAAATATTATGTAACAGCCTCCATCAGAACGGATGGGTCTTCCCGCTTTGGCAGTGAAAATAAATATGGCCTCTTTCCCTCTTTCGCATTGGCCTGGCGGGTAACAGGCGAAGAGTTTCTTAAAAATATAACCTTCCTGAATGAATTGAAAATAAGAACTAGTTACGGCCAAACAGGTAGCAATAATATTGGTAACTACGATCAGTTTGCGACATTAGATTATGTAAATTATACATTGGGAAATGCTGCTTTTGCGGGGACTGCCCCCGGACGTCTTGGAAATCCATTTCTTACATGGGAAAAACAAGCATCGATAGATGTAGGTATTGATGCCAGCTTATTCAAAAGGCGTATAAATATTACTTTGGATCATTTTAACTCCAGGAATACCGACCTGCTGCTGAATGTAAACATACCTAATGTAACCGGTTTCAGTACAGCACTGCAGAATATAGGGGAGGTTAAAAATACTGGTTGGGAGTTTGTGTTGAATACCGTAAATATTAATAGGAGTACATTTAACTGGAGTACCGATTTCAACCTGTCAATCTACCGGAATGAAGTGTTAAAGCTCGGACCCCAAGGAGACCCGATCTATGTTGGAAACAACATTACAAAGATTGGGCAGCCTATCGGAATGTTCTATGGGTTCCTTACCGATGGTATTTTTAAGAACGCAGCCGAACTCAGTGCGGGGCCTATATTTAATCCCGGCGCATCTGATCGGTCAAGAGTGGGTGATATTCGTTTTAAAGATATCAGTGGTCCCGCTGGGAAGCCCGATGGGATCATCAATAATTTCGACAATACAATCATGGGCTCACCCTACCCAGATTTTTATTATGGTATCACCAATAGAGTTTCTTATAAAGATATTATGCTAAGTTTTACTATGCAGGGATCAGATGGAAACCAGATTTATGCGCTCTCAAGAGATGGAGGTTATAGTGGTCGAGCAAGGGTTAGAGGGTATGCATTCAGCAACAATTACTGGAAATCGGAGGCCGAACCGGGCGATGGCTCAACCCCCAGGCCCAATGATACCCCAAAAGGAGGATTCCGGCTACCCAATCAGAAATACCTCGACAATGGAACTTACCTGCGAGTGAATAATATTACCCTTAGCTATAATTTCCCGGACACCTGGGCGAAAAAAATGAAATTAAACGGTTTACGGATTTATGCCAATGCACTCAATCCATTTCTAATCACCAAAAATACAGCGTTCAACCCGGATGTAAGCATGAGTGATAGCCCACTTAGCCCCGGAATGGAATCGAACGATTATCCATTACCAAAAGGGATCATCTTTGGACTGAATATAAAATTTTAAAATACTAACCCGAAATAATTAGCCATGAAAAAAATACTTATTTTATTCGTTGCATCATCATTTTGGATGATATCATGCAAAAAGAATTTTATTGAGTTAACACCTATATCTACTGCAAGTGTGGATGCCGTTTATAAAACTGATAAGGATTTCCAGGATGCTGTGGCAGGTATATATTCCACATTAAGAAATCAGTACCAGGATTTTTGGATTTTTGGAGACCTACGTGCAGATGACTCCTGGCATGCGCTTGGAAATGATGCTTTTCTCGTTTCCGTTAATACTTTCAGTATGAGCAGTAGCGCCACCTTGATGATCAATAGCTGGAGAAATTATTATAAAATGATTAGTCGGTCTAATCTGGTCTTAGATAAAATTGCAGCTACTGATGCCGCAGTAGTGAAGAATAAGGACCGACATATAGCAGAAGCAAGGTTCTTGAGGGCTTTTGCTTACTTTGATTTGGTAAGAATATGGGGGGATGTGCCAATGACCACAACTTCCCTTTCGATCGATGCCGGTTATAAACTTAGCCGTGAAAAAGTGCAGAAGATCTACAATGATGTGATTATCCCTGATTTGATATTTGCCGAAAGCAAACTCCCCCCGAAATTTTCAGGTACGGATGTAGGCCGAGTTACTAAAGGGGCAGCAAGTTCATTACTAGCGCGCGTGTATATGACCTTAAAGGACTTTACAAAGGCCGAAACAAAATTGCAGGAAATCACCGGTATGGGCTATGCGTTGCTACCGAACTACAACGACTTATTTGATTATACAAAAGAAGAGCATCATAGTGAATATATTTTTGATGTTGAATACCAGGATGGGGGATTAGGATTAGGTAGCGGATATTCGAATAAATTCCTTCCCAAATCTGCCGGTTCAGCTGCAGACCTGTTTTATAATGTCAAGGGAGGCGCCGGTGAGCAAAATACACCAACACTTGAATTCCTGGCAGCTTTTGATCCTACCGACAAACGGAAGGACGTAACGGTTGCAAAAGGGTATTATGATAATAGCGGTGTTTTCAAAGGGTTTCTTCAGATAGCTACATTTACAAAAAAATACCTAGCAGCTACACCTGTTATCAATGATAGCAAAGTAAACTGGAAAGTTATTCGCTACGCCGATGTATTGCTAATGTACGCGGAGGCCCTGAATGAAAATGGGAAGACCGACCAAGCGATACCATATATCAATATGATTCGGAAAAGGGCAGGTTTGCCTGCATATACTTCACTTACCAAGGATGTCGCAAGGGATAAAATTTACGACGAAAGGCGTTTTGAACTGGGCATGGAAGGGGTGCGATGGTTCGACCTGGTAAGAACTGGTAAAGTGAATTCTGTTATGGCACCTTTTGGTATGAAATCACACATGACCGTATTTCCCATTCCGTTAATTGAAATACAAATCATCAACAATCCTGCTATTTTACCTCAAAATCCAGGGTACGACTAAGCTAACCAGGTATGATCGAAAATGAATATAGATGAAATGTTCTGGCATAAGAAGTAGTTTCGATTGATACCTATATCTTGCTTTGATGTACAAATGTTTATGACACACCTATTTAGTATTATGATTAAAAGAAATTATAAATGCAGCTATAGTTCCCTCTTCCTTGCGGGAACATTTCTGTTTCAAATTTGCCTGGCGCAAACTAGCCCGCTACTTCCGGCAGTTTCCTATGTAGATCCCACCATTGGTAACGTGGCACCGCTACTCAACAGCAACCGGCCGGTGGTGCATCTGCCAAATCAAATGGTAAGGGTATTTCCTAAAAGACAGGATCACCTGGATATGCAGATCACGGATTTCCCTATGCTGGCTACTAATATTATCACTCCTCAAATGGTGTTCGCCATTAAACCTTCTGTAGGTGAAATCAAGGATACCGGCTGGTATCGGAGGCTTACCTATGATCATGATTTGGAAATTACACAACCCTGGTATTATGCGGTTACCCTTACGGATGATGATATCCTGACAGAGTTTACTGCAGGAGAAAAAACTGGCATTTACCGGTTTTCTTTTCCTGCAGGCGTGAAAAAAAACCTGCATCTGTCTCACTATTATGAAAACGGAGACTTTCAACTGATTGGTAATACGGTCACAGGTAAGGAATACGTAAACGATGCCATTCATTCTCAAAAAGGAATAGCATATATGTATGGCACTTTTTCCGGAAACCCGGTTACCGGTTCTAAGGAGGGGGAGAAGAACTGGGGTAAATATACAGTCACTGGCCGACCGGCGAAGCCCACTTATATGGATGGCTTACGTGTTTTTGCAACTTATGCAGAAAAGGAAACCAGGGTAGTGGAATTCCGCTATGCGATTTCCTTCATAAGTGTCGAACAGGCAAAAAGGAATTTCGATAAGGAGTTAACCAATATAGGGTTTGAACAATTAAAAAGCAAAGGAAAGAAAATCTGGGAAAAAACTATCGGGCAGGTCAAGGTGGAAGGGGGTACGGAAGCACAAAGACGAACTTTTTACACTGCCTTGTATCGCTGTAATGCCCGCATGGTCAATATTTCAGAATATGGCAAATATTTTAGTGCTTATGATGGGCAGGTTCATACTGATAACCGCCCTTTTTATACGGATGACTACACCTGGGGTAATTATCTCGCACTACATCCCCTTCGCATGATATTGGATCCCAAGAAAGAGGCCGACATGCTTCAATCCTATGTAACCATGTACGATCAAAGTGGCTGGATGCCCGAATATCCGCGTCATTTCGGAGATCGACCGGGGATGTTTGGTTTTCATTCTAATATAGTTTTCCTAGATGCCTACCGCAAAGGAATCCGAAATTTCAACCTGCATAAAGCACTGGAAGGGATTGTTAAAAATGCAGATGAAGCTACCATGTTGCCTAGCAGAAATGGTCCAAAGGGTCCTTTGGAGGATTTCTACTATATACATGGATATTATCCTGCCTTACATCCGGGCGAAGCCGAAACCGATCCCGTGGCTTTGGGTAAACCAGGGCAAAAGCGCTCCGCCGTAGCCGTTACCCTTGGCAATAGTTATGATAGTTGGGCTTTGGCTGAGTTTGCAAAAGATTTAGGAAATGTTGATATCAGCAAAAGGTTTGCTCCAAGGGCGCAGAATTACAGGAATGTATGGCGGGATTCCCCGGGTATGTTCCTTCCCAAGGATGCTAGTGGAAAATGGATAGACATTGACCCTAAATTCGACGGGGGACATGCCGGCAGTGATTTTTATAATGAAAATAATGGATGGAGTTATCTCTGGAATGTACAGCAGGATTTAAAAGGTCTATCTGATCTGATGGGTGGCCCCGATAAAATGGAGAAAAAACTTGATCAGTTATTTACTGAAGGGGTTGAACGCAGTAAACCAGAGTTCTGGGAAAAATTTCCTGATCAAACAGGGCTTATTGGAACTTTCGGAATGGGTAATCAAGTGACTTTTTTTATTCCATACCTCTACAATTATACCAATGCGCCATGGAAAACGCAGAAATATACACGCTTATTACTGGATACTTGGTTTAAGGATAATATTTTCGGTGTACCCGGTGATGAGGATGGTGGTTCTATGTCATCGTTTGTAGTCTTTTCAGCCATGGGCTTTTTTCCTGTTACACCCGGTTTGCCAGTGTATAGCATTACCAGTCCATTATTCACCAGGGTTAGTATCAACCTGTCAAATGGTAAAACTTTTACTCTGGTGGCTAATAATTCGTCCAGGAAAAATAAATTCATACAATCAGCAACACTCAACGGAAAGACCCTGCAGTCACTCTCTTTCACGCATGCAGAATTATTGAATGGGGGAACCCTTGTCCTAGAAATGGGTGAGCAAACGAATAAAAAATGGGCGATTAAATATTAAAAATAGGGAATGGTCATTTATCATCCTTCTTTTTGAACGGACAATGAGTATGAATGCATTATCGAAAAAATAATCCAAATGTTTTTAACCGTGGCATAAGTAAAGCCGCCAAGCAACTATAAATGTATGTTTAAATCAATAAATTTTTTAGGGAGTATTTTTTTGGGCATCCTTCTGTTGACAGTTGGCACTATCGTTAAACTGTCTGCTCAGTCATCCAAAACTGTTCGTTCATACCTCGAATATATTGACCCCACGATTGGCAATGTGGCGCCATTACTCAATACTAACCGGCCTATGGTTCACCTTCCCAACCAAATGGTGCGAATGTTTCCAAAACGGCAGGATCATTTGGATATGCAGATAACGGATTTTCCATTGCTATCCCTCAACATGATAACCCCGCAGGTGATCTTTGGTCTAAAACCTTCTATCGGCGAAGTGTCAGATACCGGATGGTACCGTCGGTTGAATTATGATCATGATTTTGAAATAGTAAAACCCTGGTATTATGCTGTTTCTCTTCCAGATGACAATGTAAAAACAGAATACACGGCTGGCGAAAGAACAGGTATCTTTCGTTTTACCTTTCCAGCGGGAGTGCAGAAGAATCTTTTATTGTCCCATTATTACGCGAATGGCAATTACGAATTCAGCAATGGAAATACCCTAACGGGAACGGAGTATATTGAGGATGCTATTCACGATCAGAAAGGCGTTGCATATATGTATGGAGAATTTACCGGTAAACCTGCCAACGGTACCAAAACCCGGGAAAAAAATTGGGGAAAGTACACAGTGGGAGGAAGGCCTGAAAAGCCAAAGATGATGGAGGGTGAAAGAGCCTTCGTTAGCTACGATTCTAAATCCTCTTCTATTGTAGAGTTTCGCTATGCTATTTCATTCATCAGCCATGAGCAAGCCAGGAAGAATTTTGAAAAGGAACTTAAAGCTACTTCCTTCGATCAAATGAAGAATAAAGGTAAGTCAGCTTGGGAGAAAGTAATTAGTCAAATAAAAGTAGAGGGTGGCACAGAAGCCCAAAAAAGAACTTTTTATACCGCCCTCTACCGATGCTTTGCAAGAATGGTAGATATCAATGAGGGCGGACAATATTTCAGCGGTTACGATAAGAAAGTACATGCTTCTAACCGGCCTTTTTATACCGATGACTACACCTGGGGTAATTACCTGGCGCTTCATCCACTCAACATCATACTGGATCCTAAAAAGGAAGCGAATATTTTGCAGTCATATGTAGCCATGTATGAACAAAATGGTTGGATGCCTGAATATCCTAGACATTTTGGCGACAGGCCGGGAATGTTTGGTTTTAAATCCTCGGTCATGTTTTTAGATGCTTACCGAAAAGGCATCAGGAATTTTGATATCGACAAAGCCTTTGAAGGGATTTTGAAAAATACGCGTGAAGCCACCATGCTTCCTTTTAGGAATGGACCTGCCGCAGGTCTAGAGGCATTTTATGATATACATGGATATTACCCGGGCCTGCCACCCGGCACTCCTGAAACCGATTCTTTTGCTAAATTGAAACCAGGGCAAAAGCGATCATCCGTAGCTATTACATTAGGGGATAGCTATGACAGCTGGGCATTAAGCCAATGGGCAAAGGATTTGGGTAAAACGGATATCTCCCGTAGGTATGCACCCCGCGCGCAAAATTATAAAAATCTCTGGTGGGACAAATACAATCTATTTATGCCAAAGGATGATAAGGGTAAATGGATTGAGATCGATCCTAAATTTGATGGCGGAGCAAACGGGTTTGATTACTATAACGAGAATAACGGGTGGAGCTATATGTGGAATGTGCAACAGGACATTAAGGGTCTCAGTGATCTTATGGGAGGCCCGGAAAAAATGGAGCAAAACTTGGACCAGTTATTTCGCGAAGGCCTCGACAGAAGTAGGCCCGAGTTTTTTGAAAAATTTCATAATCAAACTGGTTTAATTGGACAATTTGCTATCGGAAACCAGGTAACCTTCTTCATACCTTATTTATTTAACTATACAAACAGCCCCTGGAAAACTCAAAAATACACCCGGCTAATATTGGATACGTACTTTCAGGATAATGTATTTGGAGTACCGGGTGACGAGGATGGAGGTTCTATGTCATCCTTTGTAGTCTTTTCTTCAATGGGCTTCTTTCCCGTAACTCCCGGTATTCCCAATTATTCTATTACCAGTCCACTTTTTAGTAGAGTAAGTATTGACCTGCCCAATGGTAAAAATTTTACGCTAGTAGCAAAAGATTTATCCCGAAAGAACAAATACATTCAGGCAGCTACACTCAATGGTAAGTCACTTAGTTCTTTATCATTTTCGCATGAAGAACTATTGAAAGGCGGAACACTCAGCTTACAGATGGGTGATAAAACAAACGTGAAATGGGTAATTAGGTATTAATGATTATTATTCCTTAACAATCAAACTCAACTAATATTCCAACAAATAAATCACTCTTAAAATTATACGCATATGAAATACGGGAATTTATTAAGATGCCTTTTAATTTTACCTGCCATTTTATTACTGGCTTCACTGCATGCGCAAATCAATACTAAATCCAATGTGCCGGCGCCAGCCTTTGAAATTACGGGTAGTATCTATCCCTGGGAAGTACATGATGAGGGTATCGATCTTATCCTTGACAACATGACTAGTATTGCCGGTATAAATTCGGTTTATATGCTTGCGGTTATGCACCAAGAACACCGACCCTTTAACTCCAATAATTTACCTGGTACATTTTTGTTCAATCATAACCCTGTCCGGCATGAGTGGGAAGCTGAAGATGCAAAGGCTTACTTCAGACCCCACTTGGAAATGTATGGGCGTATCAAACCTGAACCATCCAAATTTTCATGGTTGAATCAAACGGACTGGTTGAAAATTGTCCTAGATAAGGCGCATGCCCGTGGCCTGAGAGCGGGAACGGAGGTGTCGCATACCTTCATTCCTATGGAGTATTTAAAAGCACATCCCGAGTTGCAACAGCGGGATATCAATGGCAAAATATTTGAAGGAAACATGAATGCTAGGCCCTGTTCCAATAATCCTGATGTTCGTGAATACCTGCTGGCACTCTATGGCGACCTTGCTACTCATTACGATGTAGATTATATTCAGACCTGCATGTTATTATTCAGTAATTCTGAAGACCCCTCCAAAGGGGGCACCTGTTTCTGTAACTCCTGCCAGAAGGAAGCCAAAGCCATAGGCTTTGATATGACCGCGGCAATGCTTGTTTTAAAGGATAATCCTTATGCCCAGCCCCAACTAAACCAGTGGCTGGAATTCAGGCGAACATCCACAACAAAAATATATAAACTTGTCACCGACCGAATTCACGAAGCCAATCCTAATATTGATTTCCGGTTGAACGATCTGAACAACCGATCTTCCGGTTTGCATCTGGATGAATTAAAGGCAGGTAATATAAATTCAATTCATCTTTCTACGCATACTGAGCAAAATGGATATCAAAATTCTGATCGGTCCTCCCGTATTGCGACGACCTTGTATTATGTTGGAGAAAAGATACCTGTAATTGCAGGGGTACCCACCCGTTTACTGACGACGCCAGCTATTGTAAAATCAAGCGTAAAGGTTTCAGTTCAGTCAGGTGTAAAGGGACTGGGGGTTAAACACTATGACGGATCACCCTATTCATTATTACGTGCCCTTCGAAATGGTGTCAGTGAAGCTGGCGTAGCGGGTTTCACACCGATAGTAGGAGTGGAAGTGGAAAATATGACACTTTCAGGTTACCAACCTAGTCAATATATGAATGAGGCCAGTGTTCAAACTTCCTCTAACGGAACAGCTATCACTCAATTCGATCAGCCTACAGGAGTTTATAACCTGGTGATATCGTATGTAGATGAAAAGCAGGGTCAGGGTTCAATCTCGGTAATCGTTGGCGGTATTCAAAAGGCCACCTGGAAGTTGGATGAAGACGTAGATTGCTGGAGACGTAAGACAATAACCAACGTGAAAATTAAAAATGGTGAGGAAATAAAAATTGTGGGCGTTGCGAATGGCAGTGAATCAGCCAGGGTGGATTTTATAGAGTACATACAACAAGCTGCCAGTAAAAAATAATAAATGAGTGTGTTGTTCGCCAATTTGAACAGTCGAATAAGAAATAGATGTTGGCAGGTAATAAGTTAGATATTGCGGAAGGGGATATTATTGAAAAATCTAGTAATGTGTATTCTCTCTATTCGATTTCTACGAAAAAAATAAAAAGGGAATTGATGCAATTAAAAATACTTTTTTGATTGTGTTTTATAATTGATACATATTAAATTCTGATAGTCTATAAAATATGAATTGGATTTAGTTTAGGAAGTATTTAACTATACGAGTAAAATAATAATTAAAAAAAATTGATATCCAAAACTAATAAAATATGAACTGGACACAGGTAATTGATCCGTTTAATAATATTTTTTTATCTGCGATGATGGCTATGGTACCGATTATTTTTATATTCTGGGCACTAATCATTAAAAAGATGAAGGGTTATCAGGCGAGCTTTATAAGCACCTTGTTAGCATTGCTGATTGCTATTTTTGTATACCAAATGCCTGTTAAATTAGCATTGCTTTCTACACTCAATGGTTCGTTTTATGGACTGTTCCCTATTTGTTGGATTATCATTTCGGCGGTATTCCTATTTAATATTACCATCAAAAGCGGGCAGTTTGAGATCATCAAACATTTTATGGCATCCATTACTTCCGACAGGAGGATGCAGGCATTACTGATTGCATTTTCATTTGGTTCTTTCCTTGAAGGTACTGCAGGATTTGGCGCTCCGGTAGCCATTACTGCAGCCATGCTCGTTGGCTTAGGTTTTAACCCATTATACGCTGCTGGCATCTGCCTCATTGCCAATACTGCTCCGGTGGCTTTTGGAGCGATTGGTATACCTATCACAGTTGCATCACAGGTTACCGGTATACCCGAAATGGCGATCTCCCAAATGGTGGGCAGAACCCTCCCGATTTTGTCGTTGTTGCTTCCGTTTTACTTAATAATTCTGATGGCGGGAATTAAAAAATCTGTTGAAGTATTACCAGCTATATTAGTATCGGGTATATCCTTTGCTTTGTTACAGTGGTTTTCTTCCAATTACCTCGGGCCGGCACTTCCGGATGTATTTGCAGGTCTTGGGTCGATTATTTCCCTTGTCATTTTTTTAAGATTCTGGAAACCCAAAAAAATATGGCGTTTTGAAAATGAGCCTGCTCCAATAATTAATTCAGATGTAACCTATACTACTGGGCAGATAATCAGAGCCTGGTCTCCTTTTATTTTACTAACGATCATGATTATTGCTTGGGGATTACAACCTATTAAAAATTTATTAAACGTTGCTGGCCAAATGCAGTTTGAATTTCCCGGTCTTCATAATGTTATCATTGACGTTAAAGGAAATTTATTGCCACACATTTTTAAGTTTAATTATTTATCTGCTTCGGGCACAGCTATATTTATTTCAGCCCTTATTTCAATACCATTGGTAGGACTGCGGTTTTCGGATGGTGTAAAAACCTTTGGCGAAACGTTAGTACAACTTAAATTTCCCATATTCACGGTAGCAACCGTACTGGGATTCGCTTATATTGTAAATGATTCTGGTATTACTTTAACGATGGCAAGTGCGTTGGCAAATACCGGGTTTTTATTTCCATTTTTTGCCCCTGTACTGGGATGGTTGGGGGTATTTATTACCGGGTCCGATACTTCAGCAAATGCATTGTTTGGTAAATTGCAATATGCAACAGCAAGCTCTATTGGGGTGGACCCTGTGGTGACTGTTGCAGCAAATGTGTCTGGCGGCGTGGTTGGCAAAATGATTTCTCCGCAATCAATAGCAGTAGCCGCGGCCGCTGGAGGACTAATAGGAAAAGAAGCCGATTTATTTCGGTTTACTGTAAAGCATAGCTTTTTTATGCTAATCATCATTTGTTTTATTGTATTTGCGCAGGCCTACCTTTTTAAATGGATGATACCGGCTTACCATATGCTAAATACTAAAGCAATTCCTGCAGTAACGAATCCAACAACCGGGTATATTTATATTTTTATCTTGTTAGTTGTTTTAGTTGCATTGGCTTTGACAGTTTTTTTGCTAGGCAAAAAAAATAGCACCAAATCAAAAATTTAAATTTTAATATAACGAAATAGATTTTACAGATGAACGAACCAATGAGGAAATTTATGAGAGTGGGTCTTGTCCACTTTATGGCTTATCCTACTACTATGAAGGGTGAAGGCCCAGTTATTGAAACAATCAAAAAAGTAGTATTAGATGATTATTTTTCTGCAATCGAGATAACAACGATTAAAAATGAGGAAGATCGAAACAGCGTAAAGAAAATGCTGGCATCATCGCATATGACGGTAGCTTATGGTGCCCAGCCTAGATTGCTTACCACGGGCCTTAATATCAATGACCTGGATGAAACGGGCCGCCAGAAGGCATTGACTAATTTAAAGGAAGGTATTGATGAAGCGTATGAGTTGGGTGCTAAAGGGTTTGCTTTTCTAAGTGGCAAGTACGAAGAAGAAACAATAGAACAATCATTTGAAGCACTGGTGAAATCCACCAACGAAATATGTGCCTACGTAAAAAGTAAAGGGAGCATGCGGGTTGCGTTAGAGGTATTTGATTATGATGTTGACAAAAAAAGCCTAGTAGGGCCAGCAGCAATTGCATTACGTTATGCTAAGGAAATAAGAAAGGAACATGCGCATTTTGGTTTAATGGTTGATTTGAGCCATATCCCTCTCATTCATGAGACGGTGGAAGAATCACTGCTGCCAGTGAAAGATTATATTATCCATGCGCATATTGGTAATTGTGTTGTAAAAAGTGCGGATATGCCAGCATATGGTGATGTTCATCCACGTTTCGGTTTCCCGAATGGTGAAAATGATGTAGATGAGGTAGTGCATTATCTCAGAGTTTTATTTGACATAGGATTTTTGAATGACAAAGAGCCTCCGATTGTAAGTTTCGAAATTAAGCCCTTTGGTGATGAAGATCCCGATGTAGTGATTGCCAATGCAAAGCGCACGCTAAATGAGGCTTGGGCAAGACTGTAGGAAAAGCAATCAATTTCATTTTCTTAACTTACTTATACCTAGATGTGCCCTGGTGTAGGTTAATATAAAAGTAAACGACTTCGAAAGTTTAATAATTCGTGATTCGCCATTGAGGTTACTAACTAAACATTTTTTAAATCAAGAAAAATAGAAGGCTCACATGAAAATTGTAATACTGGATGGATTTACATTAAATCCGGGAGATCTTAGCTGGGATGCGATGAAAGAAATGGGAGAGCTAGTAATTTATGACAGAACACCTGCTGATAAAGTAGCAGAACGTGCTGCAGGTGCTGAAGTTGTTTTTACAAATAAGACACCCATTAATGAGGATGCTTTAAACCAATTACCCGCACTCAAATTCATTGGCATTTTGGCTACAGGGTATAATATTGTGAATACGGAAGTGGCCAAAGTGAAGGGTATTATGGTTGCCAATGTGCCAGGTTATGGGACAACTTCTGTTGTTCAATTAACCTTTGCTTTATTGTTAGAATTGTGCCTTCACGTGCAGCGCCATAGTGATTCTGTAATGGATGGAAAGTGGTCAAGGTCTGCTGATTTTTGTTTCTGGGATTCCCCTTTGATAGAGCTTTCCGGAAAAACAATGGGTATCATTGGATTCGGAAATATTGGTCAACAGGTGGGAGATGTAGCTGCAGCATTTGGAATGAAAATTATAGGAAACAGTAGAACTAGGACCGACCAAGCGCACCGTGCAAATTTTAAATGGGCAGATATCCCTGAACTACTTGAACAATCTGATGTGGTAAGCATTCATTGTCCTTTATTTCCTGAAACAAAGGGATTGATCAATAAGGAAAGTTTGAAACTGATGAAGGGTTCAGCCTTTCTAATAAATACCTCTAGAGGTCCAATTATTGTTGATGAAGATCTTGCAGATGCATTGAACAATGAGGTTATTGCAGGGGCAGGAATTGATGTTCTTTCGACAGAACCACCCCCGCCGGGCAACCCGTTGTTTACAGCAAAAAATTGCATTATCACTCCGCATATCGCATGGGCTACAAAGGAAGCAAGGGAGAGGCTTATGAATGTTACGGTAAGTAATCTTTCTGCATTTTTACAAGGGAATCCAATTAATGTTGTAAATAAATAATTAGGAAGCTAGTACGAGAGGTTTTTAACCCTTGAGAAGGATGGTTTTTTGTTACAAAGATTGTATTTGAATTCTTGTTTAGATTTTGGTAACAATAATTTTAGAGCATCAAAATAACACCTACGAAATATGCAGCTTAAAGGATTTAAAATTTTGGTTCTCTTATTTTTCATTGTTACCATTTCTGGGGTACAAATAGTTTTTTCGCAAACTGTTTTTTTAAATAAAAAAGTAACACAAGGTTTAAAGAAAAGAAAAGCAGGAGACCCTTTGGCTAACTTGCCTGCTAATATTGAAATACTTACTTTATTTGGTGAACGTGCTGATATTTCACCTGACAATAAACAGGTAGCTTTTATGGCTAAAACTTTTGGAGATGCCATGATGGTTGATTTGAAATCAAAAAATATCACTTGCTTAACATGTAATATACCCGCTGCCTCATTTATAAGGGTCATGCACTTATCCACTGGGGATTATTTATTGATTGGTCCAGAGCATTTTGAAAATAGTACTATTAGTAAAAAGAATAATGACATTTGGTTCTTAAGTAAAGAGAATGGTTCTAAACCGGTTAAGATTGGTCAAAGGGTTAGTGAAGGAATTGCAGTTTCGAAGAAAAGCTTGAAAATAGCTTTTACAGAAATAGGAGTAGGTCAAGGAAATATATTTTCAAAATTAGTGGTAGCAGATATCGATTTTTCTTCCGGAGTTCCCCAGCTTGTTGATAGAAAAACAGTTGTTGAAAGTATGGGAAATGATTGCACTTTAGAAGCTCAGGATTTTTATAACAATGACGCTAAGATGACCTTTTTTTGTCATATACCCAATGGTGCATTTGATGTAAAAGAGGTTGATCTTTCAACTAAGGAAATTATAAATCATACAAATGCGCCCAATTTCTTTAATGAGCCAGAAGGCATTTTTCCAGATGGAAAATATACTACCGTTGAGATGGACCGGCAATGCGAAAGGCTGGGCGGGCAAAGGGGGTCATCCAATATCGACATCTGGAAGCTAAAGTTGGATGGAACAGGAAAGAACCTAGTTCAGCTTACTCATTTTAATGATTTCGAAGGAGGCAAAGCTGCTAATCCTGTTGTTGCAACAAACGGTAAATTTATGGCCTTCCAGACAGCGAGGTCAAGCGATCCTCCTGGAATGGGCCATGGCTTACTACTTTATTGGTTTGGCAAGAGATAAGAATGGGTTAATGGTAATATTTATTTCGTCCGTTTAAAGTTAAAAATAGCTGTAGCGGGTGAAACTAGATTACTTATTTAAAATATTATTAATTCCTAATAAGCTTTGCAGATTAATAATTTAATCGATAAGCCTGGTTTAAACAGATATATTTAATTTTTTAAAATAAATTGAATGCAGAAAGAAAATTATTAACAGATGCTTCTCCTTTGATTGAACTATCGCATTTGGCAAATCGCAATAGGGTATTTGAATGGCTGGCAATGATTAATCATTCTTGGCAGATTGGGGGTACGTTGCTTGAGCCGGCGACGAACTTACAAACGAAAATTCGCTTCAAATAGGTTAAGCTAATAAAGAAATTAAGATTAATGAGAGCGTCTACTGCCCTTGGTTTTAAACAGTAAGATGGCTGGTTGGAATGTGAAGTGCCCCGCTTGAATGATTTGAAATGTCGCTTTGATTGTATGAGTAACCGTTGTAATAAAACAGGTAGTGTAACCCATTGGAAGTAAATTTGAAAAGGTAATATTAGCCGAGAAATATAAAATGATTAATAATGAATCTACATTTTTATTGCGGCATTTAAATAATAATTAATAAAAACATCTATAATGAAAGATAAAAAAATAGGTTGGATAGGTACAGGTTTAATGGGTAATCCCATGGTGAAACATCTGGTAAATGCTGGATATAAGGTAAATATTCATAACCGTACAAAGGAAAAAGCAGTTGATTTAATTGAAATGGGATGTAATTGGTTTGAAACACCTGCTGAACTGGCCGCCGCATCCGAATTTATTTTTACCATCATCGGCTTTCCGAATGATGTAGAGGAATGTTACTTCGGGGAGCAAGGCATTTTTAAAGGGTTTAAAGCTGGAGCGGTATTGATTGATATGACTACAACGAAACCAAGTCTAGCTATAAAAATCGCTGAAGAAGCAGGGAAAGTAGGAGTTGAATTTATTGACGCCCCGGTGTCTGGAGGTCAACTCGGTGCAATCAATGGTAACCTGTCTATTATGATTGGCGGAAAAAAAGAAGTGGTTGATAAAGTGCTTCCCCTATTTGAAGTGTTTGGAAAAAACATGGTTTATCAAGGGGTTGCAGGAGCTGGCCAGCATACAAAAATGTGTAACCAGATAACCATTGCCGGAACATTAATTGGCGTATGCGAAGCGTTGATTTATGGGGTAAAGGCGGGATTGAATTTAAATACAATGTTGGAGTCTATCAGCAAAGGTGCTGCAAGTTGTTGGAGCCTGGATGTGCTGGCACCAAAGATTGTAAAGGGAGATTATTCTCCTGGATTTTCAGTAGATAATTTTGTAAAGGATCTTACTATCGGCCTTGAAGAAGCGGAGGCAATGCAATTGTCTTTGCCCGGTCTTGCATTGGTTAAGCAACTATATATTAGCATACAGGCAATGGGCAAAGGAGCATCAGGCAACCAAGCACTTTATCTGGCATTGGAGAAGTTGGCAAACATGGGGCCGCAAAGCGATTTGAACAATTGAATTAAATGACTCGTCCTATTTTAAGTTTGACATATTGATATTTGAAGGGTAATGATGAATGGCGAATAGAGATTGATAAATGCAGCCTGTTCAAATTTTGCCCATTCACGATTAATTAAATAATAGCTAAACAGCAAACATTTTACAATTCATATCATCATGCATATTCTTATTTCACCTAAAGCATTTATTAGGGGGTCAATTTACGTGGATTTTCCAATCTACCTGACTCGTCCTGAAAAAACCTTACATTTTAAAAAATTAATCCTGGTATTACTTTACAGTGGTATTTCTTAATCCTGGATTTTGTTTACAACTAAAGTTAGTCATTTTAAATTAATGTCATTTACGATAAAGTAAATAGCTTTATATTATTGGAAGAAACATAACCAAGCTCTGCTGAGGAGCAACTTGCTAGGGATATTCCAAACAGATGAACACAAACTAATCCGGCAATTAATATATTGCCGGATTTTATTTATGTGTGCTTCTGCAATGCCTTAAAAAACCTCTTTTTTTCTCTTTGGATATACTTTCCAGCTTTTAGTAAATTCACCTTCTTTTTCATGAGCTATTTCTGGCGTGAGATATCCTAAACTTAAGTGTGGTCTTTTACAATTATATATTTCAATATTCGAAGCAAGTACTTTAAAAGCTTCTTTGTGATTTTGGTATACTCTTTTTGGATAAAACTCATTTTTAAGTATCCCATTCATTCTTTCAGCTAATGCATTTTCATATGGGCTTCCGCTTTGAGTCATACTAATATCAATTTTATTATACTTTAGTATTTCTACATATGCTGTTGAACAATATTGGATTCCTCTGTCTGAATGATGTACAAGTTTGCAATCTTTCCTTCTACTGTCCATTGCCATCTTTAAGGCATTCACACAACCCATTGCTTCAAGTGTAGGGTATAAGCAATAGCCAACAATCTTTCTTGAAAAAGCATCCGTTATTAGGCTTAAATAACTAAAGCCTTGCATTGTTCTTATGTATGTGATATCGCATACCCAGAGCTGTTCTGACGCGTTTAAAGTGAGACCAATAGTTAAGTTTGGGTACTTTTTCAACCAGTGATGAGAGTCTGTAGTTTTTACCATTCTACGCCTTCTGCGAACTAATAATCCATGGTATCGTAGTAATTCAAATAACTGATCTCTACCCATTTTAATACCATGTTCTTTTAATGGGGTTGATAATTGTTGTATTAACTTCCTAGTGCCAATCATAGGCATAATCTGCCTTGTCTCTCGTACCAAACAAAGTACTATCATTTGTGCAATTGTAATATTTTGCTCTTGCTTTTTTGCATCATAATATGCTTGTCTTGACACACCAAACAGTGCGCAAATATTCTCCAATGTAGCTTTTGGATTTTTTTGCCTTACTCTTTTGACTGTTTGGTACCAGACTTTTTTCTGATCTTAATTTTTAGGTCATCTTCAGCAACCTGCCTAGTCCTGAAATATGTAGACGTATATTAGATCACCTAAAGAGATTATTAATTATGAAGACTAAAGTAAAAATAGAAAAGACCTTTGATACTGTATAGGTTTTAAGGGCTATTAAAGAAAAAATTGCTAATGAACCCGAAAAGATGAACTACGATCAGCTCAAGCCTTTTTAAAAAAAAATCAAATAACGCAGGTTACAAAGTCATAGATTTATTTGGTATGATTATAAGTAATAACATAAAGCGATTTCATGATAGAAATCACTGGCGGCCAAACTCTCTAACTATCCATTTTATATATTTGTATCCTATTTGTACCTCGTTTTATGTAACCAAACCCAGTAGTGGCGTGGATTTTATGTATCGGGAAATAAAAGTGCTAATCCTAAAGTCTTAATAAAATAACAAAGTAAATAGCAATAGTAAATCCTGCTATCAGCGTAAGGTATCCCCAGGAATAATCCTTTCGGATTTTATACCACATAATCCAACTGCTAAAAGATAAAAAAATAAGTCCTATTGCAATTGCATCCATAGAAAATCGCCATACGCGTGTAAGTAGCCAATTAGGTTGTATGCTAGGATTATTTCTATTGGCACCATTGAAGGTATGGAGGGTTCTTATTTTTCCCCAAATGTTGTACGAGAGTTTGTTTTGAATGCAAATTGACTTTTTAAAATCAGCATGAATATTGTTAACATGGCCTGGATATGAAATGCTAAAATCAATACTATCAGCAGTCAATTTTACATTATTCACCTCGCCTGAAATTTTTAATTGAAAAAGCATATTTTTTATAATTTGCATACTATCTAAACCCGGTGGAATATTGATTGGCGTTACACTTTTATTTAGGTTTCTCTCTTCCCAAAAACTGGCAAACTTCCAGTCGTTATGGTTTAACAACAGTCCTGATATAGAAAATAACCATATAAAAAATACCAAAAATAATCCAATATGGATATGAAGGCGGCGATTAGTATAAGTAATATTTTTAATTAACATTTTGAATTTCATCTCAGTAATAATAATAAAAGTCCTGTAAAACTGATGGCTCCAAATATAATGGCCACCCATCCTAATTTCCTTTCTGCTTTTAGGAAATACCATAAAAAAATACCGCTTGCAGAAAGGAATAATAGTATGTAAACCACTAAGTCTGCTACAATTTTCCAGTTCTGCATGAATAAAGAGTTACCTCGGAGTTTTACATTGTGAGGGCCTGGCATCTTATGAAGAAAATTGGTTGCTCTTAAGGAACCTTCCTCCTTTCTAGTTATTAATACTTCTTTCGTTTGTTTATTTATTTTAATTTTTGTAGTTAACCCTGGCAATATTACTGGAAAAGAAATTTGATTGTCATTTTGAGAAACATAATCTATCTCCCCTTTTATTCCAAGTTTTTTAATAATCCCTTTAGCAGTTTGTAAATCAGTAGTATCATAAGGAATTTTATCAATTCTTGTTTTGATATCGGGTAAATTTTTAATCGGATTAGTTTTATTAATGAAGTCTGTATGATTTAATACAAGCGCACTTATACTAAAAATAAGCACGAATGGGCTGATGAATAATCCAAAATACAAGTGAATGTTGCGAACTGATGGGTAGTATTTCTTCATTTAATAAATTATGCTCGTATTTTTTTTAATTAATTTGCCTATTCATTCTATTGTAATGTAGCCTTTAAAGTAATAAATACAAATAATATTTTTTTAATAATTTAAATATAAATCTATACCCTAAATGTTTTATTTATGGTCTTTGAAATCAATAAGAGCCTAGTAAATAAATTTGGTTATTGAAATTCTATTACATTATTTTTACTAAAGAGAGTTATTGTCTTTACACATGAACTTAGTAAATATCATGATACAAAAAGTAGTATTTAATTCGGATGATGCAGTTGCTGATATAAAGGATGGAGCAACTTTGATGTTAAGCGGTTTCGGTTTATGCGGAATTCCTGAAAATTCAATTGCTTCATTAGTTAAGATGGGGGTAAAAAATTTGACTTGTATTTCTAATAATGCAGGAGTGGATGATTTCGGAATAGGATTGATGTTAAATAAAGGGCAAGTAAAAAAAATGATTTCTTCTTATGTAGGAGAAAATCAAGAATTTGAAAGACAACTATTGTCAGGCGAACTAGAGGTTGAATTAATTCCTCAGGGAACATTGGCTGAACGAATTCGGGCTGGTGGTGCAGGTATACCAGCTTTTTATACACCAGCAGGCGTAGGCACTGAGGTTGCGATTGGAAAGGAAGTTAAAGTTTTTGATGGAAAAATGTACTTGTTAGAATCTTGGTTACAAGCAGACTTTTCCATTATTAAAGCTTGGAAAGGAGATACAGCCGGTAATTTAATATTCAGAGGAACTGCAAGAAATTTTGCACCAATGATGGCCGCAGCAGGTAAGATTTCAATTGCTGAGGTAGAAATTTTGGTACCAGTAGGGGAATTAGACCCAAATGGAATTCATGTTCCAGGAATCTATGTGAATCGAATATTTCAGGGGAGTCATTATCAAAAAAGAATTGAGCAAAGAACTATTTCAAACCCGCTCATTAATACAGTTTCTGATAATTCCAATATTTCAAAAAATTGTGTAGGTCTCGATAAAAACCAAATTGCGCAGCGAATTGCGAAAGAACTCAGAGATGGTTATTATGTAAATTTAGGAATCGGAATTCCTACCTTAGTTGCAAATTATATACCCGAAAATATACAGGTTGTTCTGCAATCCGAAAATGGTTTATTAGGAATCGGGCCCTATCCTTTTGAGGAGGAAGTGGATGCTGATTTTATAAATGCAGGCAAACAGACAATTAGTTTACAACCTGGATCTTCACTATTTGATTCTGCAGAAAGTTTTGCCATGATACGAGGAAAGCACATTGATCTAACTATTCTGGGAGCAATGGAAGTATCTGAAAATGGCGATATTGCTAATTGGAAAATACCAGGAAAAAGGGTCAAAGGGATGGGAGGGGCGATGGATTTAGTAGCATCTGCAAAAAATATAATAGTTGCTATGCAGCATGTAAGTAAGGATGGCAAGTCAAAGCTTTTAAAAAAGTGCACTTTACCGATAACAGGTATGAGTTGCGTAAAAAAAATAGTTACTGAATTAGCAGTGTTGGAAATTTTACCAGAAGGCGGGTTTAAATTAGTTGAAAGGGCACCTGGTATAAGTATTGACGATATTATCAAGGCAACAGAAGGAAAGTTGATAATTGAAGGTGAAATTCCAGAAATGCGTTTTTAATTTTATTTTCTAAGGGTCAGGTAAAAAAGACACTGTTTTAATTTTCAAGGTATCCCTAATTGATTCACTTAAGTTATTGATAATTAGGTGTAAAGGTCTTGAATAGTGTGTTTATAGTGCCTGTTTTATTCGTTTTTACGGTTTTCTTTTTGGGATGGCTTGGAATTATATATTTTTTCACTACCAACCGACTAAACTTAAAAATGTAATTTTTATCGGTTGAAAGTATTGGTTTTGTTGAATTGTTAATTTATTTTAATAGTCGACCCCCATGTTCATTTTGGAAAAAGGGATGGCAATACAAGGTTATTTTTTACT